>NZ_JBYVJU010000013.1:0-141988 GCF_058147085.1 Parendozoicomonas sp. 209JJ7-1 | reverse complement strand
GTGGACATGGAGAAAATCTTTGAAATCACCTGATTCCATCCTCTCTTCATGGCCGGTCGAAAAAAGCTCCCTGCCTTTTCGACATTTCCGCCATCCCTGGCGGTCACAGGCGCTCAGGCAACGAAGCATCGCCGATGGTAGTGCGGGATGATTTTGGGGTTAGTCCATGTGCCCCCTTCGGGGATAATAAAGAGTAGGTCATCGTCAGGCTTCTAATTCACTTTGATTAGTTCAGGACTATATAAAACCCCGATCGGAACTTCCGTTTGGGGTTTTATATATGAATACAATATGATGAAAAAAGGGGCATCTAAAAGTATTCAGCTTTGATTCGGGCATTTTTATACCTTTATATAAGGATATTATACAATCATATATAACCCCTTCATTTACCCCAAATCATTATTTGGTATATTATCCTGGTTTTTATATCAGGAAAAAGCCAAAAAGTACGTCATTGTCTAATAGCGGCCTGAATCAGTGCTTGAGTGTACTTATGTTGAGGCTTTTGGAATATCTGTTCCGTTTCGCCGGACTCAACAATCAGTCCATTCTTCAGAACAGCAATGCGGTGACTTAACGCCCGAACAACAGAAAGGTCATGGCTGATAAAAATATAACTTAGTTGGTACTTCTTCTGAAGGTTTCTTAATAGTTCGATCAACTGCAGCTGCAGTCTTCGGTCGAGGGAGGAGGTAGGTTCATCAAGAATAATAAGTGAAGGTTTTAATATAAGGGCACGGGCCAGGGCTATACGTTGTCGCTGTCCGCCGGAAAATTCATGGGGATATCGGTCAAGAACGGATGGATGGAGTCCGATTTCTTTAAGTGTTGACACCATATGCTTCTCTCTCTCTTGCAAAGACAGCTCCGTATGAACAACAAGTCCTTCTTCCAGAATCGATCGAATATTCAGGCGAGGGTTCAGGCTCCCAAAAGAGTCTTGGAAAACCAATTGGATATCTTTTTGAATGAGACGGAATTGTTTCTCTGCCAGACCCTGTACAGGTTTTCTCCGGAAGAAAATGTCTCCTTCAGACGACAGTATTCGCAAAATAGCCAGACCCAAGGAGGTTTTTCCTGAACCGCTTTCACCGACAAGCCCCAGAGTTTCTCCGTTTTGTAATGAAAGAGAAATGTCTTTTATAACAGATCTTTGTTTTCTTTTTTTAAACCAGAAATGAGTTTGGTTATACCAGGCTGAAAGTTGGTTCAGGAGTAGGATTTGCCCGGAATTTTCTGGCACGGGAGAAGGCTTACCAGAGGGGATACTGTTGATAAGGCTTCGGGTGTGTGGATGCTTTGGCGTGAAAAAAACAGACTCTGTTTCTCCCTGTTCAATAATGCGCCCATCAGACATAACACAGATTCTTTCACAATATTGCTTGACAATACCCAGGTCATGGGTAATCAGCAGTATGGCGATATGATATTTTTCCTGCAGTTTTTTCAGTAGTTTCAACACCTGTTGCTCGACGGTGATATCCAGCGCTGTTGTGGGTTCATCGGCTATCAGGAGTTTAGGCTTATTGGCAATGGCCATGGCAATCATCACCCGCTGTCGCTGACCTCCGGAGAGTTGATGAGGAAAACGGTGAATTGTCTGTTCAGGGTTGGGAAGCTCAACATCACGAAACAGGCTTATCGCTTCCTCCATTGCTTCTGTTTTGGACAGGTTCTTATGGATAAAAAGGTTTTCAGCAACCTGTCTGCCCACTTTATGCAATGGATTAAGGGATAACATGGGTTCCTGAAAAATCATACTGATCTGGTTGCCACGCAGTGTCTTTAACTGCTTTAAAGACATATTTCGCAATTTTCTGTTTTCAAAAATGATATGTCCTGTAACTTCCATTTCATCAGGAAGGAGGCCAGGTATTGAATAGGCTGTCAGAGATTTTCCCGCTCCGGAGTCACCCACCAGAGCCAGAGTTTCTCCAGTCGAAAGGTTCAAATTAATATCACGGACTAAAGGGCCATGATGCTTATGGATGATAGAAAGGCCTCTTAGTTGAAGCAATGGTTCAGCCATGAATAGCCCTCGGATTAAGGGCATCCCGAACCCCTTCGCCAATAAAGACAAGTACAACAAGCAGGACTGAAATAACCATAAATGCGGTAATACCCAGCCAGGGAGCTTGAAGATTATGTTTTCCCTGAGCGATTAGCTCTCCCAGAGAAGCTGATCCGGAGGGAAGCCCAAAACCAAGGAAATCCAATGATGCAAGAGTGGTAATTGCACCACAAAGCAGGAAGGGCAGGTAGGTCAGTGTGGAAACAAGAGTATTAGGCAGAATATGCCGAATAATTACCCTGTGGTTTTGCAGGCCCATAGCTCTGGCTGCCATAACATACTCATAATTTCTGGCTTTCAGGAACTCAGCTCTTACCAGGTCAACTAATGGCATCCAGGAGAATAACAGCAGAATGAACAGGAGTGTCCAGAAACCAGTATCAACAAGGCCAGAGAGTATAATCAACAGATAAAGCACAGGAAGACCGGACCATACCTCCAGTAACCGTTGTCCGGTCATATCAATAGCACCACCGTAATATCCTTGAATTGCGCCAATAGTTATTCCAAGAGAAGAGCTTCCCAGGGCCAGAAGCAGGCCAAAAATAATGGATGTGCGTAAACCATGTAATACGCGTGCCAGAATATCCCGGCCCTGGTCATCGGTTCCTAACCAGTTTTCAAATGAAGGTGCTCTGGGAGCGGAACGCTGGTAATTAATCGTGTCGTAGCTGAATGGAACAGGGGCTTGAATAATATAGCCGCCACTGTTGCTGATCTGTGTGTATATGTAGTTATCCTGCCAGTCCGGTTCCAGATCCAGCTCTCCCCCAAAAGTTGTTTCCGGGTAGGTCTGAAGAAAAGGTAAATAGAACTGTCCTTGATAGCTCACCAGCAAAGGCCGGTGGTTGGCTATAACATCGGCCAGCAGGCTGACAGTAAAGATTACCAGAAATATCCAGAGAGAGATGTAACTGCGGCGATGGGATTTGAATATCTGCCATCGCCTTTGATTCAGCGGGCTTAGATTTATCCAGAGACTCACAGGGTGCCCCTTGCATCAAAATGGATTCGCGGGTCAATTAATACATAGGTCAGGTCTCCCGCCAGCTTTATCAGCAGCCCTAACAGGGTGAAGATATAAAGGGTGCCGAAAACAACCGGGTAATCCCGTTGAATCACCGCTTCAAATCCCATTAATCCCAATCCGTCGAGGGAGAAAATAATTTCCACCAGCAGGCTACTGGTAAACAATATGCTGAGCAGGGCGGCGGGTAATCCTGATATCACCAGCAACATGGCATTGCGAAATATATGGCGGAACAGAATCTGGTATTCTCCCAGACCTTTTGATCGGGCGGTTATGACGTATTGGCGGTGGATTTCTTCCAGAAACGAATTGCGGGTCAATAGTGTCAAGGTAGCGAAACTGCCAATCACCAGCGCGCCGACAGGAAGAACCAAATGCCACAGGTAATCAAAAATTTTTTCAGCTCCGTTCATTTCATGAAAGTTTTCCGATACCAGCCCGCTCAAGGGGAATATCTGCCAGTAAGATCCTCCTGCAAACAGCACAACCAGCAGCATGGCAAATAAAAATACGGGAATGGCATAACCTGTAGCGATAAGCAGGCTGCTCCAGGTATCAAAGGCTGCCCCCTGTTTTAATGCTTTGGTTATGCCTAGGGGAATAGATATCAGGTAAACCAGGAGAGTGCTCCATAAACCAAGGGAAATTGAAACGGGGAGCTTCTCGAGAATAAGGTCCGTCACTTTTATGGTTCGATAGAAACTCTTGCCAAGATCAAAGGTAAGATAATCTCCCGTCATTTTCAGAAAGCGTTCGTGGGCCGGGCGATCAAAACCGTACTGTTTTTCAATCAGTTTGATAAGTTCAGGAGAGAGGGTGTGACTGCCCTGATGTTCATTATATTCCTGGGTATTAACCTGATTGTCTGCTTCATTACCTCCACTGATACGGCTGCTGGCATCGGTGTCAAAACCTTCAAATCTGGCGACCATCTGTTCTACGGGACCACCAGGCGCAGCCTGAACAATAATAAAGTTCAGCAGCAGAATGCCAAACAGTGTGGGAATCAGCAGCAGCAGGCGGTGAAAGATATAGGTTTTCATGGCCCCATTGTGTTTTATGCATTCTTATAGAAACAGTTTATAAAAAAGCAGCCAATGTTACTCTCTGTTCAGAATTCACTGTTCAGAATTCACTGCTCAGAATAGTTGTCCGAGTGTTTAATCTGTTGGCTTTTTCAGTTTAGACGCTGGAACAGACCACCATGTTGTTTTATCAATGGTGTAGCGTGTCATTGTGTTCGGATAAGCCAGTTGATTGCTGTGGGCCACCCGCCAGTAAGGATGGTAAAACAGGGGGATCACCTTAAATCCCCATAGCAGTGTGCGGTCAAGGGCCTGTACCAGAGTGGTTAATTCTTCTCGGGAGCGTGAAGCGGGAATCTGCCGGGTAATTGCGTCAATAACTGGGTTTTTTATGCCTGCCAGATTCAGGGTTCCAGGTTCATTAATGTTCTCGCCACTCCAGAACAGCGACTGTTCCTGTCCGGGAGAAGGGGTGTGGCGGAAAGTGTGAAGAATAAGATCAAACTCAAGGGCGCGTATATGTTTTAGATATCGTGCGCTTTCTACCGTTCGTATACGTAATATGATTCCCGCTTCAGCAAAACGCCGCACCTGCCCCTGGGCCAGCCGTTCCTGCTGGGGGGAACCAAGCAATAATTCCATAGTGACAGGCTTTCCAGCAGGTGAAATCAACTTGCCTTTTTTCAGTGAAAAACCAGCCGCTTGAAACAGGTTCAGGGCATATATCAGTTTCTCCCTTTTGCTCATGGCTGTGGCCGGTGGCCAGGATTCCTCAAAGAGCCTTTGTGGAAGTTCCTTTTTCCAGGGAAGCAGAATGGTCAATTCATCAGAGCCGGGGAGAGCCGGAGCGGCGAGATCACTTCCGGCAAACAGGCTGTTGGCTTTCAGAGCGGAATTGTTGAGCAAATGGCCCAAAGCCCATTCAACATCCAGCAAAATAGTAATAGCTTCCCTGACCCTGATATCCTGGTAGAGAGGTTTTCGGCTGTTAATAACAAGGGATGTTGTCTGGGGATTATGATTGGTCCAGCTGGATTTTATCAGCCTGCCACTCTCCAGTGCGCTGCGACTGTGACCGCTGTCCCAGTAACGGGAATCACTTTCCATACGCCAGTTAAGCTGGCCGCTGTTCAGGGCTTCAAGGGCAACATTGGTATCCCGGAAAAAGTTATAGCGGATGATATCAAAATTAAAACGCCCTACATTGATGGGATGATTTTTTGCCCAGTAATCAGGGTCGCGTTTGTATTCAATATAACGCCCGGGCTGGAACCGATGAATCTGGTAAGGACCGCTGCCTACAGGAATATCCAGAGTCGTTTCACTAAAATCCCTGTCTTTCCACCAATGGCTGGCCAAAACCGGAAGCTGCCCCAGAAGCAGGGGAAGTTCCCGATTTCTGTTGGCTTTAAAGATAAATACCACCCTTGATGGAGAAGTCGCTTTTACACTCTCAACATCTTGGTAGAACTGCCTCCAGAACAGATTCCCCTGCTCAGTCAGAGCCTTGAAACTGAAGACGATATCGTTTGCGGTGACTGGTTTACCATCATGGAAACGGGCCGCAGGATTAATATGAAAAGCGATCCAGCTGTTATCTGCAGGGCGTTCGATTTTTTCGGCAATAACACCATATTTTGTGAGTGGTTCATCCCAGCTGCGGGTTAACAACGTGTCATGGGTAAAGAACAATCCGAAAGGCGCTTTACCATTAGGTCCATAGAGATTAAAGGTATCGTAGGTGCCTATCTGGGCCATGGAAATGGTGCCACCTTTCGGGGCTTCAGGATTCACAGTATCAAAGTGTTTCATATCCGGCCCGTGTTTGGGCTGACCATGAATGGCAATGGCATGGGTAAAGGTAACCGGATTTTGTGCAAACAGGCTGGTATGAATCAGACTAAGCGTCAGCATTAACCGCATTTTTCTGAAGCTCAGAGTGCTGCTTATTGTGAAATGGTGAATGGAGAGCAAGAGGCATCCGGTTTTTATTGGTGCTTCCTGAAACTATAGGCAAAAAAAACGGGAGCAGGGTTATACCTGGCTCCCGTTTTATGGTTTTGAATAATCGCTCTTAACGGGTTACATCCACAAACAGGGTGAGTTTGTCTCCCGGCTGCAGATATTTGCCAAGGGAGTTGTTCCACTTGCGAATATCGCTGATTTTCACTTTGTGCCTGGAGGCAATAATCGACAGGTTATCACCTTTGCGAACCTTGTAATTCACTTTGCGCACAATGCCAGAGCCGGCTTTTACTGTATTATTAGTCCAGATCACCAGCTTCTGGCCAATCCTCAGCATGTCTTTCGGTGCCATGCTGTTCCAGGACGCCAGGTTGCGTACAGACACATCATATTTCCGGGCCAGATCCCAGAAGTTGTCCCCACTGCGGACAATATGGCTGACTTTGCTGCGGCCTTTAACCGGGCGGCTGGACTTTACAAGACGACGCTGTTCTGCAGTCAGAGTGTAATTATCACTGGCCACGGAGGGCACGGGAATCAGCAGGGTTTTACCTGCCACAATGCGGGAACCGGATACCTGGTTGATTTCCTGAATCAGACTGACCTGGGTGCCGAAACGGTTAGCGATACGAATCAGGCTGTCACCGGATTTAATCGTATAACGCTGCCATTTTAACCGTTTCTCAGGAGGTAGTTCGCTCAGGGCTGTACGGAAAGCCTCGGCCTGCTCAATGGGAACCAGCAGCTTATGTGGGCCATCGGGGCTGGTAGCCCAGCGATTAAAAGCTGGATTCAGCTGATAGAGTTCGTCCACTTCCATATTGGCCAGTTTGGCGGCCCGGGCAAGGTCTATCTGCTGACCGATATCTACCTGCTCAAAATAAGGTTCATTGGTAACTGAGGGCAGGGTCAGGCCGTACGTATCCGGATCACGAACAATTTTACCCAAGGCCAGCAGTTTGGGAGCATAGGCGGAAGTTTCCCGGGGCAGAGACAAAGACCAGAAGTCCGTAGGCTTGCCCGCTTTTTTATTCCGCTTAACGGCGTTGGCAACAGTTCCTCTGCCTGCATTGTAGGCGGCCAGGGCCAGTTCCCAGTCATTAAACTGGTTATGGAGTTCTTCGAGGTAGGTGAGGGCGGCATTGGTTGCAGCTACAACATCGCGCCGGCCGTCGTACCACCAGTTCTGTTCCAGTCCGTAATGGCGACCGGTGGCTGGCATAAACTGCCAGAGTCCGGAAGCCCGGGCAAAGGAGTAGGCAAAAGGGTCAAAGGCACTTTCCACCACTGGCAGCAGGGCAACTTCCATGGGCATGCCACGACGCTGGGTTTCCATCACAATGTAATGGAGGTAAGGGGAAGCCCGGGCAAAGACCCGGTTAAAGTAACCCTGGTTACGGCTGTACCAGCGCAGCTCCGCGCGGATACGGGCGTTGTCCTGATTGAGATTCAGTGCCAGACCATCACGAATCACTTCTACCAGATCATCGGGGTGAAGTACCGGTTGAGGTTCAATTGGCTTTTCCTCAGAGGCCGCAGGTACAGCGACCGCAGTTTGAGACTTATCGGCCTTATCAGCTGCGGAAGATTTTCCGCTGAGGGATGCCTCTGGCGGAGAAAGGGTTTTTTCTGGCACCATTGTCTGGCATCCGCTGAGCAGCAATGCCAGCGCCAGTGGTTTTGCCAGTCTGAAGGAAACAGGAGAACATGCGTCCTGATTGGGCGTCTTATCTTGCATTATAATCCAGTGTTTTTCTTAACAGTCTATGACACCCTTCAGAAAATATCCTTCCATTGCCGGATAGTTGCGAAAGTGTCTTCGGGGGACGTCATCGGACGATCAGCGTGCAGGCTCGCGGCCTGGACAACATCCGAATGCTCCACCCGTAAAAAAGGGTTTGTCTCGCGCTCATCAGATAGCAGGGTGGGAACTGTAGCATGATTTCGCGCACGAAGATCCTGAACAGTCTGCATGCGTTGCTTGAGAATGGCGTTTTGTGGTTCTACAGCCCGGGCAAAGGCCAGATTGGACTGAGTGTATTCATGGGCGCAATACACCCGGGTGTTAGAGGGAAGCGTTGCAAGCTTTGACAGAGACTGCCACATATCGGCAGCCGTGCCTTCAAACAGCCGGCCACAGCCGCCGGCAAACAGTGTGTCGCCGGAGAAGAGTACCGGACCCTGTCCGGGCAGCGGGCCAAAGTAGCAGATATGCCCGGCTGTGTGCCCCGGAGTTGCTATCACCCGCAGGGGGATATCGTGAAAAATGGTGATTTCATCGCCATCCTGAAGGGGCTGGTTAATGCTTGGAATTTTCTCACTGCCAGGTCCGTACACAACGAGGGAAGATTTTCCCGCTTGTGCACTTGTCAGCAGGTCAATGCCACCGGTATGGTCAGTATGGTGGTGAGTAATGATGATTCCGGCCAGCTCCACGCCTTCTCTGCGGCAGGCATCCAGAACGACGTTACCATCGCCGGGATCAACTACGTAACAGGTTCGGCTTTTGGAGTTGGTTAGCATCCAGATATAATTATCATTGAATGCTTGCAGTCCGATAATCGAGATCATATTTCAACCAGGATGGGATATGAAAAGCTAGCGTGATCGTACTGGTTAACCTGTTTCATGCCAATAGTCATGGATACTGAATGTTTGCAAGAAATCGTAGTTCTGAATGTGGTTCTTTTGCCGAATGGCTGCCCGCGGTCAGGCAATGGCTTGCTAGTGAGCGTGGACAGTTTTTGCTGGAAACCGAAAAACAACTGTTAAGCACAGTGTTGCCCCGCATGTTTGGGCACCACGCCTGCACCTTGGGCATATTGCCGGACGCCTCTCTGCTGGACGAGGCCCAGATCGTCCATAAAACCTTCCTTACGCCCCTGGATGAGCATTCCCCTGATCCAACAGTGCGGTTGTCAGTTAACGCATGGCCGATCCAGCCACGCAGTATGAACCTGGTAGTGCTGCACCACGCCCTTGAGTTTGCCGCGCGGCCCCACAGAACCTTACGGGAAGCCTGTCGTACCTTGATGCCCGGTGGTCGGCTGGTGGTTGTGGGGTTTAATCCGAGAAGTTTGTGGAATCCCGTACGTATGGTGGGTATCGGTGATGATAAAATTATCCGCCGTGCCAGGTTCTACCAGCCTCGGCGTATTAATGACTGGTTAACATTGTTGAACTTTCGGCAATGCCATCTGCACTATGGCGGTGGTATGTTCCCGTTAACCGGCGTGCTGAACCCGGCCCGGTGCCATAAGGTAGAGCATTTTATTTCCACCGACCGTTTGGGTATGGGCAGTGTTTATGTGCTTGTGGCGATCAAGGAGCGTTCCGGACTGATTCCCTACGACCGGCGCTGGCGCAGTAATGATAACCGACTTTTCGGCAGTACCGCCTGTACTGCCGGTGATCTGATGAAGGATAACCGTTGAGAAAAATTGTTGAGATATACACGGATGGTGCCTGCAGTGGCAACCCCGGCCCTGGTGGCTGGGGAGTGGTACTGCGTTACGGAGACAAGGAAAAACACCTCTTTGGCGGCGAGAAGGAGACTACTAATAACCGCATGGAGTTGATGGCCGCCATAGAAGGTCTGGTTGCTTTGACCCGTTCCTGTGATGTGAAACTGACGACAGATTCCCAGTATGTCCGCAAGGGTATTACCGAGTGGCTGGCGGGGTGGAAGCGCAAAAACTGGATGACAGCCAGTAAAAAACCGGTCAAGAATGTAGACCTGTGGAAGAGACTGGAGGCCGAGTCTGCCCGACACCGTGTAGAGTGGTACTGGATAAAGGGGCACAGTGGTCATCCCGATAATGAAATGGCCGATGAGCTGGCTCGCCAGGGGGCCCGTAAGGCTGCCGGCAAGTCGTTAAAATAAGAGCCAATACAGAACAGGCGATTGGATAAGCAACCATGTCCCGAATAATTGTCCTTGATACAGAAACTACCGGTCTTGAACCGTCCCTCGGCCACCGGGTGATTGAGATCGGTTGTGTTGAGCTGGTTAACCGCAAACTGACCGGTAACCACTACCACGTTTATATCAACCCTGAAAGGGAAGTCGAGGCCAGCGCTATTGAAGTGCATGGTATTACCAACGAGTTCCTTCAGGACAAGCCGGTATTTTCCCAGATTGCGGTGGACTTCCTGAATTTTGTTCAGGGGGCTGAGCTGGTGATTCATAACGCGCCCTTTGACGTGGGCTTTATTAACCACGAATTCCGCATGCTGGCCAATGGCCCGGGTAATATTGAGCAGTATTGTAAGATCACTGACAGTCTGGCCATGGCCCGCAAGAAGCATCCGGGCCAGCGCAACAGTCTGGATGCTTTGTGTAAGCGGTATGGAGTAGATAACTCCAGCCGAACTCTGCATGGTGCACTCCTTGACTCGGAAATTCTGGCGGATGTTTATCTGCTGATGACCGGTGGCCAGACCGCTCTCTCTTTGGGAGCCCTTGAAAGCTCAGGGGAAGAGAATGCGGCCAGCGGTGGTATTCGTCGCTTAAGTGCTGACCGGCCCAGGTTAAAAGTGGTGCAGGCCAGCGAGGATGAACTGGCCCAGCACCGGAAAAAGCTGGCGGTGATTGAGAAGAAAGCTGGAAGCTGCCTCTGGAAACAGCAGTTTCCGGACAAGGTTCACTGATTGCTGAAGGAACTCTGTATCAGTACATAGGCTACTGATATAGTGATCGAACCAAGATAAACCAAGAACAAGAAGGAGCGTTAACGATGGCTGGAGTCGCGTCCCTGTTGCCGCTTCGTGATGAGCTGGAGCGCTCAATAGATAATATTGTGCACCGGCTTGAGCAGTTCACGGAAGACCGCAGTAATGTGTCGCCACTGACCGAAACCTTCCAGGCTCTGGAGCAGGTGGTGGGCATCGTCAGGATGGTGGAACTGAGCGGGGCCGAATTGCTGATTGTTGAGCTTCTGCACCTTGTGACGGAGCTGCGGGAAGGCCGGGACAGTGACTGTATCCTGGAAGACCTTGGACAGGGGCTTCTGGTGTTTCAGCGTTACCTGGATTTTATTCTGCGTCGTAATGATGAGTTCCCAGAGCTGTTGTTATCCATAGTGAACACGCTTCGGAAGCAGCGTGGAGTGCCTGTTCTGCCTGAAAGTCAGTTTTTCCGGGTGCGTATGATGGAACTCGCCATGTCCGGAGAGCCTCTGTGCGCTGACCCGGAACGCTCCCGGCAGACCACCCGTCGGCTGCGGCAGATGTACCAGATAGGCTTGCTTGGTCTTCTATCCCATAAGCGCCCTTACGCAGGCATACGCCTGATGCAGCGTGCCGCGACTCATCTGGCGGAACTGCACAGGCACCTGCCGTTTTCCCGTTTCTGTCGGGTATTGGCGGCCTGTCTGGAAGCCTTTGTCGATATGGAAATGGAACTGTCCCGTCCCCGTACAATTTTGTTCAGCCGGGTTGACCAGTTTTTAAGAAAACTCCAGTTGCCTGCCGGTTTGGAGAGCCTTGATGTTCCCGATGAGTTTATGAAAGAGATGCTCTATCTGGTGGCGGTATCCGGCAGCTGCGGGCCACTGTCCAATGTCGTACGGAATGAATTTGCCATTATGCCCCTGCCGTTTACCGACCGTACTTTGGGTGATGCCCGTAAAGCGATGGAAGGTCCGGCTTCGGATGTCTTTAAATCCCTTTCCGGAGTTCTGCAGGAAGAGCTGGTAGCGGTTAAGGATATGCTGGATCTGGCTGGTCGTGGTGCCAGCAGTACGGACTTGGACTACGCCGGTCTGGTAACGGCCATGTCCACACTGACGAAAACCCTGTCCATGGTTGGACTGCACTCCGCAGCCAATACCCTGCAGAAACAGCAGATTCAGGTGCAGGTATGGCAGGAACATGGCCAGGTGGCGGAAGGTGAACGGTTGCAGGAAGTGGCTGAGGCTGTGCTCTATGTAGAAGCCATGGTGGCCACCCTTGGCGTGATTGGCCAGCCGGTGGTACCAGAAGAGCAGGAAAGTAATTCTACATCTGTCCGTTATGGACAGTTGAACGAAGCCAGTTGTGTGATCTGGGATGAGGCCCAGGCCGGGCTGACCCTGACCAAGCGAGCCATTAATGCCTATCTGGAATCAGACTACGACAAGATTCACTTGGATAACCTGCCCAAAACTCTGCAGGCCATCCGTGGCGGGCTACAGTTCTCCGGTGAGGAGAGGGGGGCTCGGTTGATTCAGTGTTGCGCCGATTTTCTTCGTGAGCAGGTCCTGCAGAGCGAAGAGCCCCTCAGTCACGCAGCTCTGGAAACCTTTGCTGATGTGTTGTCCAGCCTGGAGTACTTCGTGGAGTCCGGTGCTGTGGGTGACAAACGAGCTATTCGAGCCCTGGAGCTGGCGGAGTCCAGTTTAAGTGAACTGGGTTATGAGGTGGTGGCAGCTTGATGAGTACTGTTCTGCTTATGGCTCTGCCGGTTCTGGCGACTTTGCTGGTGATATGGCTGACCTTTCGCCTGCTGCTTAACACAAGCTGGATTCTGGGCTGGCTTCGAGGAATGGCGGGATTGTTATTTCTCGGTTTGTCGGTGGCGTCTGTGCTGGTGGTCTGGGATCTGACCGCTTTCCGAACCCTGGAAGATAACCGTTCCCTGGCCATTGTCAGCTTTAAAAAGAAAGCGTCAAAAACCTGGGAGGCGGAGGTGGCCGGCCTTGGCAGTGGTTTTCTGGTGAAGTCTATGAGCGGCGATCTCTGGACTTTTGAGGTGGAGTATATGCACTGGCATCTGGGAAGTTATTCCGGTCAGTTGTTCAGGCCCACCCAGATTAAAGGGCGTTATCTCACTCTTGAACAGGAACGCACCCAGGGCCATTCCCGGCAGGGCCGTCTGTATACATCGATTTATGGTATTGATAGCTGGATGGTGGTCAAACTTTTTGACCCTCTGAAAGCGGTAGAAGTCCGGAAGATTACCGCTCCTTACTTCCCCATGGAGGATGGCGCTATTTATGAGGTCACGCTGAAAGGTGATGAGCTGACTGTTAAAGCGATCAATGAGCCTGCTCAGGTTGCTGTTGCCTCGGTCGCTGGGAATTAGTCGGGAGAATTCTACGGGCGGTTAGTTTTTGTCTTTTAGTGGAAAAGTATGGTGGGAAAGCAGGAGTATCCCAGAAAACACTCCTGCGGTTCCAATACCCGGGCGAGTGCCTGAATGAATGGATTGCTTAGTTAGGGAAGAGTTCACCCAGCTTGGTGGCCAGCATCATATCCCCTTCAGCGCGCAGTTTACCCATCATAAATGCCTGCATGCCATCCATTTCACCGGTCATAACGCCAGTCAGGGTTTCGGTGTCCATAATCAGAGTGACATTGGGATCATCGTTGGCACCTTCAACGATATTGCAGGTACCATCCTTGACGATCAGGTGATAAACATCACCGTCTTCAATATCAAATTGAAACACCAGATCCAGTCCGGCCGCGGCATCGGCATTGAATTTGCCTTGCATCTTCTCAAAAATCTCAACGAGATTTGCCATCGTCATGTCCCTTTCGTCATTAATAGACCGGTTCAGCTTATTTTAATCTTGCTGTTATCGGTTGTACTGCACAGGCTCGTATGTACAAGCCGGCTCAGGGTATTTGACACCCGTGTAGGTGTCAACCACATTGACCGGCATTTGTTTATAGTACAATTTTGGGGCAATTTGGCAGCAAAGAGTGGTGAGATAAGCCCAACTCTGGTTTATTCTAAGCCGCCGGGAAAATAATCAGTACCCATAAGGTGAAGGAGAACGCGTTTGGAATTTCTGATGGACATTGGTCTGTTTCTGACCAAAGTAATCATTATTGTTGGTGGCATTCTGGCGATTGTGGCTGGTATTGCCGCTGCGGGCAGCAAGGGGAAGGGAGATTCGAAAGGCCATATCCAGGTCCGCGACCTTAGTGAAGAGTATGAGGGTGGACAAAAATCCTTGGAAGAGGATCTGATGGATGCCGCTGACCTGAAAAAGAAACGCAGGCAGGAAAAGAAAGACAAGAAAGCCAGGAAGAAGGCAGAAAAAGGACAGAAAAATGAGGAGAGCCCCATGGAGCCTCGCCTGTTTGTCCTGGATTTCCATGGAGATCTGAGAGCCTCCGCGGTAAGTCGCCTGCGGGAAGAAGTTACCGCTGTACTTGGTCAGGCCCGCCAGGAAGATGAGATTCTGGTACGGCTGGAGAGCCAGGGTGGTATGGTGCACACCTATGGTCTGGCTTCTTCACAGCTGCAGCGTATTCGGGATAAAGGCATTCCCCTGACCATCGCCGTCGATAAGGTCGCTGCCAGCGGTGGTTATATGATGGCCTGCCTGGCGGATAAACTGATTGCCGCGCCCTTTGCCATTATCGGTTCAGTGGGTGTTATGGCCCAGATTCCCAACATCCATCGTTTGCTGAAAAAGCATGATGTGGATATTGAACTGCACACAGCCGGTGAGTTCAAACGTACACTGACTGTGATGGGGGAAAATACCGACAAAGGCCGTGAGAAATTCATTGAGGATCTGGAGAAGACCCACGATCTGTTTAAGGATTTTGTTGTCCGCGCCCGTCCGGTGGTCGATATTGAGCAGATATCAACCGGTGAAATCTGGTATGGCTCCCAGGCCATTGCCAAAAAGCTGGTGGATGAGTTGAAAACCAGTGATGACTATCTCTGTGACAGCTATGCCCGTGATACCAGAGTTTATCACGTTAGCTGGTCTGAGAAGAAAACCCTGCAACAGAAGCTGGGGCTGGGTGTTCAAAGTGGCCTGACTGCAACTATCAATAACGTGTGGGAAAAGCTGGTGGCGACCCGCTTCCCCGGATAAATCTTTATGCAGGAAGGCCCGATTGGGCCTTCTTCGTTCTAATCCCTTCTCAGGCGATCAGACACTGCAATCGGTGATTCATAATTAAATACCACGATATAAGATGACAGAAGCAGGGTCAGGATAGCTGTTGCCTGAATAACATGGGAAGCGATATTGTCGATCAGTCCCTGTGATGCTGCCACGCTGGCGATCAGTAGCGAGAACTCGCTGTTCTGCCCCAGTCGTACACCTGTTTCCCAGGCGATTTT
Source organism: Parendozoicomonas sp. 209JJ7-1 (assembly GCF_058147085.1). Taxonomy (NCBI): domain Bacteria; kingdom Pseudomonadati; phylum Pseudomonadota; class Gammaproteobacteria; order Oceanospirillales; family Endozoicomonadaceae; genus Parendozoicomonas; species Parendozoicomonas sp. 209JJ7-1. The sequence continues at coordinate 126,824 of NZ_JBYVJU010000013.1, read as the reverse complement.
CCGTTTCTCGCTGACCTTACGCAGAAAGAACCAGAATACCGGTGGTTTAATTGTCAGGAAAATAACTGCAAGAGTAACGCCGGGCACAAGCACATCCGGCAGCAGGGCAAGGTTAAAGCTGGCACCCACAGAGAAGAAAAACAGTATCAGAAAAAAGTCCCGCAGGGGTTTCAGGTTAATAGCGATGTACTGGGCAATAGGGCTGGTGGCGATGGTAATGCCGGCAATAAAAGCGCCAATCTCCGCAGACAGTCCCAGGCTATGGGCCAGCTCCCCAAGGCCAAGACACCAGCCTATGGCCAGTAAGAACAGATACTCATGGAAGCGATCATATCGTGTCATCAGCGGCAGCATCACGTAACGGACACTCAGCCAGGCAATCAATACCAGCAGGGGCAGGGTGGCAAATGTGCTGACCATGGAAAGATAGCCGCCCTGGCTGCCGCCTGCGTTATAAAGCACTAATAACATCAGGATGGCCAGCAGATCTTGGAGCAGCAACAGGCTGACCAGCAGTTCACCGGTATGTTTATGGTGCAGCACAGTTGTTGGCAGCAGCTTAATACCGATAATCGTGCTGGAAAAAATCATCGCACCGCCAATTACCAGGCTGCTGACTTCGGAAAAACCAAACAGGCGTGCACAGCCATAACCGATTATGGCGAAGACAAGGGAGCTTAACAGGCCAACCGTGGCGGTTTTGCGCAACAGGTGCATAAAGTGCCCGGGCTGCATATCAAGCCCAAGAAGAAACAGCAGGAACAGAATGCCGGCATGGGCGATATCAGTAAGCAGAGAGGTATCACTGACCAGCGCCAGACCGGATGGACCAAACAATCCCCCCAGGACAATATAAGCGACAATCAATGGTTGTCGTGTAGCCAGAGCAATGGAGGCGAGAACAGCTGCGCCGGTAAAAATCAGGAAGAATGAGAAGAACAGGGAACCGGAATCCATAAACACAGCCGTTAATGAACTCAAATCAGTATATCGGTTTATGCGTACAAGAAAAGCGTTTAGTGTCTAAACTACTCCGGTATATGTTTATTCGAGAAGGAAGAATCGCTGGCACTATAATTTCCTGATTATTTTCTCTATGAGAAGCCACTTGGGCCTTTGCGCTCATCAGCTTTTTTTACTACAGGCTTTGTTTTCCTCATCTTCATATAACTCTGCTACAGGGTACTGCTATGCATTTGTGTACTCGTTATTTTTATAAAGCATGTCTTGTCATGCCGACATTATCTCTGGTTTCTGTTCCAATGGCAGTCTGCGCAAGCGACTCAACAGCGCTTCTTCTCCAGAAGCGGGGAAATGATTACTGTCTGGAGGCTACAACGGATGGGAATGTCCATATGAATCCCTGTCGGGACACACCCAACCAGCGATGGAGAAAAGATGATGTCGCGCTGGTGTCAGGAGGATTCCAGCTATACAACCTTGGTACTTCCAAGTGTCTTGTGGTGAATAAGGCCGTTATCCATAACCCTGTTTATGACAATCTTTTTATGTGGAATTGTGTGTCGAATTATTACGATCAGTTCTGGACTGAATCCGAGGTCGGCTCGGATGTTGTCCTCAAAAATGATTATACCAACCGTTGTCTCTGGTCAAACGGCACCACAATCAAACACAGTACCTGTGATAACTCAATAATGGCTACGCACTGGTATCTTCCCCAGGTACCGACGAACACTCCTGCTCCGCCCCCGCCGAGCAGCCGCTCTATTTGTTACGGATCGTTCTTTGAGCAGCGTCATATGCAACGGACCCCTTCTAAACCTGTTTATTCCCCATATGAAGTTGTCTCCGTTGTGAAGCCTAATAAGCAGATCAGCTCTTATATTTGCTTAACGGGGAAAACTACAGGCTATTGGCTTGAGGTGCCCGGGTAAAAGCAACAGCCCCGGTCAACTCAAAGTTGACCGGGGCTGTTTCCGTTGAGTTCCAGAAGGAAATCAGAGGCGGCGGAACAAGGGTTCCTTGCGGTCTACAGAGGTCTGGTAGGCTTCGGTAAAGGCCTCCAGGCATGTAGCAGCTGTTTCTTCTTTGGTACCTTCCGGAAGCACAAAGCTATCGAAACCGCTGCGGGCCAGGTAGTGCAGCTGGTCAGGAATAAAATTCCCGGTCGCGCGAATGGTGCCGGTGTAGCCGTAACGTTCCCGCAGCAGACGAGCCACAGAAAACCCCCGACCATCGGCAAAGGCAGAAAAGTACACTGCGATAACCGGCGCTTTGGTCAGAATATCTGCCAGAGGCTCCAGCTCGGTATCCGTCTGCAGAACCAGGCCGGTTTTTCCGTCACGGTGCTCCAATTCGGCCTGCCGAGCAGTGAACTGCTCCGCGCTAAGCAGAATATTTCCACTGGAGGGCAGGGCCGCGTCATCACTGATAACGGTGTAGTCTTCAGAATCCTGGGTCAGGAGCTCAAGCTGCTTTGCGTTCATATACACGCTCCTTAAAGGGGGCCAGGCCAATACGGCGGTAAGTGCTCAGGAAGTTTTCGCCTTCATGACGCTGTGCGACATATACATCGATAATTTTGGCGATAACATCGGCAACATCATCCTGGCCAAAGGAAGGGCCGACAATCTTGCCGAGAGATGCATCATGACCGGCGGAGCCGCCTAGCATAATCTGGTAAAACTCCTCGCCTTTCTTATCTACGCCGAGAATACCGATATTGCCGATATGGTGATGGGCACAGGCATTCATGCAGCCGGAGATATTCAGGCTCAGGTCGCCCAGATCGTGGAGGTAATCCAGATTATCAAACCTGCGCTGGATGGCTTCGGCTATGGGTAGGGACTTGGCATTGGCCAGGGCGCAGAAGTCACCGCCCGGGCAGCAGATCACATCCGTCAGCAGGCCGTGGTTCGGTGAGGCCAAACGATATTCAGACAGGGCCTGCCACAGGGCATAAAGCTGATCCTGTCGTACATCCGCCAGAACCAGGTTCTGCTCATGGGTAGAACGGAGTTCACCCAGGGAGTACTTGTTCGCCAGCAGGGCAACCTGGTCCAGCTGGGTGGCGCTGATATCGCCGGGGGCTGCACCCGTGGTTTTCAGGGAGATAACAGCGGCAATATAACCGGGCTTTTTATGGCCCTGGGTATTGCGTTGGTACCAGTTGCTGAAGTCTTTGTCTTTGTTCAGGGCTTCAGTCAGCTCGGGCGGATTGTCGCCCAGTGTCTGGTATTCCGGATCAACGAAATATTGCGCAACCCTCTGAACTTCTGCCTCTGTCAGGGTGGCTGGGCCATCCTTCAGGTGCTGCCACTCTTCATCAACCCTGGCGGTAAAGGCTTCAACACCCATGGCTTTTACCAGAATCTTGATACGGGCCTTGTACTTGTTATCCCGGCGGCCATAGCGGTTATACACCCGCAGAATGGCGTCAAGATAAGTCAGCAGGTGTTGCCAGGGCAGGAACTCGCACACCACCTGGCCAATAACCGGGGTTCGACCCAGTCCGCCGCCAACCAGTACACGAAAGCCTGTTTCGCCGACATCATTCACTTGAGCCTGAAGACCGATGTCGTGCAGTTGTACGGCAGCGCGATCCTGTTCCGGGCTGGCGGTCACCGCAATCTTGAATTTACGGGGCAGGAATGCGAATTCCGGATGCAGGGTGGACCATTGGCGGATAATTTCGCACCAGGGGCGGGGATCGGTGACTTCTTCCTGCAGGATGCCTGCAAAAGGGTCGGTAGTGGTATTACGAATACAGTTGCCGCTGGTCTGGATGGCGTGCATCTGGACACTGGCAAGCTCTGCGAGAATATCCGGCACCTGTTCCAGTTCCGGCCAGTTGAACTGTATATTCTGGCGAGTGGTGATATGGACATAGCCCTTATCGTAAAAACGGGCGATGTGGGACAGCTTGCGCAGCTGGGTCGTATTCATCAGGCCATAGGGAACAGCCACCCGCAGCATGGGGGCGAATCTCTGCACATAGAGACCGTTCTGCAGGCGCAGTGGCAGAAATGCTTCTTCCGGAAGCTCTCCGGCCAGATATCGACGGGTCTGATCCCGGTATTGTTCGACACGCTCATCCACTATGCGCTGGTCGACTTCGTTATAAACGTACATAAATTATTTTTTTGTAAGCAGGTTTCAGCCGGCAGCCGGAAATATTGTCTATATTGGCGAGCGTAAAGTATCAGGCATTGCTTATTCGTAAAAGTAATATTTCGTAATATATTGATAGCTATGAATTATATGAAAGTATGTACGGCAGTGATTTTTGATGAAATCTGCCGGTGGGAATGTATGGAGTATACCGAAGGTGATCTTGTAGGACTGGGGAAGGCACGTTAATCTGATTCAACAACAATAACAGTGATAAACAAAAATAATAAAAGTAAACATTACGAGGTGATTTGGTATGGAACAGAAATCGTTTAATGAAGAGCACGCAGGCCATGACAGCAAGGCTGACGCTCTGGCTGCTGTTGCCCTGATTGTTATGGCTGTGGCTATAGCGGTCTTCTGGGTTGCCGGGCAGTAATTTATTTCTGATGTGAAAAAGTCGGCTGCTGCCGACTTTTTGATTCCCCCGATTTTAGAATTCCACTAATTCCTCAGATAGTTTTCTGCCAGAACAGAGCCGAACCATTTTTATCGTCCAGCTTGTAGGGCTGAAAGCCATATTTTCGGTAAGCATGCTGCGCAGGGATATTTCCTTCAAGCACTTCTAAGGTGATTTTGCAGCACTGTCTGGCTTTGGCTTCTTCTTCAATTCTGGCCAGAAGCTTCTGTCCAATACCCTGGCTACGGAATTCCCAGGTAACGGCAATGTCATGGATATTGACCAGAGGCTTGCACTGGAACGTGGAAAATCCCTCAAAACAGTTACCAAGCCCCGCTGGCTGACCGTCCACATAACAGAGTACGGTAAAAGCGTGGGGGATTCTGGCCAGTGCCGGGACAAGATTGTTTTTCACCTGCTCTGACAGTGGCTCTGAGCCGCCCATCGGATCCCGGGCATAGCTGTCCAGCAGGAAGACAATATCCTCCGCGTGGCCGGGGTTGGTATAGTCAGCAAGAATGACAACAGTATTCATATGGAAATCCCTTATTCTTGTTTATTGATGGAGCCTGCTCCTGTTATCTGGGAGCTTTGTTCCATGGGAGCATTGTTATTACGGGAAAAGAAAGGCAGTTAAGGACAAGTTAAGGACAGTAGAATTGTCGGTTGCGCACAGTTTCTGTGTTCAGACCACAAGGTTCGCAATCACCAGAAGAATTACAACAAAGAGAACAGTGAAGATAATACCTGCGGCAACAAACTGCCCTGGACGGCCATGGGTGAAATCTTTCTGACGTTTGCTGTCACTCTGCACCCCAAAAGCCGCGGCAAGAGTGCTTTGGACAATGGAAAAAAAGCCGGGACTCTTATCGGGATCTGTTGTGGTTTTCATAGTTCCCTCTCTGCCAAGATAAAGACAACGCTGCCACTATAACGGCTTTTACCGTTTTATGCAGTCAGCGTGAGCTCTTTATTCTCTGGCCGGGCATTCAAGCCCGGTCAGAGACAGAAAGAAACATTAAGCAAGAGGTGATTTTAATAAGACCGCTGATCTGTCACTCCGCTATGTTCAGGGAGTCATTCTCTGCCCGTACAGGTTCAAACTTCAGGTGCAGAATCATATCGTCATCATTGGCGGGTTCAATCCGGCGCACGATATCCTCAATAATAGTGGTAAGAGCTGTGGATATGGTAACGGCATAGATACCGTCACGGAATTTATCTGAAAACTCGTTAACCAATGAACCATAGTCTTTGTTAATGCCGAACTGGCTGTACAGGCCGTGGCCAAACAGGGTGAGCAGGACAGAGCTGACAGCGGTAAATCCTGTGGTTTTTCCGGACTGGCCATAGATTTTCTGGAGAGTGCTTCTGCCCAGGCCAGTAGCGATTGACGCGCTGGTAAGTTTGGTCAGGCTGCCCGCCAGCAGTTTCAGTAAGATATAAGCTGTACCCTGGCTGGCCGGAGTCTTATAACTGCTGAGGAAATAGTACAGACCGCCGGCAGCGGGCAATGCGAAGCAGGAGACCAGCATGTTTGAGCTGGCATTTTTGATGGCTTCGTTATCTGTCCATTGTCCGATAAAGTCCTGAATAAACGGCGCAATGGCTCCATTAATACCAAAGACAGCTGCGTTACTGATTTTGCTGCGGAAATCCTTGGTGTTCTGGAAGGTTTCCGTCATCGTTGATGACAGCAAAGCATAAAGTCCACCTGTCCAGGCACCGGCGGCCATGGTTGTGAGAATTTTGCGACGCTCTGGGGGAAGGTCGGTAATCTGGTCAAATACCTTGCCAGTGGCTTCCCCCAGGAACAGGCCGGAGTTCTTGACCACCTGAGACTGGGCAAAGAAGCGGGTGGTATTGCCCATGGTCATATTGCTTCTGTCCTTGACCGATTCCAGTTGACCGACACCCAGCATCAAGACCGCGACTGCACCTTTGCTGGCCCATTCCGGAGCGATAACCCCTCCCGCATGGTGCTGCTCCAGCAGGTCGGCCATCACTTCACCCACCTGGTCTGCCAGGTTGTTGACCGTAGCAAGTACCAGATAGTGACCCAGGTTTACCTGGAAATGGTTGCCACGGATATCAGGTCTAACGTCTTCCGGCAAAGTGCCCAGGGCCAGGGCCGCGCCCCCAAAGGGTATCAGCAGGCGGGCCAGATGTTCCGTAGCTGAGCGACCGCTTTTCTTTTTTTGCCAATAGCCACTGAGATGGGTGCTGGATATTTGTGTGTCGGAAGAGGGTGGCTGAAACCTGTTGAGGTGGTCGGTGCTGCTCAGCCTGTGCAGGGGGACTGATGATGGTTCAGGGGTATCGGACAAGGTGATGTTGCCAATACGTCGTGCCAGGCCGTTGTTCGTATCTGACCGGAATGGTTGCCCCTTTTTACTGGATTTACCGGAAGGTGTTGCATTATCGGGGAAAGTGGTGAACTGCCCGGTGGAATCCTTGTACAGCACCAGGATTGTTGGCGTGGGTTCCGAAGAGTCCTGATAAGCCTGAATGGCCAAAGGCCACAATCCGAAGGAAAGTACAGCCAGCGTTTTCAGGGCTGAGTAAGATAGTGCACGGTAAAAGCCCGGCATTAGATACCCCCTGTTCAGATTTTTCTGATTATTGAAGGTTATTCATGGAGAAGAAAGGGTAGACCGGGGTATACGGCCCGCAAGGGCCAGATACAAAATGTTACGGTGGTGCTGATTTGGGAGGGTTGTTTCTGCCGGTTTGCTACTTGCCTTGCAGTAGCAGGCTTTCACACTGCTGCACCTGTTTCTGGGTACCTTTCAGCAAAAGCACATCGCCGATATTCAGGGTCAGCTCGGGTTGCAGGTTCAGGCGTTTTTCATCACGGGTGATGCGCTTAAGGCGAACGCCAGTCTGTTCCAGGTTGATATCCCCCAGAGGCCGGCCTACGGCCCAGGCTTTTTCTGGCAGTGTGACGCCGAGCAGCAGCTCGGCAGGATCGCCTTCTTTTGTATGCAGGGCTTCGGACTGGCCGAAGAAGAAACCATGGAGAATATCGTAATGCTCCCGGCGAACCGACTGGATGCGCTGGGCAATGGTGCGCTCGGGCTGACCCAGCATAGTCATCACATGGCTGACAATCAGCAGGCTGGATTCAAGTACCTCTGGCACAACTTCCGTGGCTCCTTCTTCTTTCAGAGTGTCCATCATTGAGTCGTCACGGGTTCTTACTAACACGGGAATATCTTTATTCACATCCCTGATGCCCTTCAGGGCTTCCCGTGCGGCCCTTGAGCTGTCTACGCAGATGGCCACCATCCTGGCCCGGTTCAGCCCCGCGGCCAGCAACAGTTCGGTGCGGCGACAGTCGCCGTAAAACACCGGTTCACCGGCTCGATTGGCTTCCCGAACGTGGATCGGGTCGTCATCTATGGCGATAAAAGGCATTTGGTCTTCACGGAGAAAGTGGCTGATGGCCTGGCCTACGCGGCCATAACCAAGAATCAGGATATGCTGTTCAACATCTTCTGCCTGCTGGCTGATCACATCGCTGGCATTGCGTGGTTCGCGCTCCTGTTTAGGGCCACAGATAAGATCCGCAATCAGGCCGCTGTAGCGGATCAGCAGGGGGGTGGCGGCCATGGAGACAATGGTCACCGAGAGAATAAAAGAAGCAGTCGATGGGGAAAGAAGGCTGTGCTGGCTGGCCAGAGCCACAAGGGCAAAACAGAATTCACCGCTTTGGGCCAGGGAGATACCGGTGCGGATAGCTGTCTTTTTCCCATGGTGAATAAAGCTGGCCAGCATGGTAATCATGGTGGCTTTGAACAGCAGCAGGCCACAGGCCGCCAGCAGAATCATCGGCCAGTTGGCGGCAAATAGCTGCAGGTCAAGCATCAATCCAATGGAGACAAAGAACAGTCCCAGCAGAATATCCCGGAACGGACGGATATCCGTTTCTATCTGGTGACGGTAATGGCTTTCCCCCAGCATCATCCCGGCCACAAACCCCCCCAGGGCCATGGAGAGATCCAGCAGATGGGTTAACCAGGCGGCCACCAGGCAGACCACAATGGCGCTGAGTACAAACAGTTCTTCGGATTTGGTGCGGGCAATCTCATGGAACATGCGAGGTAAAAGCCAGCGTCCGGCAAGCACCATAAAGGCGACAAAACCTATGCCTTTACCCAGGCTGATCAGCAGGGAATGGGTCAGGCTGGAAGCAGTAATGCCTGCCATGGCTGGAATCAGGATAAGGAACATAACTGCGGCGATATCCTGAAAAATCAGTGTTCCGATGGTCAGCTGGCCATGGGTAGAGCGAAGCTCATTGCGCCGGGACAGCTCCTTGGACACAATCGCCGTGGAGGACAGGGAGAGTCCCGCGGCCATAACCAGGGTGCCGCCGGGGGAGAAACCAAGCAGCAGTCCGCTGAAACCAATCAGTAGAGTGCAGATCATTACCTGCAGTCCACCAAGGCCAAATACAATGCGACGCATGGCCAGCACATTGGCCAGGGAGAACTCCAGCCCGAGGGAAAACAGCAGGAAGACCACGCCAATTTCCGCCAGCAGGGTAATATCAAAGCTGGTATCGATTATTCCTGTTGCCGTAGGGCCGAGGGCCAGTCCTACCATCAGGTAGGCCAGAGTGTCAGGGATATGCATGCGGTGGAACAGGGCGATAGCGAAGACAGAGACGGAAAAAATTATCAGCAGCTGGTTAAAAAAACCGAAATCCATGTCTACTGTCCCCTGAGAAGATTCTTATATAGTGTTGAAGATTTTTTTGCAGTTTTTTGTTTTCACACAGTATTTTACCCGGCTGACCGCTTTTGTGAACGACGTTGGCTAATTAATCTTCTGGTGCTCTTTACTGCTGCGTCACCATAGATAATGTTCTAACAAGCAAGTCTGCATATAGCTTAGCATTATGATAGAGAATGGATGCTGATTGATGAAGAAACTCTGTTTCCTGACCACTCCGGGATGTCATTTGTGTGACCAGGCCTGGACGCTGCTGGAGCGCATGGTTCCCGCCGAAGAGCTGGAAGCCAGCGTTGAGAGGGTGGATATCGCCCTGGATGATGCTCTGATTGAGCGTTACGGAACATCTATTCCGGTTTTGCAAAATAACAATGGAGAAGAGCTCCGCTGGCCATTCTCTTTCGCGGATATTCGCCTGTGGCTGGATGGCATGCCCGGGCAGCTGTCTTCAAACTGGCGGCAGGAACCATTTAAAAAACCGAACCCGGAGAGCTCCGCCGCAGTACGTGAACGTCAGGGGCAACTTATCAGGTTTCCTGGTTCCCTGGGGCAACTGGAGCAGGTTGTTGAGGTGTTGGCCGGCCTGCAGGGCACGGGTCATCCGGCGTTAGACCATGTTGCTATTGCCGTGTTTGCTGCGGATCATGGCATTGCAGCTTTGGGGACTTCTGCCTATCCCCAGGAGGTCACCACACAGATGGTGGCGAATGTTGTTAATGGCGGAGCAGCGATTTCAGTTCTGGCCCGGGAGCAGAGCTGCCGACTGGATATAATCGATATGGGCTTGCTTTCTTCTCCCCTGGGGTGGAAAGCCGTGATCGATTGTTCCGCAGGCCAGGGCAGTGACAATATGGCCGATGGGCCAGCCATGAGCCAGTCTCAACTTGAATGGTGCCTGGCTGCGGGGGCGGCCCATATTGACGGGCTGCTTGAGGATGGTCCTCTGAACCTGTTTATTGCAGGAGAAACAGGTATTGGCAACACCACCGCTGCTGCGGCTATCGGTTGTATGCTGACAGATACGTCCCCGGTCCGGATGACGGGGCGGGGCACAGGCATCAACGACCAGGGATTGACCTTCAAGCAGCAGATGATTGAGGAATCCTTGAAACGCCATAAACTCTCTGCGGCCCAGCCAGATCAGGTGTTGCGTTGCCTTGGTGGTTTTGAGATTGCGGCTATATGCGGAACCATGATCCGTTGCGCACAGAAAGGCGTTCCCGTGCTGGTGGATGGTTATATTGTCACGGCGGCTGCCCTTGTTGCTGTACGCATGCATCCGGAAGTGGCAGGCTGGTTGCTTTATTCCCACCAGTCCGAGGAGATTGGTCATGGACTATTGCTGGAAAACTTGGGGGTTACTCCTTTGTGTCGTTTGGGGTTAAGGCTGGGAGAGGGCAGTGGCGCTGCGGTTGTACTCCCTTTGCTGCGCATGGCCTGTGCTCTGCATAATCATATGCATACCTTTGCTGAAGCTGGAGTGGAAAACGGTGAGAGTTAGCCGAAACCTCCTCGTGACCTTATTTATGCCACTTCTGGTATTGACCGGTGTAGCCAGAGCCTCTATCACCGTAGAAGATTCTACGGGAAAAAAGGTGACGGTCAGCCGACCGCCAACCCGGATTATCAGCCTGTCCCCCCACGGAACGGAACTGATCTATAAAGCTGGCGGTGGTGACCGGCTGGTGGCGGTGATCACCGGCACGGATTACCCGAAAGCAGCCAGAAAGTTACCCAGGCTGGGTGGTTATAACTTTATCTCCCTGGAAGGGTTGTACTCCTTTAAGCCGGATCTGGTGCTGGCCTGGCCATCAGGCAATCCACCGGAATTGCTGAAGCAGTTAAAGCAATTAGGTATTCCGGTTTATAACTCTGAGCCGGGTGATGTGGAAGCTATTGCCAGGGATCTGCGTGCTTTGGGCAGGCTTGTGCGCAGTCCGGAGGGAGCGCGGCAGGCAAAAAAACTGCTGGCCGGGTGGAGCGAGTTAAAGGAAAAATATTCCCACAGGCGTCAGGTGGCTGTTTTTATACAGGTCTGGAACAATCCTTTGATGACTTTAAATGGCAAGCATATGGTGTCTTCTGTGTTCAGTGTTTGTGGTGCCCATAATGTGTTTGCCGACGCGCCGGTTCTGGTACCGCGAATCTCCCATGAAGATGTGATTGCCCGGCAGCCGGCCCTGATTATCGAAGGGGACCATCCTGGAAAAAAGGGCAGCGAAATTCTGTATAAAGAGTGGGAGAAGTTTTCCACCATTCCTGCCGTGCGCAATAAAGATGTATACACCATCGATGGCAGCCTGATTCTCAGGCAAACCCCGAGAATTCTCCAGGGAGCCTGGGAATTTTGTAAACTTGCGCAAAAGGTCCGTAGCCGAATAAGGTGAATAAGGATTCTGCAGACTGGCCACAGGGAGTGGATAAATGAAAAAGCAGTTAACAGAACAACAGAAGGCAACTCTTTTACGCCGGGCATCCCGGGCTTCGGTGGGTGTAGCGATTATCCTGATTTTCGCCAAGCTGCTGGCCTGGGGGATGACCGGATCGGTCAGTATCCTGGCCACTTTAATGGACTCTTTGCTGGATGCTTTTGCTTCGGTGATTAATCTGGTGGCCATCTCTATTGCTCTTAAGCCCGCAGATGATGACCACCATTTTGGTCATGGCAAGGCTGAGCAGCTGGCAGCCCTGGCCCAGTCTGCATTTATTTCCGGTTCCGGTCTGTTCCTGATTCTCCATGCCGTGGATAACCTGCGTTCCGGTGTTGTGATTGATAATGGCCAGATTGCTCTGGCGGTGATGGCTTTCTCCATGATTGTGACTCTGGCTCTGGTGATGTACCAGAATTATGTCGTACGTATGACCGGTTCCCTGGCCATTGAGACAGACTCCATGCATTACCGTATGGATCTGTTGACCAATCTGGGAGTTGTTATAGCTCTGGTGATTGTCGCTGCCGGTTATGCACTGGCAGATCCGATTATCGGTATTGGTATTGCGGTTTATATGATCTTCAGCGTGGGCAGTGTGGCCTGGAATGCGATCCAGATGCTGATGGACAAGGCTCTGGATCATAAGCAGGAGCAGAAAATCCGGGAACAGGTGCTGTCCATTGACGGGGTGATTGACCTCCATAACCTGCGAACCCGTATGTCCGGGATTAAGCCGATTATCCAGCTGGATCTTGATCTGGACGGCAAGCTGACCCTGGAAGAAGCCCATAGTCTGGGTAAAAAAGCCCAGGGTCAGCTGCTGAAACTTATGCCTGATGCGGATATTACTATCCATCTTGATCCTAACTGAGAGTCGGAGGGCGTTTCAAAAGACCTATTATTCAAAGTAGCCATGAATATCTTTTCCCAACATGACGGCAGACGTGGATATTGTATGATTTTTCTCTTCTCCAAAGAAAGTTTCCCACTCATAAAGCATTTCCTTTGGTGTTTTAGTCATAGTTCCTGAGAGCTCAAACTTGATTTCCGGGTGGAAATCTTTTCCTGATTCTGGTGCAGGTTCATCTAACACGGCTTTCTTTAGCTTAATATGCTGCTCACCTATCACCACACTTCCCACATCAAAGAAAACAGATTCAGCCTCATCATCTTTGATATCCAAATCCTTTTTCTTTAGAAAGAAGTGAGACAAATGAACATAAGCGAATCTGATTATTCGCCACAAAAGCCTCTCCATTATTGAAAACATGCGAGAACCTATTTAACCAGGGGCCGCCAAGATGTTTAATAGTCCCATTAAAAGAATTGCTGCCACGCCTTAGCCCAGTCTGCATGAAAACCATAGGCGAGCCAGTATTAACCGGGCCGGGGAATCGCCTCCAGCTGGCTTACCAGCTTGTATTTGCAGGGGGTTTCACGCAGACTGCTGCGCTTTAACCAATGGGAACAGTGCAGTTCATGTCTCAATACGAATCCATGGAACAGAAGGCCAGCTACGGTGTGGGTTGGCAGATGGGTGAGCAGCTGGCTCGCCAGATTTTTGAAGGTCTGGATATTGCTGCGGTACAGCAGGGGCTGGCGGATTACCTGAATGACCTGGAAATGGCTGTAGACCCTGAAGCTATCAATGAAGCTTTCCAGGTTGTGACCAAGAAGATGCAGGAAGCGGCTGAAACCCGTTCTGCGGATGTTATCGCCTCCGGTAAGGCTTTCCTGGAAGGTAATGCCGGTCGTGAAGGCGTGGCTGTGACCGAATCCGGCCTGCAGTACGAAGTGCTGACAAAAGGCGACGGTGATAAGGTTTCCAAAGAGAACACTGTACGTGTTCATTACCACGGTACCCTGATTGACGGTACTGTTTTTGACAGCTCATTAGCACGTAACCAGCCCGCAGAATTCCCGGTAACTGGTGTTATTCCTGGTTGGGTTGAAGCGCTGCAGCTGATGGTCGTGGGTGATAAATTCAAGCTGTTTATTCCCCATAATCTGGCTTATGGCGAAAACGGCGCGGGTTCTATTCCTCCTTTCTCCGTGCTGGTGTTTGAAGTAGAAGTTCTAGCTGTTGTTTCCTGATATTTGTGGCTGAAAAAAAGGCAGGTTAATCAACCTGTCTTTTACTTTGTTCTCTTTTATTTAACGCTGTTATTTCTTCTTAAAGCACAGATGTATGAAATTACACTCTGAACCTATGCGTACGGAGTGTGGTTTGATAGTGTGTATACAGATATACAAAATCTTTACAGGCAGGATGCCGCTAATTAATGACAACGTAATGGTCGGGAGTAGACTGTGTCCCGGATAAAAATATTAATAGCTGACGACCATAAGCTTGTTCGTTGCGGTCTGGCTCGCATGCTGACTGATGTTGAAGGTATCGAAGTAGTGGGGGAAGCCTGTTCCGGCGAAGAAGTGCAGGGTATCTGTCGTGCGCAGGAGGTGGATATTGTGCTGATGGACATCCGGATGCCGGGTATGGGTGGACTGGAGGCGACCCGTCGCTTAAATGCGTCCCGTCCGGAAACCAGAATTATTGCTCTTTCGAGCCTTGAGGACGCAGTGCATTCCCGCAAGATTCTTGAGGCTGGTGCTCGAGGCTATCTCACCAAGGGTGGGGATTACAAGGAGATGATTCAGGCTATCAAAGCCGTCTATGCCGGACAGCGTTATATCTGTACGGCGGTGGCTCAGGAGATGGCGGTTCAGTCGGTATCTAATGAAAATGCCGCCAATCCTTTTGAGGCTCTTTCTCCCCAGGAGTTTCAGGTGGCCAATATGGTGATTGATTGTTACAAGGTGTCTGATATTGCCGCCCATATGGGTATTGAAACCAAAACAGTGAATACCTACCGCTACCGGATTTTTGAAAAACTGGGAGTAAAAGGGGATGTGGGTTTAACCCGGCTGGCTGTTCAGCATGGTCTGGTTGATATTGTTGATTAAATAATATCAATCGCTGCCGGAGTTGATTCCATGACTGTTTGAAAAAGGTGCCTGAAAAGGCACCTTTTTTCTATCTGTTGATTATGGGTGGTTCCGATAGACTATGAATGTCCGTATTAGAACCTGTTGAGGTTTTATGATTACAGCTATCGGAGTACTCTCTCAATAGTTTTTACTTGGCCTTTTTCTCTATGTCGTTACCAGCCTCAGGCAGTACCTTTGACCATAAAGCCTTTCTTGCTACAGCATCCGATAAGCCGGGTGTTTACCAGATGCTGGGGAGTGATGGGCAAACCCTTTATGTGGGTAAAGCCAAGTCCCTGAAAAAACGACTAGCCAGCTACTTTCGCCCCCAGGGGCGCAGTTCGAAAACCTCGGCCATGGTGGCGAAAATTGCCGGGATTGAAACCATTGTCACCAGCAGTGAAGGTGAGGCTCTGATCCTTGAGCAGAACCTGATTAAGGCAAACCGGCCCCCCTACAATATCCTGCTTCGTGACGATAAGTCCTACCCCTATATTTTCCTTTCGGACGGCCCCTGGCCCCGGCTGGCATTGCACCGGGGCACTCGCCGTAAAAAAGGGCGTTATTTTGGCCCTTATCCCAGTTCCGGGGCTGCCCGGGAAAGCCTGGTGCTGTTGCAGAAAGTGTTTCGGGTGCGACAGTGTGAAGACAGCTACTTCCGTAATCGAACCCGCCCCTGTCTGCAGTACCAGATTAACCGTTGTAAAGGCCCCTGTGTGAATCTGGTGGAGAGTGAAGAGTACCAGCAGGATGTACAGGATTCCGTGGATTTTCTCGACGGTAAAAGTCAGGAACTGATTTATGACCTTATTCGCCGTATGGAGGCGGCATCAAAGCATCTGGAATTTGAAGAGGCGGCAAACTACAGAGACAGTGTTAACCACCTGCGCAAGGTTCAGGAAAAGCAAGTAATCGCGGTAGATTCCGGGGACGCAGATGTGTTCGGCATGGTGCAAGAACCTGGGGGTTGCTGTGTGCTGGTGATGTTTATCCGCCAGGGTCGGGTGTTGGGTACACGGCCCTTTTTCCCGAATTTTCCTTTGGATGCCAATCCGGCAGACAATCTGGAGAGTTTTTTGGGTCAGTTTTATATCAGCTTGTCTCAAAGTCGAGATTTCCCCCGGGATATTATTCTGCCCATGGTTGTTTCCGGGTACGAGGCATTAACCGATGCCATTCGTTCCGTATCTGGTAAAACGGTGACACTGCGCAGCCGGGTCCGTGGGGAACGGAAAAGCTGGCTGGATATGGCGGAGCGCAATGCCCGGCAGACCCTGCTTTCCCATTTGGCTGACCGTCGCAATATCTATGAGCGTTTTCTCTCTTTACAGCAGGCGCTCTCACTGGATGAACTGCCTGAACGTATCGAATGTTTCGATATCAGTCATACCATGGGTGAGGGCACAGTCGCCTCATGTGTGGTGTTTGGCCATGAAGGGGCGAGCAAGAGTGATTACCGGCGCTTTAATATTCGGGATATCACGCCCGGTGATGATTATGCAGCCATTGCTCAGGCGGTTGAGCGCAGATATTCCAGAGCGCTCCAGGAAGGCAGTGTGCTGCCTGATCTTGTGCTGATTGATGGTGGTGTGGGCCAGTTAAATAAAGCCAAAGAGGTGCTGAACAGTCTGCAGCTTGCCCATATGGCGGTATATGGGGTTGCCAAAGGGGAAACACGCAAACCGGGGCTTGAAGTGCTGATTGATGGCCATTCCGGCAAAGAGTATGCCCTGGATGCTTCCCTTGCGGGCCTGCATCTGGTGCAACAGGTGCGGGATGAATCCCACCGGTTTGCTATTACCGGGCATCGCCAGCGTCGTGACAAAAAACGCAGCCGCTCTGAGTTGGAAGATATTCCCGGCGTCGGTTCTAAACGCAGGGCGGCTCTGTTGTCATTTTTTGGTAGCTTGAAAAGTGTAAAAGAAGCTTCGGTGGATGAGCTGACCAAAGTACAAGGAATCAGCCGGCAGCTGGCCATGCAGATTCGGGACAATTTTTCTTAGAACCCGTTCACGATAAGATTATGAACAGGCTCTTAATGTAATGGTTGTTTAAATGCCTGCAAGTGCAGTCTCCTATGAACCTGGTTGCCGGCAATTATGCTATGACATCACACTCTGTGAGCTGATAGACTTACAGATACGGGCAGACTCCTGGCCCGGGATCAAGGATTTAAGTCGTAAATCATGAATATACCGAATACTTTAACCCTTCTTCGTCTGCTGCTGATCCCGGTGATTGTGGTTGTCCATTATCTCCCTTTCCAATGGACCTATATAGTGGCCGCTACTATTTTTATGGTGGCTTCGTTTACCGACTGGTTTGATGGTTATCTGGCCCGCAAACTGAACCAGACCACGCCTTTTGGTGCATTTCTGGATCCGGTGGCGGACAAGGTGATGGTGGCCGTAGCCCTGGCCATTTTGATTGAGAAATTCGACAGCCCCATGATGACTTTGCCCGGACTGATTATTATCAGCCGGGAAATTGTAATTTCCGCCCTGCGGGAATGGATGGCGGAACTGGGCAAGCGTACAAGCGTGGCTGTCAACTTTATTGGCAAGCTGAAAACGACTGCACAGATGGGTTCTATTACTCTGTTGCTGCTGGCCCGGGAGCTGGGGGAGGGGGTGGTAGGTATGGCGGGTCTGATTCTCCTGAATATCGCTGCGGTGTTGACTCTGTGGTCTATGTTTGTCTATCTGAAGGCAGCCTGGCCAGACCTGACACCTTTTAAAGATGATCGGGCAGAAAAATAAAACTCTTTATATATCAGCGTATTGACATATAAGCGCAGTTACATAGAATAGCTCGCATCTTCCAGGGCGGCACATTGATAAGCCAGCACTGAAAGCACGTTAAAAACAGTTGCGGGAATAGCTCAGTTGGTAGAGCACAACCTTGCCAAGGTTGGGGTCGCGAGTTCGAATCTCGTTTCCCGCTCCAAATTTACTGTATAAGATCGTTTATACAGAACAGTTTAAAGGCGAGTTAGCAAAGCGGTTATGCAGTGGACTGCAACTCCATTTAGACCGGTTCGACTCCGGTACTCGCCTCCAGATTCATCGCAGTGCCACCGCTGCGATATTTTTGTGTAGCCCGGGTGGTGAAATTGGTAGACACAACGGACTTAAAATCCGTCGATAGAAATATCGTGCCGGTTCGATTCCGGCTCCGGGCACCATCTTGATTCCTGCATTTATTCCCTGTTTTTATAGAACATGAATTCCTGGATAAAAAAACGGGTTCTTGCCATTATTCGCTGAATTGTCTGTTGAACCTGATTAATTTTCTTATCCAGCTCCTCTATATCCTGTTCTAATCCCCGCAGTTCCTGCGGTAATGCATCGACGTCTTCCTGCTCTAAATCCTCCTGAAGCTTTGAAAATTGCTGTCGTATTCTTTGGTAGCTTTGTAGTAACTGCTGGATTTGTTCAAACTCTGTCAGAGATTCTCGCAGCTGGTTTTTCCTGTCGTCTATAACCCGTTCTATATTCAGGAGTCGCGCTTCCGGCTCCTGATTGATCTCTTGTTCGTATAGTACTCCCAGTTCTTTATAAGCTTCAATTCGGCAGGGAAACTGTGTGTTTTTGGGAGCGTATATATCATGGGCGGTAGATAGTTCTGCTCCTAGAATGAAGGACTGTGCTGGTAGTAAATACCTATAGAACATGGGGTTCTGTTCTGTGGTGTAGAATGATGTTGCGGAGGCAGGCTGCCACTGTTGGGTATTGGTGATCGGGTAACCCATTCTTCAGGGATTTTAATCGGCTTCTGACAGTTTATGTCGAAACCAGAGGGACAGTAGAAAGTGGGCGGACATCACCCAGGTGAATAGGGTTATCTGTTTCCCTGTACGTAGAGGCAGAAGAGTCCTGCCCCCATGATGCGGGTCAAAAGAGAGGTGTTTTCCTGGTTTAATTTTGTTCCCGTGAGGGAAAGCGTTCCGGATTGAGAAAGGGAATCAATGCCAGAATCAAAGCCTGATGATAAACAGAAGAGCGGGTCAACAGGCTGCTGGTCAGCAGGCCGATAGCACCGCCTTTCTGCTTGGTGTTGGATGTGCCGAATTGTTCGTCCATAACATCCCCCAGTTCCTTGCCTTCAAAAATACCATCCAGAACCTTTGGAGGAAGGGGCAGGCTGGCGGAGCGGGCTTCTCCTGCACGGTTTTTATTCTGGACCACCATCCAGGCAAAGGTGTGATTGCCTTCAATACCGGCTTCCAGTCCTACCCAGTAATCGGCATCCGGTTTTTCTATGCGGGCGTTGGCAGCACGGTTGCGGGCACCGGCCAGGGTTTCCTGGTCAGTAAGGGGTTGGTCGGCTACTCCGCTGCTGACGGAAATACCAGAAATCTCTATCGGTTCAGCAAAGGCCTCGACAAAAGCACTTTCAACAGCGGCCAGTTTTGCGGGATTGGTTGAGGCAACAATAATCTGTTTCATGGATATTCTTTTTGGCTGAAGGCCGGTGTAACAGGCTTTCAGGGTGGATATTGTGGGGGAAAGCGTACTGTCTGCAATTGTACCTGTTCCGGGGAAAATGGTAATCTTGCCCCCTTGATTTTATCTCTCTTCCCTGCTTTTCAGGTCTGAAACCCTTCAGATTTCCTGGTTACAAGCAGTCACAAGGAATCTGTTTTTATGAAGCGCAAGGCGCTGGTCAGCCCGCTGGCGGCTGTATTTACGAGTGTGGTGGTTATAGGTGTATCCGGCTGTAGAAGCGTAAACCAGCCGGAGCAGCAACCGGTTCAGCAACAGAGCTGACCTCGGGTTCTGGTCCGAAGTAAACCTTGAGCCAGAGCTAGAATAAATGCAGGGGCGGCAAAGTGCCGGTCATTTCTCTACCAGACAGTTTTCCTGAATCATGAGTAATACTGAGAAATCTAATACGACTCCCAGAAATTTTCTGGAACAGATTATCGAAAAAGACCTGGCCGAAGGCCGGGTTGCTGACAATAAAATTGTTACCCGTTTTCCCCCGGAACCCAATGGTTTTCTTCATATCGGCCATGCTACATCTATTTGCCTGAACTTTGGCCTGGCGGAAACCTTTAATGGCGAGTGCAATCTGCGTTTTGACGATACCAATCCGGAGAAGGAAGAGCAGGTGTATGTGGATGCGATTAAAGAGGATGTCAAATGGCTGGGCTTTAACTGGTCCGGAAATGTGCGTTATGCCTCCAGCTATTTTGATCAGTTCTACGAGTGGGCTTTGCACCTGATTCGTGAAGGCAAAGCCTATGTGGATCACCAGGATGCGGAAACCATGCGTGAAAACCGGGGTAACTTTAACAAGCCCGGTGTAGCCAGTCCTGACCGCAGCAAGAGCGTGGAAGAAAACCTGGCGGAATTCAAAAAAATGCGCACCGGTGACTATGAAGAAGGTCAGGCCAGCCTGCGGGCCAGGATTGACCTGCAGAGCCCGAATATGAATATGCGTGACCCGGTGCTCTACCGGATTCGCAAAATGGCCCACCATCAGACAGGTGATAAGTGGTGCATCTATCCCAGCTATGATTTCGCCCATGGCCAGGAAGACGCTATTGAGGGTGTGACTCACTCCATCTGCACCCTGGAATTCCAGGATCACCGCCCCCTGTACGAATGGTTCCTGGAAAACCTGCCAGTACCGGCCAAACCGACTCAGTATGAGTTTGCCCGCACCAACCTGAACTATGTGGTGACCTCCAAACGTAAACTTAAGCGGCTGGTGGACGAACGGCTGGTGTCCGGCTGGGATGATCCCCGTATGCCTACTGTGTCCGGTATGCGTCGTCGTGGTTACACTCCGGCCTCCATTCGCAGGTTTGCGGAGATGGTGGGTGTCAGCCGCACCGATGGTATAGCCGATTTCTCCATGCTGGAGCATGCGATCCGTGATGACCTGAACACCAATGCCGGTCGCGCCATGGCAGTGTTGAATCCGCTGAAAGTGGTGATCACCAACCTGCCGGAGGGTGATGTGCAGGAGATGGCTGTACCGGTTCACCCGAACAAGCCGGAGATGGGCGAGCGTGCTCTGCCGTTTACCCGAGAGCTGTTCATCGACCGTGAAGACTTTAATGAGGACAACAGTCTGTCCCGCAAGAAGTTCAAGCGCCTGGTGACTGGAGAGTACATCCGTCTGCGGGGTACCTACGTAATCAAGCATGAAGACACGGTGAAGGACGACAGTGGCGAGATTACTGAAATCCGCTGCAGCTATGTGCCGGGTACCGTGGGTGAAAATCCGCCAGAAGGTATTCGTCCCCGTGGGGTGATTCACTGGGTATCCGCCACTTATGGCAAGAAGGCTGAACTGCGTATCTATGACCGGCTGTTCAATCATGAAGCACCAGACCGTGGTGATGAAGATTTTATCAGCCATATCAATCCGGACTCTCTGAAAGTGACCGAAGCCTGGGTAGAGCCGTCTCTGACCACAGCCGCACCGGAACAGGGTTTCCAGTTTGAGCGTGAAGGATACTTTGTTGCTGATCGTTATGATCACAGCAGCGACAGCCCGGTTTTTAACCTGACTATCGGCCTGAAAGACACTTGGTCTTCAAAAGCGGCCGCCAAAGCAGGCAATTGAAAACAGGCAAGTTAGAGCCGGAAACGAATTAAAGGGCATTCTACGTGTTACAGATTTACAATAGCCTGTCCCGTAAAAAGGAAGAGTTTAAGCCGCTGGATGGCAACAACGTCCGTATGTACGTCTGTGGGAATACAGTGTACGACCACAGCCATCTTGGCCATGCCAGCACCATGGTGGCCTTTGACGTAGTGGCCCGGTATCTGCGTGCCAGGGGTTACAACCTGACTTACGTGCGCAATATCACCGATATCGATGACAAGATCATTCATCGTGCGGCTGAGAATGGTGAAGACTACACCGAACTGACCAAACGCATGATCGACTCCATGGACGAAGATGCTGCCGCTCTGGGGATTCAGAAGCCGGACGAAGAGCCTCGTGCCACCCAGCATATCGACGGAATGCTGGAGATGATCGGCGGCTTGATTGATAAGGGCTACGCCTATGCTCCCGGCAATGGCGATGTCTACTATCGGGTTCGCAGGTTTGAAGGTTACGGCAAGCTGTCCGGCAAGGTGCTGGAAGAGCTGGAGTCCGGTGCCCGTATCGCCGTGGACGAAGCCAAGGAAGACGCCCTGGACTTCGTGCTCTGGAAAGGTGCCAAAGAGGGCGAGCCCAGCTGGGAATCGCCCTGGGGCAAAGGCCGCCCCGGTTGGCATATTGAGTGCTCGGTGATGTGCAAAAGCTGCCTGGGCGATACATTCGATATTCATGGCGGTGGTCCTGACCTGCCGTTCCCGCACCATGAGAACGAAATTGCCCAGTCGGAAGCCGCAAACGGTGTCGAGTTTGCCCGTTACTGGCTGCATTCCGGAGCCCTGCGCATGGGAAAGGAAAAGATGTCCAAATCTCTGGGTAACTTCTTTACCGTGAAAGAGGTGCTGGAAAACTATCCGGCGGAAGTCGTGCGCTATCTGCTGATTTCCAGCCACTATCGCAGCCATACCAATTATTCCGAGGAGTCTCTGAAGGAAGCGGGTGTGCGCCTGGAGCGTCTGTACACTGCCTTTAAGGGCCTGGATTTGTCGGGTGTGGAAGCTGCTGAAAACTCTGAGTTTGAGCAGCGCTTCTTTAAAGCCATGGACGATGATTTTAATACTCCGGAAGCTCTGGCCGCCCTGTTTGAGCTGGTGCGTAAGCTCAATACCGAGCGTGTTGAGAATGAACAGGCAGCTCTGCCTCTGGCGGCGCTGCTGGTGAAGCTGGGTGGCGTGCTGGGTATTTTGCAGGATAATCCCGAGTCCTTCCTGAAATCCGGCAGTGATGTGGATGAAGCCTGGATTGAAAAGATGATTGCCAAACGTAAGGCGGCCAAGAAGGCCAAGGACTTTGCGGAGGCGGACCGTGTGCGGGAAGAACTGGCGGAGAAAGGCGTTATCCTTCAGGACTCCCGTGAAGGAACAACCTGGCGTATTGAGCGTTAAGACAGTTTATGCTGGCTATGAAAATGGCACCCTTACCGGTGCCATTTTTATTTGCGCGGTCGCCAGGGGGAACTCATTGGCCATGGATGCTGGATCAAGTCTGAGGCTGGTGGCCGTCGCTCCGGAACAGGGTCGCAGCAGAGGTCAATAAACTCTATAGCGTTCTCTGACGGGTTGCATCGCTGCAAAAATCTCTGCTTCTCTGCAGGGCTGCCAATCTCATCAACCCTGGTAGGTTTTGCCCTGCGCTTTCTGGTTATGTCGATAAGTGTTCCCGGATATGGATTTTCATGTGTCTGGGCGACCAGCGCTACAGCACCCAGGCTCCAGATATCCGCTTTCTTCCCATCGTAGGCAGTCCCTCCTGCTCTCGGTAGTTGGAGAATTTCAGGAGCACTGTATATGGGGTTTCCACAAGGCTTTGTATTTGGTTTCTCTGGCGTGCAATAACCGGAAAAACCAAAGTCTACTAAAACCACATTGACAGGCTGTTTCCCTTTGAGCTCAACCATTATATTGTCGGGCTTCAGATCCCGATGAACAAAATTCAGACTATGCATATAGTCAAGTCCTTCAAGAGCCTGGGCGATGGTTTCTGCTGCTGTCTGTTCATCAAAGTGACTCCTGGTCTTTGGGCTTTGTAATAGTTGCTGCAGGGAAAATCCCGGCACAACTTCCAGGGCCAGACGCAGTCTGGTGGAATTGTCTTCCGTATATGACAGGGCGTAGCCCAGGGCTTTGACGATATGGGGATTGTGAAGAACTGAGAGTATGCAGGTTTCGCGGCATAGTGCAGAAAAATCTATGAGCCAGTTTGGGTCTGTGGTTTTTATTGCAGCCTTTACCGCACGTTGATTAGTGGCATCGGACGGGTCTTTGATGATCGTTATGCCGCCAAAAGCGCCTCCTGTTTTTTTTATCTGTCGCCATTGCCGAATATCATCAGTCCTGGGCAGATTAATGCGGTCAAAATTTTCTGGCGACAGGTATTCCCGGTCTTCCAGGGGAAAAGGGTAGCTGGGCTGTATTTTCACTGGGGCTTCATTTGCCGTTTGCTCTTCGTCCTTTCGGGCAGTCTTTCCAGGAAAGGTTTGTGGTTTGCCAGAATCTGCGGTTGTGTTATTAAGCCAGGCATATTGGTTTGTGTCAGGAATGGGCTGCCAGCTGGTATTGGCCGCAGGTTGCAGAACAAAACCCTGTTGCCCGGAGAAAAGGTATTCCGACAAAATAAATTGTGGTGATGATTCGTCCTTGCCTGTCTGCAAAACGACTTGGTCATAGGGGGCAGGGGTCAGGTTAAGGGTATGGGGTGATGTCAGGTTTGATGTTTGTTCTGGTGAATTGAAAATCAATATAAAGAGTTCGGCAGAAATAGAAGAAAGAGACCGGGCATCCTGTGAGCTGGTGATCGGGATATCCTGCAGCCACAAAAGGTAGGTTTCGTTATTATGGGGAGAAGCCAGGGCACGGAAAAGGGAGTTCTCTGGTGTAATAAAAAGTTCCTGGACATCTTCAGGCAGTATTTTTTTGAATGTATGCCCGGGGTTTATTTTAAAGTGCTCATCGACCGGAACAAATGTAAGGGTGCGCCAGGGTTGCTCTAACAGGGTGGTTGAGATCAGCTGGGATGGAAACTCGCTGATGCCCTCTGTTGTCAGCATCAGCAGAAACTGCGCTCCCGAAACGGGCATTGCAGTAAGAATTGCCACCCAGACTAAATATATAAAGAAGCCTGCAGGCCTGTTTTTTGTCATGGTGAACAGCCCCTGGTTTTTATCGTGGCTCTATCTGTTGCGTGCGCTCCTGCAAAATAGATGAATATCGGCGGTCGGAAAAGGCTGCCTTTACTGTTTGGGTCTTCTGTGGAGCCAGGAGTGGAGTAATATTTCCTGGCTGCTGATACGGTCTTCCGGATACTGCTGGTTGCACTGTTCAATCAATTGAATGGCCGCTTCCGATATAAATTGTGCGCGTAGTTTTCGAGATGCTCTGCGTGTACCTATTTCCGGTAGGTTTTCCCGGTTAAACCGTCTTTGTTGAACCAATGCCTTTAGTTGTTCGGGGATGTCAGAATCGTAGTCCGGATATGGGCTTTCCTGCAGAAGAAGTGAAAACATCAGTGCGCCCAGACCCCAGATATCGGTAGCCATGATATCAATGGGTCTGGTGCTTTGGGTGAACAGTTCTGGGGCTGCATAGTCTGGAGAACCTTTGCTGGAAAGAACTGGGAAGTCCCTGTGCTTGTAAGTAATAAAACCAAAATCTCCCAGTTTTATACTGTGTATTTTAAAAGGATTCAGTGAATACCGGATCAGGACGTTCTCTGGCTTGATATCCCTGTGGGCAAAGCCCTTTGAGTGGATATGAGCCACGGCCTGAGCCAGTTGGTAAATAATAAATCTCGCATCGTCTTCGCTCAACCGTTTGCCCAGCTCTATCAACTGCTCAACTAGGTTAACAAGGTCACCGTTTTTCATATGTTCAAGCACCAGGCCAAGCTTGGGGGTTCCACCCTGCTGGCTGTGGAAATAACCGAAGCTCTGGATAATGTTGGGGTGCTTTAATAGCTCAAGAGCCAGAATTTCACGGATCAGGGTTTGCACGAAAGGGTTGTCATTCAGATGCAAGGAGGATGGGAGGCTGGCTGTTTTGACGACGTAGCTTCGTCCAGTGATTTTGTCTCTCATAATCAGAACATTGTTGCGATCCTCTTGTTCCCCGGTTTCAACAAGGGCTGATTCCGTTTGCAGATGCTGCGAGGCGGTCTTTCTAACCTTTGCAAGGCTCAGGGCTTCAATGGGAACAATCATATTTTCATCTGGCGGGAAGAATCCTTTTTCAATAGCGCCCCCGGTGCGAGAGGCTTTTTTTATTGTTGCGTGCGCTCCTGAAAGTACTGTTCTGGGTCGCGGTCTGGGTGTAGCTACAGGTGGGGTTGTATGATGTGAGGGGTATCCATGGGCTTGCTGTGATGAGACAGGTTGCGGTGAGGCTGGTTGAGATGAAAGTGTCAGAGCTGCCAGCTGTCCTGCAAGTTCATCCGTGCTTACTTTTGAAGGAGTGGTTGACAGGGTGAAGCCATGGGGCTGCCCGGCAGAGTTTTGTTGAAGAAGGAAGAAGTGGGCTATGCCTCCTTCCTGTTCCGCAATGGAAATAATAAGATCATTGCCTCCAAAGTCCGTTTTCTCCAGATTTGTGCATTGCCTTTGTGTGGTCGGGAGATCTCCTGGCATGGCGCTGATGATCCTGCCTGCCAGGTGGCCCATCTCCAGAGGAGTGAAAGCCGGGGAAGCTGCGGAATTGCAGTTCTTTATGACCCATGCTGCATAGGAGGTGGTTTTGTCCCGGGACTGCCCCGTGGAAATTGTGTTTCCTTGGTTTGTGTGCCAGGGGAGCCAGTTTATATGGTCGGGAATAAGGTCAGGAGCTGCTTTTTCCGCCTCTTCATCATCGCTGAATATGTAGACATTGATTCTGGACCAGCATTGCTCAAGGAATGTTTGGTGAATCTGTATTTCCCTGTCTGGCTTGTCTTTTCTTGCGACAACAAGACAGGTTGCGCCCTGACAGTATGTGCTTGAGGAAAGCAGCGCCCCTAGAAAAAGTATGTAAACAGGATGTGCGATTTTCACGTTTTGGTCTGTTCTATGGTTTTTTCGTGAGTCCATAAAAGTAGAAGAAATTATGGGAAAGGGAGGCGGTCTGATTTTTCAGGCCGCTCGTTTACCGCTGGCGTTAGTTGTTTTTTATAGAAAAGATAAGCGAGAATTGTTGGATAACTTCGTTTCGCTAGAGATGGTGGTTTTGACTATCATTGTTTGAATCAACACAGCTTGACAACACAGCTTGACAACACAGTGAGATAACTGAATAATGCGTCTCGTTCGCTGCCAACCAACTGATCTTCAACGGAAAACACAGGTTTCGAAGTTGAAGAATATTATTCGGAAGGGTTGAAAGGGTGAGCAGTTAATGAATCGGGGTATAGCGCAGTCTGGTAGCGCGCCTGCTTTGGGAGCAGGATGTCGGGAGTTCGAATCTCTCTACCCCGACCATTTTTGAGTCCTTGTCAGGTTTTCGGGCGCCCGTAGCTCAGCTGGATAGAGCAATGGCCTTCTAAGCCATCGGTCGCAGGTTCGAATCCTGCCGGGCGTGCCATTTCCGGATGCATTTCCTGATATTTAAGTTTTCCTCTTATCTGTAAAGATAAGAGTGTTCTATGCTTTTTCGGGTTCTTCCTGGCAGGGTGCTTGTAAGTTTTGGCTGTTTAGGTAATATGCCGGCCTGTCGGATCTGTTAGGGTTCGGTGTAAGAAATTGTGGTGGACGTAGCTCAGTTGGTAGAGCCCAGGATTGTGACTCCTGTGGTCGAGGGTTCGATCCCCTTCGTCCACCCCACCTTTCTTTACGATTAAAGAAGTGCATTCAAAAGTTTTGTTATGGTGGATGTAGCTCAGTTGGTAGAGCCCAGGATTGTGACTCCTGTGGTCGAGGGTTCGATCCCCTTCATCCACCCCATTTTCAAGAAAGATTGTTGGAAGAGTCCTTTTTTTATTTCTGGCTATGCGGATGTGGTGGAATTGGTAGACACGCTGGTTTTAGGTACCAGTGCCGAGAGGCGTGAGAGTTCGAGTCTCTCCATCCGCACCATACAATTGAATGCAAGGGGATAAGCGTGCTTATCCCCTTTTTTCGTACGTTAAAACTGGCCTTTTGGTTTGTGTTACACAAAAAACAACCAGTTCAAACCCTCCGTGCCGTGGGTATTGCAGGGGAATCGGTTGAAAATCACTATGCAAACTGAGCAGTATGGTCTATTGCCCTGTTCTGTGCGGCTTGGGAATCTGATACCCTGTTGCACTTTTCTGTACTAGGGTCCGCAAAAAGCGGGTCTGTTTCTGAAGCAGATGCTCGTTGCAACATTTGGTTTATGAGGATTAACCATGCAAGTCTCACTTGAAACGACTTCCGGCCTCGAGCGCCGTTTAACCATCACGGTACCTGCCGAAACCGTAGACTCCAAGGTCGACGACCGTCTGAAGGATATGGGTAAGCAGGTTAAGCTGGACGGTTTCCGTCCGGGTAAGGTGCCGACTAAGGTGGTTAAAAAGCGCTATGGTCAGAGTGTACGCCAGGAAGTCCTGGGTGAGGTGATGCAGTCTTCCTACATGGAAGCTGTTATCAAGGAAGAACTGCACCCCGCAGGCGCTCCTAAAATCGAACCCCAAACCTTTGAAGAAGGCAGCGATCTGGTCTTTGTTGCTGTCCTGGAAGTTTATCCCGACATTGAACTGGGCGACCTCTCCAAAATTTCCGTAGAAAAGCCTGTGGCTGAAGTTTCTGATGAAGATATCAGCACCATGCTGGAAACCCTGCGTGAACAGAGCAAGACCTTTGAAGATGCGGAAGAAGGCGCTGCCGCTGAAACCGGTGACCAGGTAACCATTGATTTCAAGGGCACCGTAGAGGGCGAAGCCTTTGACGGCGGTTCAGCTGAAGAGCAGCCCCTGGTGCTGGGTTCCGGTCGCATGATCCCTGGTTTTGAAGACGGCATCGCCGGCATGAAGGCCGGTGAAGAGAAAGACGTCAACGTGACCTTCCCTGAAGACTATCAGGCCGAAAACCTGAAGGGTAAGGACGCTGTCTTTGCTATCACTGTGAAGAAGGTGCAGAAGTCTGTACTGCCCGAGCTGGATGCCGAGTTCTTTGAGCGCTATGGCGTTAAAGATGGTGATCTGGATGCCTTCCGTGCGGAAGTCTCCAGGAACATGAACCGTGAGCTGACCCAGGCGGTTAAGAACAAGGTTAAGAATCAGGTGATGGACGGTCTGCTGGATATTCACACTGTTGAATTGCCCGGTGCCCTGATCGATCAGGAGATTGAGCGTCTGAAGGAGCAGGCTGTACAGCGTTTTGCCAGTCAGGGTATGCAGGGTCTGGACGCCGGCAGTCTGCCCGGTGAAATGTTCAAGGATGAAGCTGAGAAGCGTGTTCGTCTGGGCCTGATCGTCGGAGAAATTGTTAAGGCGAAAGAGCTGAAGGCCGATGAGGATCGTGTTCGTGCCATGATTGAAGAGATCGCTTCTGCGTACCAGGAGCCTCAGCAGGTTATTGACTGGTACTATGGTAACGAGCAGCAGCTGAGTCAGGTTCAGTATGTTGTACTCGAAGAACAGGTGGTAGATACTATTCTGGAAGCAGCCCAGGTGACTGAAAAAGCCTGTGGTTACGAAGAAGCTATCAAGCCGGCCCCGGCCAAAAACGAAGAGGGTGTCGAAGAGGAAGCAGCTGAAGCCTGATCCGGGCTTTTGTTATTCCCACGGCCCCTGAACGGGATGTCGCCAAGCGGCATCCCAGACTGACAAGGAGCCATTCAAGGACATGTCCCAATTTATCGATTACCGTGCTTCCGACATTACCGCCAATGGACTGGTGCCGATGGTCGTTGAACAGACTGCACGCGGTGAGCGTTCCTATGATATCTATTCTCGTTTGCTCAAGGAACGGGTGATATTTCTGGTTGGTCAGGTTGAAGACCATATGGCTAATCTGGTCGTCGCCCAAATGCTGTTCCTCGAAGCAGAGAATCCGGACAAAGACATTCACCTCTACATCAACTCGCCGGGTGGTTCCGTAACAGCCGGTATGGCTATTTACGACACCATGCAGTTTATCAAGCCAAATGTCTGCACCTACTGCATTGGTCAGGCCGCCAGTATGGGTGCTCTTTTGCTGGCAGCGGGTGAGAACGGCAAACGTTTCTGTCTGCCCCATTCCCGGGTGATGATTCACCAGCCCCTTGGTGGCTTCCAGGGTCAGGCGTCGGATATTGAAATCCATGCCCGCGAGATCCTGACCATCAAGGATAAGCTTAACAAGGTACTGGCCCACCACACGGGACAACCTCTTGAGGTAGTTGAGCAGGATACTGACCGGGATAACTTCCTGGCCGCTGAAGATGCTGTGAAATATGGCCTGGTTGACAAGGTTATGGATCGTCGCGCCCAGAGTGACAGTGAAGAGAAGTAACTGTGGCTGAAATCTGCCCGAAGGCGGTGTCGGGCAGATTTTCTTTTACTTATACCGGGAATCGGGGCTATTCTCCGAATCTCTCCAAATCTGGCGAATATCAGGTGTCGGCTTTTGGGTGAATTCCAGGTGTGCTGTCAGTTACCTTGGGAATCGGACTTCAGGGGCGAATCCGGATACAAGGTTAAACTTGAAAAATTGCTGTAAAAGCAGCATCTTGTCTCTATAGAAAAGTAAACATTCTCAGGAATAAACGTGGCACCCCTTCCTAAAAGGTATTAAAAAAGCTGCGTCCTTATCTTGAGTTGTCCCGCGAAAACAGGGTATTAGCGAATGACCGACCAAACAAATGGAAAGGGCGAAGACGGCGGCAAGCTGCTTTACTGCTCCTTCTGCGGCAAGAGCCAGCATGAAGTGCGCAAGCTCATTGCCGGTCCCTCGGTCTTCATCTGTGACGAATGTGTAGATTTATGTAACGACATCATTCGCGAGGAAGTGCAGGATAATGTACCGGAAGGTACCAGCGAGAAGCTGCCTGTGCCGAGGGAAATCAAGAATATCCTCGATGAGTATGTAATTGGCCAGGCCCGTGCCAAGAAAGTACTCTCCGTTGCAGTTTACAACCATTACAAGCGACTTCAAGCCGGTGACAACCGCAAGAAAGAAGATGTTGAGCTCGGCAAGAGCAATATCCTGCTGATCGGCCCTACCGGTTCAGGTAAAACCCTGCTGGCGGAGACGCTGGCCCGGCTGCTGAATGTCCCTTTCACCATCGCAGACGCGACCACCCTGACCGAAGCCGGTTATGTCGGTGAGGATGTGGAGAACATTATCCAGAAGCTGCTGCAGAAATGTGATTACGATGTCGAGAAGGCCCAGATGGGTATTGTTTACATCGATGAGATCGACAAGATTTCCCGCAAGGCTGACAACCCCTCCATCACCCGTGATGTATCCGGGGAAGGTGTACAGCAGGCGCTGCTGAAACTGATTGAAGGTACAGTCGCTTCAGTCCCTCCTCAAGGGGGGCGTAAGCATCCTCAGCAGGAATTCCTGCAGGTGGATACCTCTAATATCCTGTTTATCTGCGGCGGCGCATTTGCCGGTCTGGAGAAGGTTATTCGCGATCGTACTGATAAGGGCGGCATCGGTTTTACCGCGGAAGTGAAAAGCAAAGACAGCGGTAAGAGTATTGGTGAGACCTTCAAGACGGTTGAGCCGGAAGATCTGGTTAAGTTTGGCCTGATTCCCGAGTTTGTTGGTCGTTTGCCGGTTGTCGCCACTCTGGAAGAGCTGGATGATGAGGCACTGGTACGTATTCTGACCGAGCCCAAGAATGCCCTGACCAAGCAGTACAGCCGCCTGCTGGAAATGGAAGATGTTGAGGTTGATTTCCGTCAGGACGCCCTGAAAGAAGTGGCGCGCCAGGCTATGGAGCGGAAAACCGGTGCCCGTGGTCTGCGCTCCATTCTGGAGAATGTCCTGCTGGATACCATGTATGACGTACCTTCTGACAGGACTATCACTAAGGTTGTGGTTGACGCCAGTGTTATCCGTGGCGAGTCCGCGCCGCTGCTGATGTATGAAAATGTGGAGCCGCCCCGGGCTTTGCCGGAAGAGTAATCTTCCATTGTTATTTATATAGCTGCCGAGGTAATCGTCAGGCCGGTCACTGACCGGCCTGTTTTCTTTTTTTTGTCTGCTGACCCCGTCTGTCTCCGTTATTTTCCCTGACCGTCTTGCAGGAACCTGAAGGGAATGTTTCGGTCTGATAGGTTTGATTCTGTTTGTTCTTGTATTTTGCGACTTGAACCCTCATCTTAGAGTCAGGCTCTTGACGACAGGGTCAGTAGAGCGCCGCCGGCCAGTTTATCGGCTGGGAAGTACAACAAGAGAGGGCTGTACATGGAACAACAAGATACTCGCCAGCGCGAACGGATTGAATTGCCGCTGTTACCTTTGAGGGACGTGGTTGTTTACCCTCATATGGTTATCCCCCTGTTTGTTGGCCGTGATAAATCTATACAGGCTCTTGATCTGGCGATGGAATCTGATCGCCGCATTTTCCTGGTAGCCCAACGGAACGCCCAGGACGATGATCCTGCTACCGATGACCTTTACCAGCTGGGCACCGTCGCCAATATTCTTCAGTTGTTGAAGCTTCCTGATGGTACCGTCAAAGTGCTGGTTGAAGGCAGCCAGCGGGCGCTGATGTGCTCCATGCACGTCCACGACAAACACTGTACGGCAGTGGTTGATGTTCTCAAGGAAGATGAAGTCGAGGAACGTCGTGGCGAAGTTCTTACCCAATCCCTTTACAGTCAGTTTGAGCAGTATGTTCAGTTGAGCAAGAAGGTGCCTTCCGAGGTGCTCAGCTCACTGTCTGAAGTCAGTGAGCCTGCCCGCCTGGCCGACAGTATTGCTTCCCACATGGTTCTGAATATAGAAGAGAAGCAGAAGATTCTTGAGATTGTTGATCTGGTTGAACGTCTTGAGTACCTGATCAATCTGATGGAAACAGAAATAGATCTGCTTCAGGTGGAAAAGCGTGTCCGTGGTCGTGTCAAGAAACAGATGGAGCGCAGCCAGCGGGAGTACTATCTCAATGAACAGATGAAGGCTATCCAGAAAGAACTGGGTACCCTGGATGAAGAACAGGATGAGCTGGAGACCCTGAAAGGGGCCATTGAAAAGGCTGAGATGCCGAAAGAGGCCCAGGAAAAGGCTATGGCTGAGCTGAAGAAGCTCAAGCAGATGTCGCCTATGTCCGCCGAGGCTACAGTTGTCCGTGGTTATATTGACTGGATGATCAATGTACCCTGGAAGAAGCGCAGCAAGGTTCGCCATGACCTGAAGCGTGCGGAACAGATCCTGGATCAGGATCACTATGGGCTGGAAGAAGTTAAAGAGCGTATCCTTGAATATCTCGCTATTCAGCAGCGTGTACGTAAGCTGAAAGGTCCTGTGCTCTGCCTTGTTGGTCCTCCTGGTGTAGGTAAAACCTCCCTGGGAGAATCCCTGGCCCGTGCCACAAACCGGAAGTTTGTCCGTATGGCCCTGGGGGGGGTGCGTGATGAAGCGGAAATCCGTGGCCACCGTCGTACATATATCGGTTCCATGCCCGGCAAGCTGATCCAGAAAATGTCCAAGACCGGTGTAAAGAATCCGCTGTTCCTGCTGGATGAGATCGACAAGATGGGTATTGATATGCGCGGTGATCCTGCGTCTGCACTGCTGGAAGTGCTGGACCCGGAGCAGAACAGCGCTTTCAACGACCACTACCTGGAAGTGGACTATGATCTGTCGGACGTAATGTTTGTCTGCACCTCAAACTCCATGAATATTCCGGCACCGCTGCTGGATCGTATGGAAGTGATCCGCATTCCCGGTTACACCGAGGATGAGAAGATCAATATATCCCAGCGCTACCTCGTGCCCAAGCAGCAGAAGCGTAACGGCCTGAAACAAAATGAACTGGATATCAGCAGAAAAGCGATTCGTGATCTGGTGCGTTATTACACCCGGGAAGCCGGTGTCCGTGGACTGGAACGTGAAATAGCGAAAATTTGTCGTCGGGTTGTCAAAGAGAAAGCCTTGGGCCGTAAAGATGTGACCGATGCGGTACAGCCTGAAGATCTGGAGCATTATTCCGGTGTGCGCAAGTTCAACTATGGCCTTGCGGAAGAACAGGATCAGGTAGGGCAAGTGACAGGTCTGGCCTGGACATCCGTAGGTGGTGAGCTGCTGACCATAGAAACTGTTTCTGTTCCCGGCAAGGGCAAGGTCACCAAGACCGGTTCTCTTGGTGATGTGATGCAGGAGTCTATCCAGGCGGCTATGACAGTCGTCCGTAGTCGTTCACGGGTACTGGGTATTTCTCCCGATTTTCATGAGAAGTATGATCTGCACATCCATGTTCCGGAAGGTGCAACACCCAAGGATGGTCCGAGCGCCGGTATCGCTATGTGTACGGCTCTGGTCTCGGTGTTGACGGGTATTCCCGTACGTGCTTCCGTGGCTATGACCGGTGAGATTACCCTGCGGGGGCAGGTGCTGGCTATTGGCGGTTTGAAAGAAAAACTGCTGGCGGCTCACCGTGGTGGTATTCGCACGGTGCTGATTCCCGATGAAAATGCCCGTGATCTCAAGGAAATACCGGAGAACATCAAGCAGGATCTTGATATACGACCAGTGAAGTGGATTGATCAGGTCCTTGAGGTCGCTCTGCAGTATGTCCCCAAGCCTCTGGTTGACACAGATATTGTTGTTAAGGAAGACGACTCTGCCGAAGCTGGGATTAATACCCATTAATGGTAACTGGCGAACGTTTTTTCGTTCGTCGGCCCTTTATTTGCGCGGTATTCTTGACAGTCATAGAAAGCAGTTGGTATAAAAAATCATTCCACACCGTTATTAATAAAGCCCTGTTGGACATCGCTTTCTGATAAGGCCACATTGGTAGCTTTTGTACTTTACCGTTGTTCAGGACGACTGACGGGATATTTGTTTTACAGGTATTCTTCCCGGTTCAACACATTAAGGCGATCTTTGATCGAAAGGGGAATAGAGTGAATAAATCCGAACTTATTGATGCAATTGCTGAATCTGCAGATATCCCGAAAGCCTCTGCCGGTCGGGCACTGGATGCCCTGATTGACTCTATCACCGGCTCTCTGAAGGGCGGTGACCCGGTTGCCTTGGTCGGCTTCGGCACCTTTGACGTAAAAGATCGTGCTGCCCGTACCGGTCGCAACCCCCAGACCGGCGCGCCGATTGAAATTCCGGCCTCCCGTGTTCCCAGCTTCAAGGCAGGTAAGGCTTTGAAAGAGGCCGTGAACTGATACTTTTCCGGCCTGGTCGGACAGCGTAACACCAGTTACCCGGAAGGGCGTGTCTACGGATACGCCCTTCTTATATCGGGGGCAAAGAGAAAACCCTATTCGGCCCTGATTTCGGTACACTTTACACTTAATGTGCGGGAAAGGCAGATTCTTACGGGAGTGTCTGTTATCCTTGCGGATCTGTTTATTTTGCCCGAAAGCGCAGCCTGTCTGGACTCAGGTCGGCAGCTGAAAGGTCATGGATTTTCTGAGGAAGTTGCAGAGGTCACTATGCTGCAGGACATGAGGGATAAGGCGCAGGGCTGGGTCGCGAAGGCGATTGTGGCCTTTATCGCCTTTACATTTGCTATTTTCGGGCTGGAGAGCCTGAGGCCCGATTCCAGTAATCCGGAGGTTGCCAGTGTTGACGGTGAGAAAATCACCCAGCGACAACTGATGGAAGCTATGAATCAGCAGCGCCGGATGATTTTTCAGCAGGCGGGGAACAACTTCGATCCGTCCATGCTGGATGACCGTATGCTTCAGCAGTCTTCTCTGGAGTCTTTGATCCAGAAAGCCCTGCTGAGCCAGCAAGTTGAAAAGAATAATATGGTAATATCCGATCAATTAGTTGATCAGGTCATCCGTACAGCCCCTGAGTTTCAGGTTGATGGCCGCTATGGGCCTGAGCGCCTGAAACAGTACATCCGCACCCTGGGTATGACACCGTCCCAATTCCGTAATGTGCTGCGCCAGCAGATGGTAGCTACCCAGCTGCAGGCTGGTATCGCTGCGTCTGAATTTGCCACTGCTCATGAACTGCAGGCCCTGATCAATCTGCAGAGCCAGACCCGTGATGTATCCTGGGTGCTGCTCAATGCAGAAGAAGCCCGCAAAGCCGCCGTTGTTACCGAGGCGGATATTCAGGCCTACTATGATGCTGAAGCAACTCGTTTTATGCGGCCAGAGCAGGTGAGTGTTCGTTACATTGTGCTGGATAAGGCCAGGTTACGTGAAGATGTTGATGTCAGTGAAGACGATATTCTGGCCCGTTATGACGCCAATGTGGCTGAACTTAAGGCCCAGGCCGCTGACCAGACTTCAGCGTCCATGATCCTGCTGGAAACTTCCGATTCCCGTGATCAGGCCGCGACGCTGGCGGAAGCGGTGAAACTGCGCAAACAGCTGGATGAGGGCGCTGACTTCGCAACCCTTGCCAAGGAATTCTCCGATGATTCTGAGTCTGCCCAGAAGGGCGGTAGCCTGGGGGTTGTTGAGACCGGTTTCTTCGGCGATGAATTTGATGACACCCTGGTCTCCCTGGGGCCTGGTGAAATTTCCGTTCCGGTTAAGACCGAGTTCGGTGTTGTGCTGATTCGCCGTGATGGTGCTGCGGAAGCCCGTATCCCAACCCTGGAACAGATGCGTCCCACCATTATCCGCGAACTGCGTGAGCAGGCTGTTGATCCTATATTTGTTGATAAGTCTCAGAAGCTGGCGGATATCAGCTTTGAAGCTTCTGACCTGACCCAGCCCGCTGAAGAGATTGGGCTGGAGATTCAGGAAACCGGCCTGTTTGGTCGCAATGGCGGTGAGGGTGTTACCGCTAATGCTGGTGTGATTGCCGCGGCTTTTAGTGATGATGTGATTAACCTTGGTGCCAACAGTGACCTGGTTGAGCTGGATGAAGACCGGGTTCTGGTTCTTCACGTTAAGGAGCACAGGAAGCCCGCACGTGAGGCGCTGGCTGATGTGACTGGTGAAATCGAAATGACTCTGCGCAACAAGCAGGGCGCAGAAGTGCTGAAAGAGCGTGCCGACAAGTTGGTCAGTGAGCTGTCTGGAGGCGCTGATGCTGCAACTGTCGCCACTGACAACAAGGTGGCCTGGTTTGAACAGAAAGCTGCTCTGCGCTATTCCCGGGAAACTCCGACCCAGGTGCTGGCGGAAGCTTTCCGTATGCCACACCCGGTTGATGGCAAAGCCAGCTTTGGTACTGCTGTTCTGCCCAATGGCGATCAGGCTGTGATTATGATCAGCAAGGTCACCCAGGGCACGGAAACTGTTGGAGGTGATCAGGCCCGTATGATGGGTGCGACCATAGCCATGCGTGCCGGTCGCCAGCTTTATCAAGAATATCTGAGGAATCTACGTGAGAAAGCCGAAATCACCTTCCCGGCCAAGGACAAAAGCTAATCGATTGCCATTGTAAATCGCCCCATAAAAAAACCGCCATTTGGCGGTTTTTTTATGCCTGTTGAATAACTGATTCTTTCGAGGGGCACCGATGCTGCCGGGGGGATCTTTCTATCTCAACGGATAGAGAACTATTGTTGATAGATGGTGTTATCAAAAGAGTGCAGGCAGGGAAGAAAATTATGACAGGGAGTTCCAAAATTCCCGGCACGGGCGCTACATCCTCAAGTATGCCATCTTCTGTGTTCACTGAAGCCGGTGGGAAGTCTGATAACCGTAAGTTACAGAATGTCCGTTCCCACCTTGAACAGAACCGCTCTGGGCAGAAAGAACAGCCGAATTGGGAACAGCGTATATGTCTTTATGGAGTTCCCGTGGTTCCCGTTCCTGGCTCTTTTGAGCCTGTACTGAAGCCCCCATTGAAAGAGCAAGAATCCGGGCTGCGCAAGCGTAAAGCGTCGGCTGTTAGGATTTTAAACCGCTACTGGGATAACAGGGCAGCCCTGCATCAGTTTGGTGAAGAGGCGAAATGGCTTTATAAACGCCTGAAGCCGTCCGGACACTATCAGGATAAGGTGGAGTTGCCGGCGGGTATTCGATTGCCAGGTGTGTACCGGGCACTGGCCAATACCTCTACCTGGGCTGGCATTGTTGAATACTGGCTCACTATGTCTCCGAGTGAAAGAGCTAAGGCTCTGGAAAAGAGCCTGTCCCATATTTTTTTGTCTGAAAGTGACCCCCGGGAAGGGTTACGGGGGCAAAGTGGCGTAGCTGCGGCCCGGGACATTGAGCCTTTCACCGTGTTGGGACCTTATGTGGGGAAGTATTGCCATGGGCATGATCTGACAGAAGAACAGAACATCCATGGCAGTAATGTGGGTCGTTACGCCGTAGATTGCTCACTGGAAAATATTCGCCTTGATCTGTGTGGTTATGGCTATGGCAATGTGACTGTATGTATTAATGCCAATACTACCTATCGCCCCGGGGAGCCAGGGCGTTCAGCAAATGCCTTTTTTGTTCTGATGACCTACAACAGCTGGCCCTATATCTTTGTGGTCAATCATAGGTCAATTGCTAAAGGGGAGGAGGTGTTGGTTGATTACGGGCGTTTCTACTGGCTGGGTTATTAATTAAATCTTGGTAAATGGCTATTCGTGCACCTGCTCACGAATAGCCACACATAAGCGTTAGACATCCCCGACCAGCAGGCCGTCGAAACCGTGCAGAAAGCGACGCTGTTCGGAAGACTGATGGGTTTATTGAAAGGCCAGAGAGCCGTTCAAACAAAAAAGGCCGGGGTATTTGTTGAAATAACCCCGGCCCACAGTCGCCCGTTTCTCGCTTAACTATTCCTGCTCAGTGCTATCCCTGCTCATCAGTGGGTGGCCTGCATCTCGATATCCCCAGAACCGGAGGTACGGCGCTTGTGCTTATAGTAGGCATAGCCAACCGCGAATGTTATGCCTGCAAATATAACCCCGGTGGCTACGCTGCCAATCACGCCACCGGCTATTGCCCCTGCGTTATCCACAGGTTCCTCTGCTGTCGGTGTGCTGGTGGGGGTGAGGGTAATCGTCCGCGTGTGGGTGCCTCTGCCTTGGCTGCGGGACACCGTGATGGTAACGGTGTTGTCCCCGGTCTCTGTGGTCTCTGTGGTAGTTGTCTGCTCTGTGCCAGTGGATAAGGCCCCATCAGAAGACGACACCGTTGGGGAAGGCTGGGGTTCAATGGTAAAGACCGCGAATGTCGAGTCCTCCACACCATCCGCTTCATTCAGAATGCTGGCTCTCACGTTATATATTGTTTTCCCGGCCTGCAGGGTAATGTTCACCGGCAGCTCGACACTCCCCATCGGCTGGAGGTTGCCGCCAACCACGTCCTCGGCAAATTCATCGAAACCCAGACTATAATTGCCCGTTTCATAATCGACGGTGAGCCGTTGGGGGCAGGCACGATCCGATCCATCCAAACGCAGAGGCACGATGAAGGTATTGTCTCCGGCATCAGGGGCTTTCAGGTCCTCCAGGGTGTAGTAAACTCCGGGACTTCTTGTTGTAACCTCAGCGGGTGACGACATGTTAACGAACTCGCCGTTTTGCGTAGCGGTCGCATTGACTTGTGCAAGGTAATTCCGGCAGCCTGGAACATTGGTCACGGCAGTAGATTGTTCTGACGTGGCTTGGATCTTCGAAATTGTTCGATTATCAAAGGTATCTTTTATAAAGACATCGTAGTGAACCCCGTTAGACGTGATGTTAAAGGTTTGTGGCTTATCCCATAATAGACGTTGGAAACCT
This sequence comes from Parendozoicomonas sp. 209JJ7-1, assembly GCF_058147085.1. Lineage (NCBI taxonomy): Bacteria > Pseudomonadati > Pseudomonadota > Gammaproteobacteria > Oceanospirillales > Endozoicomonadaceae > Parendozoicomonas > Parendozoicomonas sp. 209JJ7-1. The sequence goes on along the minus strand of NZ_JBYVJU010000013.1, from coordinate 87,789 downwards.
GTGTTAAACCGAAGATTCTGTACTCTGCCAATACCCGGAAGAATTGTCAGAAAAGCAAAGGAGCTATAAAAAAAACCCTGTGTGACGTCCGGCAGAAATGCACATCGAACCTTACCCCCCTGAAAATCATCACGTTATTGAGTTACGGTTAATGTACTGGAAGCGCTAGTACCTAAATTATCATTGATATTCAGATTTGTGCTGAGAGGGTTATTATCTGCGGTTACAAATTGCGTGTTATTATTAAATGTAAATTCCCACCCCACGCTAACTGCAAATGAGCCATTACACGTGAATACCCCCGGCTCACAACATGGAACAGTCACATTCTGCGGATAGGCCGTAAAAGGCGGCTCAGGAGTTTGCCCCACCGCTGCCCAGCTATAAACCGCCAGCAACAAAGCGACACAACATTGCCGGACACATGAAAGCCCTTTCATAAAAAACAAACCATTCTTGCGCTGCATAAGCGGGGTTCCTGTTTGGATTCTGGTCAAGCCTCCCCGCACTGACTGAACAAACAATGACCAACAAAACAGGGGCGGCATCTTACACAGTTTTGAGTCATCCAGAAGGCGAGGGTTCCGTTGATGTCATCCAGGCTGACCAGCCTGTTAGTGGTGCCAGACAAGCCATATAGAAAAAGACGCACCGCACAGGCCGGTGCCGGTGGAAAAAACCATGCTGACCAGAATCCACAATTTCTTTGAAGCCAGCGCCGTATTTGATCTGGCTCCTCTTGATGCCATCAAACACTTTCTGAACAAAGGTCTGAATCCCACCTTCGCCTGGCAGGATATGGTCGTCGAAGGCTGCTGAACAGCGCTCTTGAACAGCGCTCTTGAAGAGCGATTGAGATAGAGATAAATTCGACTACAGAAAATATTATGTGCGCTATAAAAATTTTTTTTGAAAGGGGGGATTGTTGAACTTCAATATCTCGTGTAGCAGGTTAGACGACATATAGTTCATACATATGAACTGTTAGGCCCAGAAATTAACTCACAGCCCGTTCATAAATGTCCAAAGGGCCATGTATAGAGTTATTTCCTTCAGGTGATTCTCTTTTAATTAAACTGCCATCATAAAAATAAAGGCCAGGCTCATTATTGCAGGATAAATAATTAAGAGCACCTAAAAGTTGATGCTTGTGTGAAATCGCCCATGCTGTTTCATTAAAAATTGACTGAAGAGATCGCCCAAAATGGGAGTTTTTTATTTGAAAATGATTATGGATATAATCGGCATTTTCTTGCCGGTGAAGACAAAGTTCATAGTCAGGTTCATATTTATTGATAACTCTATCATACAAACTCACAGGAATAGAGCTTGAGCCTCCATAAACTGTTAATAGTATTTTGTTCTCATCTATAAGTCTTACCCCCAAAAACTTAACACTAGTAAAATAAGTTATTTGTTCCGGATAATATGAAAAGGCATGCCCATAAGAAAATCCAACTTGATTCATAGATTGAACCTGCATACTTTAAGAATTTCCAATAGGTTACTATCTGAACACAACAGTCAACTAACGAATAAGCAAGTAGGCATAATAATCCAGGTGACGCCTGCGGCGCACCTGATGCAGGCGTTATATCACCAGTTATGTCCGCCTTGCTAACTTAGTTGTTATAAAGACAATAATAATTATTATTGTTATAATAATTTCAATTTTAAGCTAGGCAACAATATTATGGACATTAACAAATGAATTTAAATCCAGTGTTACCAATTAAAGGTACAGAAGTAACAACTCATGCTACACCTGGAGTAGAGACAGTAATAGTAATAAAAAGAACCTCTGACAAATCTGAATCTCCAGTCTCTTCTCCATCCGGGAGTAATAAAGAGAGAACAGTTCACAAGCATACGTCGCCTCAAACTCTTACATTTCGCCCTGCTTTTATTGAAAAGCTTGACATATCAGATTCAGACATTGAATTAATGCGATTTGAAAAATTAAAGATGATATGCCGGGAAAAAAAATTAACAGAAAATGAGTTGGTTGCTATTAAAGAATACCGAAGAAAAATGAAAAATAAATCCAACCAAACTTATATAAGAGAAGCTGAAGCAATTAAAAAAATACAGATGGAGTCAGAAATATTAAATTTAAAGGCCGAAGCATCAATACTTAGAGAGAAAATATCAGAGTTGGAAAGATCAATAGAAGAAGAAAAAGAAAGATACAAACATCTAATAGAAAGACATACAAGTAAATCCAGTTGACGCCTTCTGCGCACCTGATGCAGGGGCTCTGTTCACAATAAATGTGGGTTAAGCCAATGCGATGCCTCCTGATCTAACTGGCTCGCACTTTCTGGCCCCTTCGGGCATGGCGGCAAGGTGTTGTGCAAACAGGTCAGCTGTTCAGGGGATAATGTGTTGAGAGATTTCAGAAACGCTTCAAATTGTGTCTGCTGCACGACGATGGTTCCATATACGACAGAAACCGATGAACAGAAGTGTAGCTCATGCTACCAATATTTATTGCGAACAGAGCCAGCCTGTAGAAGCCAGGACAGACCCATTTGTAGCTTAAATAGATCTGTCCCGGTTTTTTCTTCAAGCCTTTGTTGACGGCGCTAATCTTACCGAGAAGGGCGCTATTACAGTTACTCTCAGTATTATGTCAGGACATAATGCTGAGAGTCAGGGCAACCAGCCCGATAGCAAGAGATGCGATGGAAATAACCTGGGATCTGGTACCCTCTTTGGCGATTTCCCGGCGGCAGGAATCAATCAGCTGTTGCTCATGGCGGGCCATAATTCCCTGGATTTCGCGGTTTAGCAGATGATTAACATTTTCTTTGATCTGTCTGTTTATGCGTTCAAACAGGGGGTGTTCACGGTCAGAGTCGTCTTTGCCTGCCAGTTCATCCTGCAAAGTGATTTTAATTTGTTTGCCGAGCAGCGTGGTCAGCTGCCCCGTAAGGGTTGTAATCAACTCCTGTCTTAATTTAGTGATGTGGTTGTTCAGTTGTGACTCAGTTTGGTCGGCCTGCTCTTTTGCTGTTGTACCAAAGCCAGCTTCCAGTTCCTGCTTTAATTTTTCAGCCTGTAATGACAGAGATTGGTCAAGGTTTTTTTTTGCCGATACTTGAAGGTCTGCGAGCAGCTCTGGCCGATATTTGTCCAGAAGGGTTTTAAACTGATGTTCTGAAAGTATTGGTGTTGTTTCTAATGCTTTTTTTTCATCAGGGTCCAGGTTGGAAAGCCGGGTCAGAACACTGTTTAGCTGCTCTTCCGGAGTTGGTTTTGACAATATGGCGACAGCGCCATTAGCCCTGGCTTCATCTTCATAGGTGGAGCCTTCCTGGGAAGTGCACATAACCACTGGTATATGGGAAGTAGCAGGGTTGGCTTTAATCACCCGTGTGGCTTCAAAACCGTCCATGCCCGGCATTAGATGATCCATAAAAATTACGTCTGGCGTCCGGGTTTCCAGCATGTTCAGGGCGTCGCCGGCGGATTCGGCAAAGTAGGACTTGATACCTTGTTTCTGAAGGGTTTTCTTCAGGGAGTAACGTGCGGATTTAGAGTCATCAACAACAAGGGCCTGGGTAATCGTGGTCATAGAAAAAGTCAGGTTAAAGGGGTTGCTACTGTTATAACGGGATGGGAATAACAGGGAAATGCCGTCTATTAAAAAATGTGAAGAAGAACACGATGTGGGGATTAATCGCATCAGTTCTTATAAAAACGATTCTTTGTCAGCTCTTTGAGTTTGAGTTCTGCAGCTTCCAGAACCTCTTGCCCCAGCGGAGTCGACTGATAGATTTTGCGAATACGGCCATTTACGTTTTTTTCATGCACAGTGAGTAGCTGATCTTCTGTCATACGCCTGAGCATGGGGTACAGAGTTCCCGGGCTGAGGTTGTAGCCGTGGTTTTTCAGGTGCTCTATCAGCCATGAACCATACAGCGTTCCCCTGCTGGCGTGGCGCAGGATATGAATCTGGATGAAGCCTGAATACAGGCGGTTAATAATCTTGTCTTTCACTCTTTCTGTCGTTATCGTATTTCGATATTGGATTGCGATAATATAAAAGGTTATTGACGTAATGGTTGTGTGTCAATCAGAAACGAGCAGGGTGGAACGTGATGATTTCCCTTGAACATGTGAGTGCCCGCATAAGTAATACCGATGTCTTGAAGGATATTTCCCTGACTATCAGGAAAGAGGAATCTGTGGTTCTGACAGGTCCTTCAGGGTGTGGGAAAAGCACACTGTTGAAGCTGCTGCTGGGCGCTGTTTCCTGGCAGAAAGGTGAATATAAGTTTTCTGGGCAGTCGGTCACTGCACAATCGGTGCAGAGTATAAGGACGCAATCAGGATTTATCGGCCAGGAAGCAGAGATGGAGGGCAGTACTGTACGGGAAAGCCTGGAAAGACCATTTCAATTTTCCGCTTTTAAGAGCAGGCCCTTTCCTGAACATAAGATGTTGGAATTAGTGGACAGGCTGGGGCTGGAAGAGAATTTACTCTCTTCTGATCCGGACGTTCTGTCCGGCGGCCAGCGACAGCGGATGAATATTATCCGGGTGCTTCTGTTACAGCATAAAGTGATTTTTGTGGATGAGCCTACATCGGCGCTGGATGATAAGTCTGCCAAAGCTGTTGTTAATGAAATACTGAACCGTGGGCTGACAGTGGTATCTGTCTCCCATGACCAGCGCTGGATTCAACACTGCGACCGGGTGATTTCCATGAACAAAGGTCAGATAATCAGGGAGACACCTTATGTCCGGTGTGGTTGATATTGAACTGTTTCGGTTACTGGGCTTTATCAGCCTGCTGGCCGTGCCCGGTTATTGCCTCTGGCGCTGGGGTTTGATGGATATTGGTAAGGATATGGTCACCAGCGTCGTTCGTATGACTGTGCAGATGCTGCTGGTTGGCCTCTATCTGAAATTTCTTTTTGATTTGAACAACCTCTGGCTGAATCTTACATGGCTGGTTGTGATGATTACTGTGGCCAATGTCAGTGTTGTGCGCAGGGCCGGGCTGTCGGTCAAGCGTCTGTTTCTGGTGACACAGATCAGCCTGATGCTGGCCATGGTGCTGGTTGTCGGGTTATTCCTGTTGATGCTTATTCAACCTGAGCCGTTTTACGATGCACGCTACCTTATTCCTTTGGGGGGGATGTTGCTGGGCAACTGCCTTCAGGGAAATATCCGGGCTCTGGATACGTTCTATTCCAATCTGAAAAGCCGTGAGCAGGTCTATCTCTCTGATTTGTTGCTGGGGGCTACGGTTTGGGAGGCTGTCCAGCCTTTCTTCCATAAAGCCATGCGTTCATCTCTGTCTCCCGTGCTGGGCAGTATAGCCACGGTGGGAATTGTCTCCCTGCCGGGGATGATGACAGGCCAGATTCTTGGGGGGGCAGTGCCGTTAACGGCGGCCAAATACCAGATCGCCATTATGGTGGGTATTTTCCTCTCCATGATGATGGCTATCTCCCTGAATCTTAAGCTCAGCCTTAAAGTGGCTTTTAATCGCTTTGGCGTGCTGGATCAGCGGATTTTCGCAGAAGCCCAATATTCCCGGTGACTCATTTGCGATCAGTGTTGTTAATATTGACTGACTTGTCATTGATTCTGTCCAGAATGAAACTTTATGGCTCGCTTGTTTTCTATTGAAGTATCAGAAACCATGGATCATTGTTATGGATGCGTCTTTGAACGTAGCTATGAACCCACGTTATGTGAGTTCCAGCCAACAGGGCTTGGCAGGCCAGAATCAAGCCCAGTTTCAACAGAAAGAAGTTCGTATAGTTAAGTGCATATATTGTTTTGAAGACTGGGTCAGAAATGATTGTCCCAGACCTTGTGGTCATTTGCTTTGCAGGAAATGTACGGTAGCAAGCCTGCTTGACACCCGCAAAAGATTACCAGTTAAAGGTGATTGTCTGAAGTGCTGGCAATCACTCGAAGACTTAATGTGCACAACATGTTGTGAAGATAAAAGCCACTGTGTCTGTGCTCATCAAACAACAGTTTCATCAGATTATATTTCTGCTGATATATCCCATTTTACTCAAGCAGAATGTACAGGAAACACTGCTGTATCAGGAGAAGACTGTTTGATCTGCCTCGGTACAGATGAAGGCGAAGTTAGAAGGCTAAGCTGCTGCAAACAGCCCATTCATGAGCACTGTTTGAAAATGTGTCTGAATCAGAAAAAAAACTGCCCTCATTGTCGTCTTGACGACAGAAATATTATAACGCTCACTGAGAGTGAGTTTCGTAGGCAGAAAGTTGCTGCCGAGTTAAAGGTATACTGTTTCGAAGACCCAGGTGCTGTAGATGAATGGCTGAATAATAATCCAACGGCGAGCGTCGAGGACTTCCTTTCAGGGTTCTTCTTCTGATCGTGTGGGCAGTTTAACCTGCTCTGAAGTCCAGTGCCCGACTGACTTGCCCTAACTCTTTTCTGGCACCTGAAGAGATATGCAGAAAGCGCTGATCACAAGATTCGTATAACGGAAAGTATGTACTCGCAGCGGAAAAGCCATACAATACAGTTACCTATGGTAAACATTCATGGATGCGGCAGGGCAGGGTGATCAAAAGGAAAGCACAGTCCGGGGACAGCCCGAAGAACAGTTCTGCAAAGGGTTCCAGAAGCGCAAACAAAAGCACAGCCAGAACGGGTTCTAACGAGAGTGTCCAGGAGGATATCCAGAGCGCATTGGCTTTACGCCTGAGGGAAGGCCTGATGATGGTTTTTCTTGTGCTGGGGCTGTATCTCGCCATGTCCCTGGTCAGTTATAACCCCGGTGATCCCGGCTGGACCCATATTGGCCCGGTGACGGATATTAATAACATGGGTGGTCGTGCCGGTGCCTGGTTTGCCGATGTTTTCCTGAATTTGTTTGGCTTTCTCGCTTTTCTTTTTCCTTTTTTGTTCTGTTTCCAGGGCTGGAAAGTGTTCCGGGAACGTTATGACCCCCAACCCTGGAGCGGTGCCCTGGTTACCCTTCGTTTTACCGGACTGATTCTCTGTCTGGTCTGTGGTGGCGCACTGATCACTTTACATGGTTCCAATATTTCGGATATGCCTTTCACTGAGGGCGGTATTATTGGTCTTCAGACCGTAGAGCTTCTGGAGCCTTTGCTTAGCTTCCATGGTTCTACCCTGGTACTTCTGGCCCTGCTGTTGTTTGGTATCACTCTGTTTACCGATCTGTCCTGGTTCGCTCTGATGGATGGCACCGGTTATCTGGTGTTAAGAGCCATTGAAATCATCAAAGAACAACGTTTGGATTTCACGGCCTGGCAGGAGAAACGTCGGGAGCTGAAGGCTGAGAGGAAAGAGCGCAAAGACCGCGAGTTAATGCTGAAACAGGAGAAAGAGCGGCAGCAACGCCGGGAACCGCCGAAAATTGCTCCGCCTCCTAAAGCCCCTCCAGTCAGTTCACGGGTTATTAAGGAAAAACAGCAGCCCCTGTTTGGTTCAGATATTCCTGAGGGTGAAAAACCTGCACTGGGGCTTTTGGATTTGCCGGATAAATCCCGGAAGAAAGGCTTTTCACCGGAATCTCTGGAGGGAATGTCCCGGCTGCTGGAATTTAAGCTGAAAGACTTTGGTGTGGAAGCCGAAGTTGTCGCTGTGCATCCGGGGCCGGTGATTACCCGTTTTGAGATACAGCCTGCGGCCGGGGTGAAGGTCAGCAAAATTACCAATCTGGCTAAAGACCTGGCCCGCTCACTGGCGGTGATCAGTGTGCGGGTGGTGGAAGTGATTCCCGGGAAATCTGTTGTAGGTGTTGAAATTCCCAATGAAGACCGGGAAACAGTCTATTTCAGTGAGCTGATTGCTTCCCAGACCTTTGATGGGGCGGACTCAGCCCTGACTCTGGCCCTGGGCCATGATATTGCCGGTCAGCCGGTTGTGGCCAACCTGGCCAGGATGCCCCATCTGCTAGTGGCCGGTACTACTGGTTCCGGTAAGTCTGTAGGCGTGAATGCCATGATTCTCAGCATGCTGTACAAGGCTTCCCCGGAAGATGTGCGGCTGATTATGGTTGACCCCAAGATGCTGGAACTGTCGGTGTATGACGGCATTCCCCATCTGCTGTGTCCGGTGATTACTGACATGAAGGAAGCGGCTAACGGTCTGCGCTGGTGTGTGGCGGAGATGGAGCGCCGCTACAAGCTGATGGCGGCCATGGGGGTGCGGAATGTGGCCGGATTTAACCGAAAGATTAAGGATGCGGGAAAAGCGGGAGAGCCTGTCCTCGACCCGCTCTATCAGCCCGTCTCTCCGGAAGATACGCCACCAGAGCTTGAAACACTGCCGTTTATCGTGGTGGTGATAGATGAGTTTGCTGACATGATGATGATCGTCGGCAAAAAAGTAGAGGAACTGATTGCCCGGATTGCCCAGAAGGCAAGGGCGGCGGGCATTCACCTGATTCTTGCGACCCAGCGTCCTTCTGTGGACGTGATTACCGGCCTGATCAAAGCTAACGTGCCTACCCGTATCAGTTTCCAGGTTTCTTCAAAAATTGATTCTCGTACCATCCTGGATCAGGGGGGGGCGGAACAGTTGCTGGGCCATGGTGATATGCTCTATCTGCCTCCGGGTACCAGCCTGCCGGTGCGCGTGCACGGCGCTTTTGTCAGTGATGATGAAGTTCACCGGGTTGTGGCGGACTGGAAGAAACGGGGAGAACCCAATTATATTGAGGAGGTTCTCAGCGGTGGCTCTGAAGAGGGTGGCGGTGAGGCTGGCGAGAGTGGCGATGCTGAGCAGGATCCTTTGTACGATGAAGCTGTCGCTTTTGTAACTGAAACCCGTAAAGCCTCTATTTCCTCTGTGCAGCGTAAGCTGAAGATTGGCTATAACCGTTCGGCCAATATCATTGAGGCCATGGAACGTGCTGGTGTTATCAGCCCGGCAGGCAGCAATGGTAACCGGGAAGTCATAGCCCCTGCACCGATTCGATAACCGATATATTGAAAGACAGACAGAATGGTAAAGAAACCAGCTTACAGACACACAACACTGCTTGCGGGCCTGCTTGCCTGTAACCTCGGTTTGACCTGTGTAGCCGCTGTAGCGGAGGCAACTACAGTGGCAGTGACTAAAGAAAAGAGTACACAGAAATCCTCAGTTCAGGTTACCGGTTTAAAAGAGCGGGAGGCCGCCCGGGAACTGTCCAGCCTGTTCAAGGGTATTAATACCCTGAGTGCCGATTTTGAACAAGTGACGCTAGACGACAGCGGGCGCAAACTTCAGGCAAGCCGTGGTGATATGGTGCTGAAGCGCCCGAATCTGTTTCGGTGGCATGTTATTGAACCCTTTCCCCAGGATGTTGTCTCCGACGGCAGCAGGGTCAGTTATTACGATAAAGATATGGAACAGGTAACCCTGCAGGATCTGGATGTGCGCACCAGCGCAACACCAGCCTTGCTGCTCAGTGGGGATACCACCCGGGTTCTGCAGGATTTTACCGTAACCATGTCGAAAGTGGATGGTGGACACTTTTTCACCCTGGTGCCAAAAGGCAAAGACAGCCCATTCCTGGAGTTACAACTGGCTTTCCGTAAGAAGGTTCTGCGGGAGATGGTGATGGTGGATGCTCTGGGTTCCCGCACCCGGATCACCTTTACCAAAGTAAAAACCAATGGCCCGGTGAAAGACAAAGCCTTTGAACTCTATGTTCCCCCCGGTGTGGATGTTATTAATCAGACATCCGCCGCGATGAAGTCTGTACGCTGATGACCACTGATTCCCTGTTCGGAGCTTCTCTTGGAAAACACCAGGAGGCCTATGAGCCTCTCGCGGCCCGTATGCGGCCACGAACTCTGAATGATTATCTCGGTCAGGAACATATTCTGGGTGAAGGCAAGCCTCTGCGGGTTGCCCTGGCCCAGGGAACACCTCACTCCATGATTCTGTGGGGGCCGCCCGGGGTTGGGAAAACAACCCTGGCACGGCTGGTAGCTAATGTCTGTGATGCCCGTTTTGAAAGTCTGTCTGCAGTACTTGCCGGGGTAAAGGATATTCGTGCAGCGGTTGAGCGGGCAAAGATGGATCGGGAACAGTCCGGTCGCCGCACAATCCTGTTTATCGATGAGGTGCACAGGTTTAATAAAGCCCAGCAGGATGCGTTCCTCCCCCATATTGAAGATGGCACTGTGATCTTTGTGGGAGCGACCACGGAAAACCCCAGCTTTGAGTTAAACAACGCTCTCTTGTCCCGGGCCAGGGTGTATGTGCTGAAGTCCCTCGACAATGCCACTTTAAGAAATGTACTCGACCATGCCTTAACGGATAAAGAGAGTGGTTTGGGGGAGCTGAATCTTAAGGTGGGTGACGATGTTCGGAATATTATTGTTCAGGCCGCTGATGGTGATGCCCGCCGGGTACTCAATCTTCTGGAAGTGGCATCTGACCTGGCTTCGGATAGCTGCATTACCAAGGATATTCTTGAAGGGGTACTGGTAGAAAACCTGCGTCGTTTCGATAACCATGGTGAAACATGGTACGACCAGATATCCGCTTTCCATAAGTCTGTCCGAGGCTCCAGCCCAGATGGTGCCCTGTACTGGATGGCCCGGATTATTGATGGTGGGGCTGATCCTTTATATGTTGTCCGTCGTCTGGTGGCTATTGCCAGTGAAGATATAGGTAATGCCGATCCACGCGCCCTGGAAATCGCCCTGAATGCCTGGCAGGCTTTTGAGCGTTTGGGCGCGCCGGAAGGTTATCTCGCTATTGCCCATGCTACGGTTTACTGCGCCAGCGCCCCCAAGAGCAATGCCGTCTATCGGGCTATGAAAGCCGCCTTTAATGATGTACGCAGCCATCCTTCCCATGAAGTGCCCATGCATCTTCGAAATGCCCCCACCAAATTGATGGAGAATCTTGGGTATAGTGCAGGGTATCGATATGCCCATGATGAAGAAAATGCCTATGCGGCCGGTGAATGTTATTTTCCCGATGCTATGGAGCAGGGAAAGTACTATCAGCCTTCTGACCGTGGACTGGAGCGGAAAATCGGGGAAAAACTACGGTGGCTTGAGTCACTTGATATAGCCTCAGACAATCGTCGTCGATAATTTGATTACACGAGAAATATTGCCCCGGATTATGGGCATTGACAGCGCTGGTTGGGAGCAACCATCGTGACACAGGTATCTTTGTCCCACTCGCTGGGCCGGTAAAAATTGCTGGCAGCGGCTTTTCCGAAGGGACAGCCCCCGCTCAGCCAGGCTCCATTGGCGTATTTGGAACATGTCTGACGGTCAGGATCTCTCATAATGTCGGCTTCCTGCACCCAGAGTGGCTTTGACCATCCATCCTTAGAGCAGCAGGCATAGGCTCCATTGTATTCTACTGTACCGGTATAGCAGTAACAACATGCGCCTGTGAACTGGGCTATAGCTCCGTCGGATAAGCAAGCCATAAGACCAAACAGAAGAGCAAGGGGCACAGTATTTTTCCCGGCATGGCCGTTATGATCAAACATAATGCCTCGGACTGAGTCAGTGAAAGGTCAGTGAAAGATAGTCCCATTGTAGTTGTTACTGTTTTTTATGTTTGTTTTTTAGCCCTGTAGCAGCGGACTGATTCCCCCTTCCCAGCCTCTTTCTCTTTTAATTATTGTACTAACATAAACTTTCCATTGAGTTCATCTGTTTGACTCAGGCCAATATTTGAAGTCTGTCGTTCTGTTCTCCTTATAGGCGGCTATAAGCCGGATGCTTTGGGTTGTCCAAGAGGTGGAGGCGGTACAGAAGGAAACCAGCTGGATAGGGGGCGCTTTATTTGCAGTGTCCCCTGTTGTGAAATACCCATTTTGGGGCTGATTATTTTCCGGTTACGCCAAAGTAAACAGGGCATTCGCTGTAAAAAATGTGAAGTTTTTCTTTCTCAATAAGCTGAAACAGCGTGTCCTTTTCCTCGTTTGTGAGAATCATGGTAACAATCACTGGTTCGTCAGCCAGGTCAAAAAAGTGTGCGGCATGGATTTTATGGTCAGCGCCAAAACCTTCGCAGGCTTTACTGACAGTCGCGCCATGCATATTGTGTTTTCTGGCCGTTTCCAGCAACCACTGGTACACAGGCTGGCGACCGTGCTGTTCATTTTCCCGGGTGTAGAATGTGAGCTGAAAACCGTTCATAAAGACTCCGTTACTGTGCGCCCCACTGGCGCAGAAGGTGAATTGTCAGCATGCCTAGAATTGTCATTAACAATGAGCCAAGAACATGGAGAAGAATACCGGCTGTCGCCCAACCAAAGCGCCCCTCCTGTAACAGACTGATCATTTCCGCAGAAAAACTGGAGAAGGTTGTCAGCGCCCCGAGAAAACCGGTGATAATAAACAGGCGTAATTCCGGGCTGACCAGTCCCGAGATATTAAAGATGGCCAGCGCCAGCCCTGTCAGATAGCTGCCCAGCCAGTTAGCAGCCAGTGTGCCAAAGGGGACCGACACAAACATGGGGTTGAGCGCCAGTCCCAGCAGCCAGCGGGCATTGGCACCCAGAGCAGCACCGGCACTAATTGCGAGAAAAGAAGAAAGCATGATAGACCCGGCAGGTATAAAAAACTGAATTCACAGCAAAAAAACAGATGTTTACAAAGATAACGCTTTGTACAATGGGCATCAAGGCACCCTGAAAATGGTTATTTCCTGAAGGGACAAGGCAGGAAATAAAAGGAAGAAAGATAGCCGCTGTATATTGCCAATATCGTTCTGTCTTTTATTATGGCGCCATTCATGCTTTTTCCCGGTCAGTTTGTGTACAAGGGAATGAGCGTTACCATTCCCGGTTACCCGTAGAATCAACCATCGTCTGAAAATCCTATGGTTGTGATTACCGGTGATTGTTAATAGTTAAGGTTTACGGATTCCTATGCTGGACCCCAAATACGTTCGAGAAAACCCGGAAGCGGTTGCGGAACTTCTGAAAAAGAAGAAGTTTGAACTCGATGTTGAACAGATCAAATCCCTGGAGGCAGAGCGTAAATCCGTTCAGACCCGCGCGCAGGAACTGCGGGCTGAGAAGAAAAAAGCATCCAAGAAGGTTGGCCAGTTGATTGGTCAGGGCATGTCCGTTGATGAAGCCAAGGCAAAGGTCGCTGAACAATTGTCCTCTATCGACAGTCAGTTGGTTGAATTCGAAGGCCGGGAGCAGACCATTCTGGGCTCTCTGAACGACATTATGCTGGGCCTGCCCAACCTTCCCGATGCCTCTGTGCCGGAAGGTGACAGCGATGAAGATAATCTGGAAATGCGCACATGGGGCACGCCGAAGCAGTTCAGCTTTGAACCGAAAGACCATGTCGATCTTGGGGAGCAGTATGGCCTGGACTTTGATGCCGGCGCTAAGCTGTCCGGTTCCCGTTTTGTGGTGATGCGCAACAAAATGGCCCGCCTGCACCGGGCCCTGGCGCAGTTTATGCTGGATATACAGACCGGTGAACACGGTTACCAGGAGTGTTACACCCCTTATCTGGTTCATGGCCATGTACTCCAGGGTACCGGCCAGCTGCCCAAGTTTGAGGAAGACCTGTTCAAAACCACAGCGAAAGAGCAGGAACAGGCTCATTACCTGATTCCCACCTCCGAGGTAACTCTGACTAATCTGGTGCGGGAGTCTATTTTGGATGCAGAGCAGCTGCCAGTAAAATTGACCGGACATACTCCCTGCTTCCGCAGTGAAGCGGGCAGCTATGGCCGTGATACCAAGGGTATGATCCGTCAACATCAGTTCGACAAGGTGGAAATGGTGCGTATTGTTCACCCGGATACCTCCTTCGAGGCTCTGGAAGAGATGACCGCCAATGCGGAAGCCATTCTGCAGAAGCTGGAACTGCCATACCGTGTTGTACAGCTGTGCGGCGGCGATCTGGGCTTTGGGGCAACTAAAACCTATGACCTGGAAGTGTGGCTACCAGGGCAGCAGACGTTCCGTGAGATTTCCTCTATCTCCAACTGCCTGGATTTCCAGGCCCGTCGTATGCATGCTCGTTTCCGTAATCCGGAAACCGGCAGGCCGGAACTGGTACACACTCTGAATGGTTCTGGTCTGGCTGTGGGTCGTGCGATGGTTGCTGTTATAGAGAATTATCAGGATGAGCTGGGCCGGATTCATATCCCGGAGGTTCTACAGACCTATATGGGTGGTCTGACGATTATCGAATAATCGAATATCTGTAAAAAAGCCCTGCTTTTGAAGACAAGCAGGGCTTTTTTTTGATTTCATACTCCACCTTGTTAAGTTGGTACGCCTTCTTTATTCCAGTATTGAACCAGGTCTACCAGAACTTTGCGTTGGCTGGGTTCCTGAACGGCGGCAGGCCCCCTGGCTTCACGCATCTTTAGAATAAGGGCATCAATGGTATCGTCTATCTGAGATTCGGGAATGCCCTGGGTGCGCATAATATTTAAAAGCTCTGCCGCAACATAGGCAGTCATTGTCCGTCCCAGACCGGCTCTGCAGTGCACGGACTGGCTAGAATACTGGGGGTAACAGAGGAATGATGCGATATCGGACAAAACCTGAACATCTGGTGCCTTGTGATCAACCCAGTTCTGGACGTGTTTTCTGAGAACACCTTTTGTCTCCCCGGTGCGGGTGTCCTCTACCATATAGCTGTTGTACTCCCCCTCTGTACTGGTCAGGGTGACTTTAACACCGTCGTAGGTGACAGGGGCATTCAGTTCGGTTGGATAGTAATTCTCAATTTTATTTTCTCCCCGTTGTGTCAGGTCAACGATGGTATCTGTCTGCTGTTGAATAGCCATGCGCCAGAACATGCCCCTTGAGGCTTCTGAGCTGAGGGGATACTGGGTAGCAATGGATGTTTTTCCGGTGATGGAAACAGGAACATAGTTCGCGTGTATCTGGCCTTTTTCTGCACCTTCTGTAGAGGTTTGTACCGGGACATTACTGGCAGATGGGCAGGGGATATTTGAGAATCGGGCATGTTTAACCTTGATATCAGGCCACTGACCTTTCCTCTCTGCCGTTTGTTGCTTCAGTTTCGCAAAGCGAGTTTCATTATCAGATCCGGGTTTTGCCCCGAGCAGTAATTTTGTTGCCAGCTCATTAAGCCCGGCTGGATCCCCTACAGGGTCCCCATATTTATTGATATCACGAATTGCGTCTTCCAGATCTTTCCGTGAAACGATACGATCCTGAATAAGCTGTAAAACTCCCTCAGAGAACTGCTGATGAAAACGGTCACTGTCGGCTGGCGACTGTTTTCCCATAGCATAGTAATCAGCGAGCAGGTTGATATCTTCAATAGGTTTTGCCTGAGGGGCTGCTTGCACCTGAGGTGCTGATTCTGCTTTTGGCAGACGAGCATCAAGGTACTGTTTGGCAACTTGAGAGGCTTCATTCTGCAGAGCGGCATTCAGTTCAGGATTTGCTGAGAATGTTTGCTGGGATACGAGTTTTGGAATCATGCCGAGAGTATTAGGTTTTCCGGTATCCAGGGCTGCCTGGGCGATCTTTTGACCTGTTTGGGTTGCCTGCCGGGACAGTGCCTCTCTTTTGGAACTCAAAAAATCATTTGCGGCTTGGTGGGCCATGGATTTCAGGGCTTTGTCCTGTTGCGGTCGACTGGAAAACTTCTGCTGATCAATCGATCGGCCTATTGCCTCCAGGCTCTGGGGATTACCGCTTTCAAAAGCCGCCTGAGCTGTTTGAATGCCCGTGAGAGACGCTTCTCGGGCCAGGATCGCGTTATATGCGTCCGTGGCATGTGCCTTTATACCTCCAGCTCGAAGGGTGCGCCGTAAATCTGCGATGTCCTGCAGAGATGAGGAGGCTTCCATTAGTGTCTGTGTCGCAGATGTATTGCCGGCCTGTACCTTTTCGGAAACACCTTGCTTCCAAGCTTCAGCAATGGCATCACGTACGCCGGGGACGTCATCAAGGGAACCATCACTGCTGGCTTTGGCAAGAGCTGCCAGACCATCATCGTTGAGTTCGCCTGCCGCTTTCACCTCATTGAGGTGCTGTTTGAGAATCTCAACACCGGCAGACCCGGCTTTTTGATAGTGGGAAGCATGTCTGGTGATATCAGTGAGGCTGCTGTGGGGAAGAGATCGGGTAACATCTATCTGCTTGCCTTTCATCAGCATGCCCAGAGCGTCCTCTCTACTCACGACTGTTCTGTCGCTCAGGGCCTTGTCAACAAATTCGTTTGAGATACCCTGACCCGATGTTCCCTGCTCAGAGAACGCTTTCAGCCATACAGCTGCTGTGGCCTGATTATGGGCTCCTTTTTGCTGGACTTCCGCTTTGTTGACTATGCGGCCTTTAAAACCACCGGTGGCTCCTTTGTCCACCAAAACCTGGAATTGGCCATCATGAACTTTGAGGCGGACAACCTTTCCGTCGCCGTCCCTGGAGTCAGTGAGGGACTTCTCAAACTGCTCCCGAATCTGAGCATTCAGCTGAAGATTTTCACTGTTGACCCTGCCCATAATTCTTCCCTTTTACCTCGCTTCCTGACCTTTCAAAGTTTAGGTAGAGATGGAGGGAGGGCCTTTATTTCAAGGTTTCGGGGAGCTGTGATTGCGGCAGGCGTTGGCAGAGGTTGTGGATGGCAGGTCAAAAAGGCAAAGATCTGACACGTGGACGGGCATATATCATTTTCTGTTCTAAACTACTTTCCCCTTATGAGGGGGATCTAGGGCTGCGTTTACAACAATGATGGCTGTATTCAGAAAAATAACAATTATGATCTGTCTGTGGGGGGTAATTGGGTTTTCCCCTGCGCTTCACGCAGACTGGGTGGCCACCACTCCAGAAGGCAGCTGGCTGAGGGGCGGCCGGTACTCTGTGTTTCTTGAAGGTTTTTCTCCTGCTTTCCTTGCCTTGAACCTGGGAATGATCGCAGGTGCCAAGATGATGAGCCGAGTGCCGGGCATCTATTACCAACGTCTTCCTGGAAGTGGCTGGCTGATGGAACACGCTCCAGATGGTTGGCATTGGCTGGGACGGGCTGTTGGAGGGCTGGGCAGCGCCTGGTACCTGTCATCGGCTATTGACAGTCTGGGGCTTTTGCCCGGTCAGGTTAAGCCGGTTTTTGTTGTCACGGGGCTTCCCGGTGTTGATCATCGACTGTTGTTCACCCTTAGCGAAGTGGCTTCTGGAACTGTGCTGTCAATTCTTCGCAACCCCATTGCGGCCTCTGAACCTCTGATCTCAGGAGATGAGCCTATCACCCGTACTCTGCTGGCTATTCATAAGGAGATGGAAGCCCAGTCTGTTGAAAGAGTGGAAGTGGTTCCTTTCCGAGATCATGGTGGCGCAGGGCTGAAGTTTGGACGTCGTAACCGGCAGGGGCAGTGGTTCTGGATAAATCCGGGAGGACGGTTTATTTCCCGGCAGCAGGGGGGGTGGCTGGAGTTGCCGGGTGACTCCAGCTCAATAGACTCCATCAGTCTGTTTCAGCCTGAAGTGCTGGATTATTTGCTGTCTATACTCCGATCCGGACGAAGTGTTGAACTGCCGGATGCTCTGGCTCTCAAACCTTTGGTAATTGACCGTACCGATGATGGCTCCTGGTCGACGGTTGTGGCGAAAGAAAAGGCTTCGGTAATTTTTGAAGGGAAATCTGATGCTGGTGGACTGAGAAATCTGAAACTGTACCGTGCCGGTGAGTCCCCTGCAGTGGATGGTACTCTTTACAGGATTCCCCGGTTCTGGACGGCTTTGGCCCAATCCCTTGTTAACCTGGGTTCAATACTTGTTGATTTCCGGCCGGAGTACCTGACGGCCAGGACCCCGGAAGCCCGGCGCCTGAGGTTGATTCTTTCAGGCAAGGCCGGTGCCCTGGGGCTGGCAGCTATGACCTCTCGGGAAATCAGGGGAACTCCCAGAACCCTGCTGGCTGGAGAAGTGCCCAATGAGCGGGGACTGCGCAAGCGTCTTCGGGACAGTAATCGTGTCGTGATTTCGGAGAAACTGTTTGAGGAACTTGTACGGGAGGGGGTTAGTCTGCCCTGGCAGTTTGAACTGACTGGAAAAGATGGTCGCAAAGCCTGGGTGGCTTCACAGGAAGCCGCAGATATTGAAGGAAACAGAATTCTGCTGCCCCGTCATGTGATGAACAGGTTGAATATAAAGGCTGACCAGAATATCAGCCTGCAACCGGTGCGGTTAAGACCAACCCAGAATCTGGTTTTGAAGGTGTTGCAGGGCGTGCCCAGGGATCAGGATCAGCTTGCGGAGCTTATGCAGGCTGCTGTTAATGCCCGTTACCCGATACTCCACCAGGGTGAGGTGGTAAGAGTCAGGGATGGTGACCAGCCTTTTGCCTTTCAGATTGAGAATTTGAGTCCGCCAGGGGCAGCCTATACCTACGGTGTTAATGTACCTGTGTACTTCAACTGTCCCAAGGCCTGGCAGAAGCTGAAGGATAGCCCCGTGAATGTAAAACTGGATGAGTTTAAGCTCTTCCAGACTCCGGGGCGTGTTCTTGGCACAGGTAAATATATTGACCCTGATATTGTCTATAAAGCGGATAAAATACCGGCTGATGGTGGCCCAGAGAAGAGGTTGTCAAAAGAGCAGGAAAAAGGGGATGGCTTGTTTAAACTTTTTTCAGGGAAAGGTTATCAGACCGGATATACCGATGAAACGGCGGTGGAAAGTTCTGCTTATGAAAGTGCCTCTATAAAAGACGTCAATGGGCCTGTTTCTGTTGCTGATATGGGACTCTGGCAGAGGCTCAGGGAGTGGCTGAAGAACTGATACCTGTCTTGATACTGCTTGTGAGGCTGGTTTTGATCGGGGCGCAAGGGTAGAGTAGCCGGAATTCACATATGTCTGTGGCGTTGTATGGACTACTTACCCCTGTTTCTGGATTTAAAGAAGAAGAATGTTCTGGTTGTTGGTGGTGGTGATGTCGCCCTGCGCAAAGTTCGCCTGCTTTTAGCCGCAGGAGCCCATATCCGGCTGGTAGCCCCGGAGATTAAGCAGGAGCTTGCGGAGTTGCTTGCAGGACAGGAGTATGATGTTGTACGCAGGGAATATCAGGCTGAAGACTGTAACGATGTTCAGCTTGTTATAGCGGCTACAGACAGGGAGAGTATGAATACCGCAGTCGCTGATGATGCCCGTCAGCGCAATCTGTTTATCAATGTTGTTGATAATGCCCGCCTTGGCAGCGCGGTGATGCCGGCCATCATTGATCGTTCCCCGATTGTTATTGCCCTCTCCAGTGGAGGAGCAGCCCCTGTTCTTGTCCGGTTATTGCGTACCCGCCTGGAGAGTCATATTCCCCAGGGTTATGGGCGTCTGGCGGAACTGGCCGGGAAGTTTCGTGACCGGGTAAAAAGTCGTTTCCAGAGTATGAATGACAGGCGTTATTTTTGGGAAAAGGCTCTGTGTGGCTCAGCTGCCGAAGCGGCTTTAAGTGGCAATATGGAACAGGCCCAGAAAATTTTTGAGCAAACTCTGGAGAGCCACCAGGAGCAGGGGGTTGGGGAGGTCTATCTTGTCGGTGGTGGCCCCGGTGATCCTGATTTGCTGACTTTCAAGGCTTTGAGACTTATGCAACAGGCGGATGTGGTGCTGTATGATCGCCTGGTTTCCCCTGAAGTACTGGAACTCTGTCGCAGAGACGCGGACAGAATCTATGTAGGTAAGCGTCGTAACAATCATGCGATTCCCCAGGATGAAATTAACCAGCTGTTGGCCCGTTTAGCCAAAGAAGGGCGACGGGTTGTGCGCCTGAAAGGGGGCGATCCGTTTATTTTTGGCCGGGGAGGGGAGGAGATCGAAACCCTGGCAGCAGAGGGTATTCCGTTCCAGGTTGTACCCGGTATTACCGCCGCTTCCGGTTGCGCCAGTTATGCTGGTATTCCCCTGACCCACCGGGATCATGCCCAGTCTGTGCGCTTTGTTGCCGGCCACTTGAAAGATGGTTCCATCAACCTGAGCTGGCAGGATATGGCCAACAGCACCCAGACTCTGGTGTTTTACATGGGCCTGATGGGCTTACCGGTGATCTGCCAGAAACTCATTGAGCATGGCCGTGCGGCGAATACGCCAATTGCTCTGGTCCAACAGGGCACAACCCAGAACCAGAAAGTCTGGAGTGGCACTCTGGAAACCATGGCTGAACTGGTAAAGAACGAAGAGATTAAGCCGCCGACATTGATTATTGTCGGCAGCGTGGTGTCATTGCGAAGCCAGTTGAACTGGTTCCAACCTCAGCAAAATTCTGAAGAAGGGGATCAGGCAGCGGAACGATCGTCCTGAGTTTTCCGGGAGATGATGTCTTCAATCTGACAGGCAACAGCTTTCTGGCAGCCGAAGTTATCCCATTCCAGGGTCAGCAGAGGAGTTTCCATTTCCCGGCAGATCTGGGGCAGACAGGCTTCATGGAAGTGATGCAGATCCTGGATATAAGACAGGGGCGTACCGTCTTCCGCCTTGCGAGCCCGGGATGTTAAGCGGTTAAAGGCGACTTCCGGGGTTGTCCGCAGATATACGACAGCG
The DNA here is from genome assembly GCF_058147085.1 of Parendozoicomonas sp. 209JJ7-1. NCBI lineage: Bacteria > Pseudomonadati > Pseudomonadota > Gammaproteobacteria > Oceanospirillales > Endozoicomonadaceae > Parendozoicomonas > Parendozoicomonas sp. 209JJ7-1. The sequence goes on along the minus strand of NZ_JBYVJU010000013.1, from coordinate 67,304 downwards.
CTTATGCGGGGATAATCCTGTAGACGGCGCTTGATATCGTAGTAATAATCCATGTACATGCCGTTGGGTTGTTCCATGGAAAGGAAGTTGGCCTGGGAGAAGATCAGGTCAGAGTAGAGAGACCGTTCAATCAGGTAGTTCTTGCTGGTATCCAGCCCCTTTACCAGCTCGGCCCGGCGGGCGGTAATGTACTTCTGGAAACGGATACGACGGTTGGAGTCGTGGGGATGGCTAGTGAAGTCTTCCAGCAGCTCTGTGAAACGAGGGTCGTCAACCGGTTCTTTCAAAGCTTCCCAATTCATCTCTCTGGCCAGCTGAGGCAGAAGAGTAGATTTCCCCGCAGCGATATTGGCTTCCACGGCCACAAAATGATTTGTTTGTGTTTTGTTCATGGGTGTGTCTCCAGGAAGCAGGCGGTGCATACAGGAAAATAGTGATCTTCGTGGCCAACAATAATGGTACGGCCATGGCTCTGCCCGGTGAAACGGGTGAACTGAGCTGGCTGGCCGCAGACGCAATCGGCGAAAATCGGGTCCAGTTTCTGGGCATAGCGGGCAATGGTTTCCGATGCGGAAAAAGTGGTGCCACGGAAGTCTGTCATCAGCCCGTAAAACCGTATATGAGCGCCGGAGAGGGAGAGTCTGATCAGCTGAAGGATGGTGTCTTCAGGCAGAAACTGGGCTTCATCCACCAAAATATAATGAGGCTTCTGTTTGTTAACCTTATTCAGCAGAATATCGGCTGAATCAAAGACAAAGCAGGGCAGCTCACTACCATTCCGACTTTTTACTTTATCATCGGGTGAACGGGTATCCAGGGCCGGGCGGATAACCAGAACGTCATGGTTTTCGGAAAGAGCATAGAAATCGCCGATAAGACGGGCGGTCTTGCCGGATTTCATAGGGCCGTAAATAAAAGTGACAGGGCTCATCAAATAATTTTTTCCTGGCGGCTGCGTCGGCTCGGGAAAGGCGCGCACTATAGGGGGACGGCCTTTTTCCGACAATAAGTAGATAAACTCTTGCAATTCAATAGACGACGGATATTTAGCGTTGTCGACCTGAACCCGTTGATTAAAAACAATTGGTTGGCCGTGGCAGGCCGGCGATACGTGCGATGATTTTGGCGGGACTGCCGGGAAACAGTTTCATCAGGTAAATGCTGCGACCCTTGTCTTCACCGAGTTTCTGTTTGACGTATTTGACCAACGGCCTCTGGCTGGGAGCGAGTTCATAGGTTTGATAGAACTCCCGGGCCAGGTTGATGATTTCCCAGTGACTCTCGGTCAGGGTGATGTTTTCATTTTGGGCGAGGGTTTTGGCTGTTTGCTGGTTCCAGTCGTCCAGATTGATAAGATAACCGTTGTTATCAAGGGAAATGTCGCTATTGTTCACGTGAATATGCTTCATGTTTTTATAGAAGGTGATCAGAACCAGCTGAGCACTCTGTCATGCTGTTCAGTGAGTTCAACAAAACCTGCGTCGTTCACCAGGTTGACCCACTCCGGCAGTCGGTTGAACAAGCCCCGGGCCTTGGCATCCGCTTCCAGACAAAAAATGTTATGGCTGCTACAGAGGCTGGCCAGCTGTTCTGCGCTCTGGCTGTTGATTATCAACAGATTAACGCCGTCTTCTATAAAAAGCAGAGCGTCACCATCCCCAAGGGCTATGCGGGCCATGGTTGCAGCTGGGTGGCTGGCGGTTTTGTTTACGGTATGCAGTGTTGTACTCATCAGAAATTCAGAACCCGATCCTGTGCCTGCAGCAGGACTGGCACATCTTTATGGGAGATAATCTTGGGGGGGAGCAGGAAATCCTGTTCTGTCAGCCCACGTTCTTCCATATCTTCCCGGCAGACAACAATATTTTCAATGCCATACATTTCCAGAGCCTGCATCATTGAGCCGGTGTTTTTCTGGGGCAGGTCCTCTGGTTCCTGATTGCTCAGAAGTTGCAGGATGCCATCTCCAAGGGTAAGTAAAGTGCCGTCCATATTATAGGTGGCAGCAACCATCAGGGTTTCCAGACCATCCCGTACTGTAGTGCCACCAAAGGGGGGATGGGTGCTGATAATGCAAAATTTGGTCATTAATCTCAGTCTCCAAAGGTGATTACTCGATCAGCGGATACGGTGCCATCTACGAGCTGGCCCAGGCCGGAGACAGTAAAAGGGCTGCTAATATTGTGGGCAGGTTTGTCGTAACGTTTGGCTTCTGCTGTATCCAGAAGGCCGCGTTTAAGGGCTGCGGAGATGCAGAGAACCAGATCGATATCATGTTGTTCCCCCAACTCTTTCCAGTCTTTATGCAGGTCTACTTCACCCTGGGGGGCAACGGTCAGGCTGGAGCCTGTATGAACAGCATCCCGAAAGAAGAATGTACGGCCAATGGTGTGCCCGCGGCTGATAGCCGCCCGGGCAAAATTAAGAGCTGTCTGGCAGGACTGGCTGGAAGCCGGCGCGCCATGAATAACCAGTGTGTAGTTCATAACAGGGGTGTTTATTAATGTGGGGGAATCTTAGCATGGCGGGGGCGGTGGAAAAACGGCCATGAAAAAACCCGCCGGAGCGGGTTTTTTCAGACGAGAAGAAAATTTCTTGTCGATCAGTCGTCACCACCCATACCAAGAAGGGCTAGAAGATGGATAAATAAATTATAAATATCCAGATACAGGGACACAGTGGCACGAATATAATTGGTTTCACCACCATGGATGATGCGGCTGGTGTCAAACAGAATAAAGCCGGACATCAGCAATACGATACCTGCAGAGAGGGCCATCTGTGCAGCAGGGGCATGGAAGAAGAGCAGAGCAATGCTGGCAATGATCGCAACAATCATACCTACCATCAGGAAACCACCCATAAAGGAGAAGTCCTTCTTGGTGGTCAGTACATAGGCAGAGAGGGAGAAGAACACTAATGCCGTACCACCTAATGCCTGCATAATAAGGGCAGGACCATTAGACAGCTGCATATAGAAGTTGAGCATAGGCCCGAGGGCTCCGCCCAAAAGGCCTGTGAAAATGAAAACTGCTATTAATCCTTTGGCACTGTCTGCCAGGCGATTGACTACAAAAAGCATCACCAGACCACCCAGGCTCATGCCCAAGGCTGCCATCTGGCTGATACCCAGTGCCATAGTGACAGCAGCCATTGCGGCGCTGAATACCAGGGTCATGCCCAAGAGGGCATAGGTGTTGCGAAGTATTTTATGGGTGCTGACGCTCAGTCCAGGCTGAGCCGCCTGTTCGCGTACATAGGGTGAGGGTGATTGAGCCATGTGATATTCTCCCTGAGGGCTTTCCTACTAAGAATTGGTTATCTGTTAAGCATACTGAGCTAAAAACGCAAATCAAGCCACACAACGTTGACTGAAAGGAAAATTTCAGTATTATGCACATCGTCCTCGGCACATGGGCAAGCGCCTCGCCAGGTACCCACGGAGGGATGGCTGAGTGGTTGAAAGCACCGGTCTTGAAAACCGGCGTAGGTTAATAGCCTACCTAGGGTTCAAATCCCTATCCCTCCGCCACATAAGCTGTTTGACAGCATGAAGGCCCCGATACTGCAAGGTTTCGGGGCTTTTTTATGTATGTTTTCTCGATAATTCCATGGGATAAGTGTCCCTTTTTGTCTCACTTTATCTCACTTTGTCTTGTTGTTTTTTTGTATCCGCTCCGGGCTGATTGCATTCCTGAAGAGTTTTCTTTTCTGATTCTGATTATTTCTTTTCTTTCTCAAAATTTTGATTTCTATCTAAAAATGGTCTGATAAGTCTACTTTTTCAGGGAAATGGTGACTGTTGGTTATTGTTATAAGGTGAATGGGCTGATTTGGCTGGGAGGGAATCAAGGCATGATGGTATGGATAGAAATGTTAAAGCCGTGCCGGTTCAGTGAACTTTGTGGAAATTTTCAGATCTTTTTTATAGAGTATTTTCCGGAAGTTCCGGGTAAAATATTCAAGGCCTGTAAGGGCTAATGATATAGAGTGGCGGCACGTTAAAAGTGTGTTTGATGTTTATGCAAAGATTGTGTGTTTCGGGCGTAGTAGCTCGTCCTGCTCTTCATAAATAATAGCGTCTCTTTTTACCCAACCGTCTTGCCTGCAAGGCTTCATTATTTTTGACAGATAAGGGTGGCAATATGTCTACTACTACCGGTACCGTTAAGTGGTTCAACGACGAAAAAGGCTTTGGTTTCATCGCTCAGGACAACGGTCCTGACGTCTTTGCCCATTTTCGTCAGATCAAGGGTGAAGGTTTCCGTTCCCTGACTGAAGGTCAGCAGGTTCGCTTCACTGTGACCCAGGGCCAGAAAGGCCCCCAGGCTGAAGATATCGAAATTATCTAAGGCTTTTGGCTTTGATAACGCCTTTTCTTTGCAGGTTCTCCCTGTAAAGATAGATGCAGATAAGGTGATACCTGCGAGTGTCACCTTTTTTCTTGCCTGAAAAGGAAACGGGGCGTGACAGTTTTTCCAGATTTCCCGATGACTGTACCGGTACTTTCAAAAAACTCTGGTTAAAATCAGCTGGCCTGCAAAGGCTTTATTGATTGCGGCGGCTCGTGAAAAGTATGTTTGATGTTTATGCGAAGATCCTGCGTTCCGGGTTTGATTGCTTTTTTGATCCAGGGTCAGAAAGGTCCACAGGCAGAAGAGATTGAAGTTATTTGACGGACAGGTTCTTTGGTAGCGCTTTCAGTAGCGCTAGGTTCGTATAGTGCATTATAGCTTGTGTGGGTGATGCAACCGCCCATTACCTTTTATTTTCTATTAAACTTTGAAGATCCCTCTCTTATCGTATTAAATCCTGCCTTATATGGTGGATCAGTTACAGAAAATGAATAAATTGCGGTGACCTTGGAGATTTACTGCTATACAATTCAGCTCCGTTAAAAGTGTGTTTTATTCTTTATGTATAAATTGACATGTATCGGGCGTATAAGCTCGTTCTGTTCTTCATAAAAAATAACGAAACTTCTAGCATAACCGCCTTTATAAGGCTTCATTATTTTTGAAAAGCAGGGTGACATTATGTCTTCTACTACCGGTACAGTTAAGTGGTTTAACGACGAGAAAGGCTTTGGTTTTATCGCTCAGGACAACGGTCCTGACGTTTTTGCCCACTTCCGTCAGATCAAGGGTGATGGTTTCCGTTCCCTGGTTGAAGGCCAGCAGGTTCGCTTCACTGTGACCCAGGGCCAGAAAGGCCCCCAGGCTGAAGATATCGAAATTATCTAAAGCAGGCTCTCTGCTTTCGCAGGAAGTTGATAGAAGAAGAAAGGCAGCACCTTACCAAGGGTAGGGTGCCGCTTTTCTCTATGTTTTTCCCCTTAAGTTTGCTTTAGGTGGAAAAAATAATCATATTTACGGATTTTCTACGGTTTCAAGCAAAATATTCATGACCTGAGTGTACGACTGCTATACAATGTCGACATGTTATAAGTGTGTTTTATTCTTTATGTACAGATTTCATGTTTCGGGTGTAGTAGCTCGTTTTGTTCTTCATAAAAAATAACGGAACTTTTAGCAAAACTGCCTCTTGCGAGGCTTCATTATTTTTTAGAAACAGGGTGACACTATGTCTACTACTACCGGTACAGTTAAGTGGTTTAACGACGAGAAAGGTTTCGGCTTCATTGCACAGGAGAGCGGTCCTGATGTCTTTGCCCACTTCCGTCAGATCAAAGGTGACGGTTTCCGTTCCCTGGCTGAAGGTCAGCAGGTTCGCTTCACTGTGACCCAGGGCCAGAAAGGTCCCCAGGCTGAAGATATCGAAGTTATCTGAGTCAGACTGAACTTCGGGTCTCATGATCTGGACAAAAAGGCGATTCCTCTTGGGAATCGCCTTTTTTGTGCCGAAAATCCTAACCCGGATATTTCATGGAACAAGGCCGGTTCCGCCCAGGCGCTTGATATAAATAGGGTAGAAGTATGTTTATGAAGCATCCGGGTTAGTCTGGTTTAGACCGGGGTTTCGGTTTTTTTTCTTTCAAGAAACTGTTGCTCAAGTCCATTCACCAGATTGAGAACCTTGGTCAGTGATTCCTCATATTCACTATCACAGTCAGAGTCCGCAACAATCGCGCCGCCACCCCAGGTATGGATTTGTTTACCATCGGCCACCAGCGTACGAATGGGAATATTGGTATCCATTCGGCCATTGGTGCTGATATAACCGATAGAACCACAGTAAACCGTTCTCGCCACAGGCTCCAGTTCCCGAATAATTTCCATCGCACGGATTTTCGGGGCACCGGTTACTGAGCCACCGGGGAAGGCATCTCTTAACAAATCAATATTCGTTCGACCTTCCGCCAGGGTGCCAGTAATAGTGCTGACCATATGGTGCACATTGGCGTAACTCTCCAGCCCAAATAATACCGGCACGCGAATACTCCCCGGCTGACTGTTGCGGCCCAGATCATTACGGAGCAGGTCCACAATCATCAGGTTTTCCGCCCGGTCTTTAGGGCTGGATAACAGTTCATGGGCCAGTATACGGTCTTCCGCCGGCGTTTTACCCCGGGGGCGTGTGCCTTTAATGGGTTTGGTTTCTATCTGGCCGTGCTCAGAACTCAATAAACGCTCAGGAGAGTGGCTGAGGATTTTCAGCTGGGGAAAGTCCAGATACGCAGAGAAGGGCGTTGGGCTCAACTCCCTTAATTGCTGATATGCCTGCCAGGGATCACCCTGGTAATCGGCGGAGAGTCGTTGGGTCAGGTTAACCTGATAGCAATCGCCGGACAGAATCCAGTTCTGGATCTGCTCAAAAGCATGATTATAGCCCTTGCGGGAAAGGACGGGCTTGAAGTTCTGTTCAAGCCGGAAACTGTTCTCTTTCTCCGCCAAAGCCTGATTGAGTTGCTGGTGAATGGCCTTTTTCTTTTTCTCCGGCAGGGAAGGGTGAAAGAAAATCTCACAGTCCTGCTTATGGTGATCGGTGATAATCGCCCAGAGATAGAGGCCGACCACCATATCCGGCAGCTGTTTATCTTTATTATCGTTTACAGAATGGCTGCGATGTGAGATTCGGCCAGGCTCCAGCAGGCTGTTCAACTCATACCCCCAGTAACCGGCCAGCCCCCCGGAAAAGGGAAGATGAGTCATATGGCTGCACTCCAGCCCTTCTAGCTGGGACTCCAGAGTACTGAACGGAGACTGGCCAGATTCTATAGTGGTGTTGTCATCTGGGTCATAGACGATTGTGGTGCAGTCACGGACGATAGTGACAAGTTCTGGTGCCGCGGTAATGATATCGTAGCGTCCGGAGCCGGAAAGAGGCTTGTCCTGCCCGGAATGGGTGTGAATGTTTGCCGAGCTGTCCAGTAACAGGGCATAACCCAGGGGGCGCAGGCGCTCAAGCCAGTCACAGGGATTAGGTAAGTAAGGTAGGTGTGGCACAGACAGACACGCCGTATAAAAAGTCTGGCGGAATTGTACTGGTCGTTGTGCTCCGGGAAAAGTGCACGGATACAAAAATAGACGGTTGCTCCGTGCATATGTGGGGATATAGACAAGATTCCCGAAAAACGGGCATAATAAAAACCTGTTCGGCACAATTTGAGAGCCTTGCAGAAAGAAGTGAAGCCCGCAAATAAAGCAGGCCGATAAATAATAACAATAAGCGGAAAACGCAATGCCCCATTACATTTCTGGTCACCCAACTGCTTCAGAGCATTCTGCCCCACTGTCAGGCAGCTTTAATCCCATTCTTGCCATAGCCCTGGTTGGTCTCTTCGCCTGGACGCTCTGGTAAGACTTTCTGGTCACCCGTTTCATTCCGGTTGTTGGGGAAGGGAATTTAACAACCGGTTGAAAGCTGGAGTAGCAGTATCTCTGCTGTTCCGGTCTAACACCGCGTAGCGGACGAAAACCTTTGGGAAGGGCGCAAGCCTGAACAAGTGGAGATAATAATAATGAAAGCTATTCAAAAACTGCCACTGGCCATTGCGCTGGCGGCAATGACTTCCGGCGCTATGGCGATGGAAGAACTGGGTTCTGAAGAGATGTCTGGCTATACCGGCCAGGCTGGTGTCGATATCGGTATGGACCTGAATGTTACTGTTGGCAAAGTTGTGTATACCGATACTGATGGTATAGGCGGCAGCAGTACCGCAGGCTCTTTAAGTATTGAGGGGCTGGCCATTGACACGGACGGAGCTCTGAATATTGCTGTTGATGTACTCGGCAACTATGCCGGTGGCAGTGCTTCAGGGGGGAGTGGTGTCTCAGCTATCCGTGTACAGAATAAAGGCAAAACAACCTTCACCACTCTGGCTCCCGGTACCATCAAACTCGGCACGGATACACTGGCTGGAGTGACCATGAGCGGTGTTGTTCTTAATGACTCACTGGGCGCAAGCGGTACATCTGACACCTTTATTTATGCCAAGAGCGGCGGCGGTCTGGTGATTGATACAGCACTGGAATTTAAAGCCAGCAGCATCACGGTTGATACCAATGGTGCCACTAACGGCGGACAACTCCAGCTGGGTAATGTGACATTTGACAATGGCAATCCCTCTGGCAACAAAGCCGTTAGCCTGAATGGTACATCTGTTTCCGTGAACGCTAATAACCAGGCTGTAATTGGACTGCCCAGCATCCAAGGCAACCTGAATATTGCGGAAGTTAGAATGGGTAATGCCTCCGGTGCTCTGACCAGTATTGGCGGTGTCGGCATTAGCGGTATTAATATGGCGGGTACCACCATTACTCTCTCTGCGCACTAAGCGCCTCCGTAAGGGCATTCAAAGGAATGCCCTTTTTGAATTCTGGGAGGGCGGATGAAATTTCAAGTCAGCTGTGCTCTTGCGATCTCTTCATTATCACTTGCCGCTTCTGCTGATATGCAGCGCTTGTCTGACGATGAAGCCCGTACAATTTCAGCCCAGGCCGATATTGCTATTGATCTGGAGCTGCGTGCCACAATTAACAGTGTTTCCTATACCGATATAAAAAATCCTGCTGATCCCGCTGATGTTGGTGGCGGTACCCTGTGGACCAGTAACTGGCTGATTGGCCATGATGGTGGACGCCTGAAACAGACCGTTGAACTGGAAGAGATCACGCCTGCTGCTGTAGTGGGAACACCTTTTGCTGCAAACGCAGAAGGGAATATTCTGAAAGTTTCTGTCAGTGATACTTTGCTGGATCTTTCTGTCGGCTCTATCAGCCTGGGTAGCCCTGATGCACCAAGCCTTGGCGCTCTGGAGCTGGATGATTTCTCTGTTAAAAGCACCGACTTTTATCTTTATAACCGTGCAGACAATAGCAGCCTGGGTATTGATGGTTCCCTTGATATTGCCTTGAAGCGTTTTGCTTACCGCGACACAGACAGTGATGGCGGCACTCTGAGTTTCAACAATATTGATATCTCATCACTGAACCTGACAGGTATGACGATAGACACTGTCAGTGGTGAAAATAACCCCTTTGGACAAGCGTCTGCTATTGCACTGCAGTTGCCGGATATTTCCGGTGGCAGCATCACTATTGGCGGTATTCTTCTGGGGAATGGAGAAATTGACACCGGTCGCCTTGGTGGGCTGGCCATACAGGGCGTTAATGTGGGATCTTCCCCTCTTTATCTTTTTACTCCTGATATTTCCAGTGGTATCCGTATTGCCCAGGCCATGGATTATCAGATTGACCGTATAAGTTATTTTTCCGGGCCAGACTCACCGGAATCTGCGGTGCGGGACAGATTTGTCAGTCAGGTTAATCTGGCCCGCCAGAATTTAGCCATTTATCGCACAAGTCAGGGATATGATGATCCCGCAGGTTCCGGGAATCCGGCACTCGGAGTGGATGCGACCTATGACAATCTTTTCCAGGCAGTAAACCAGGCGGAAACTGAAGTGGCAGCCCTGGATGATTTCGATAAAGCCCAGTTTGAAGCCCGTGCAAATAACCTGGGATTGGCCTATTACAACTCCCCGACAGATTCCGTGGGTACAATCTCCCTTGGGAATGTCCGGATAAAAAGCGATAAGACGGAGGTTCGCGTTGATATCAGCGATGCAGAAGAACTTATCCTTTCTATCCCCGTAGAGAACGGAAGTATTGAGATAGCGGATGTTTTTCTGGGAGAGAAAAGCCTGGGAAAACTTGCTGTACTGGGTATCAATATGAATAACACTTTCTCTATAAAAGGACGTTAATTTCTTTTTCAGGATTGACGTAGTTGAATAAAACACGTCAAATGACTAATAAAAATAATAAAGAAAAAAACAAATGATAGAAATTCTGGTCGGCAGTCTGCTTACCGTTTTCGGTATACAAACAGCGGTCGACGTTAAACCCAAGGAGCAGGGCACCGTCTACTACCAGCAACAGTCTGGTATGCCGGTCACAGACGAGGTCGTAGTTAATCCCCTTAGTGAACAGAAATTCCGCAATATTGTCCGCCAGGCCTACGACTACAGTTGTGGCGCTGCGGCTCTGACAACACTTCTTGATTATTATCTGGGCCGGAACCTGACAGAACGTCAGGTAATGGAAGGACTGTTGCGTTTCGGTGAAGCTGAAAAAATTGTCTCACGCCGTGCGTTTTCCCTGCTGGATATGAAACGCTTTGTGCGGGCTATCGGTCACAGAAGCGGCGGTTACCGGGCTTCCATTGAAGATCTGATCGATCTTGACCACCCCGCCATTGTGCCCATTGAATATGCCGGCTTTAAACATTTTGTGGTGGTGCGGGATGTCCATAACGGTCATGTCTATGTGGCCGATCCGGCTGTTGGCAATATCAGTTTCACCCTTGAGCGCTTTAAAAAGGTGTGGGACCGCAATGTGCTTTTTATTGTTTTCCCCAATGGTCATGCGCCCCTCGCAAACCTTGAATTGAAACCAGAGGATATGCGTGTCGTGGAAGACGCAACTATTACCTATCTTGCCTTTAATGAGCTGCCTGAGTTTACTCAGCCCATAGAAAGGCGGGCCGATGATGCCGCTGCGGCGGTCAGGGCTATAGAAGCCTATAAGGACAAAACCAATAACGGCACAACCGGTGGCTGGCATTACAAAAGACAATAAATGTTTATCAGTTACAAATTGCGCATAATCGGTGCAGGGATCGGTTTTAAATGACCATTTTGACACATAAAGGGATCTGTATAGGCCAGTCTGATTGTCAGCTCCAGTCCCTATAATGAAACAAAAGCAAATATAAAAAGTACTGTTTTGAAACAACGTCATATAACAACAATAAGGGCGTGATCGAATGAAGTTTGACAGACGCTTGTTCTGTTTTGTGATAACAGCCTTGTTTGCGACGGTGGACGCACAGGCTGCATCACAGGATAAAGCCAGGGAAGCTCTCGGACAAAAGGATGATGATGCGTCCCAGGAAAAACAGCTGGAAGAGGTCTTTCAGGCGGCAGAGAAAAGTTACTCTCTGCTGAAATCCGGCGACAGCCGTTTAACCTATTCGTTTGATTATTCCCATTTTCGGGATGCTCGCATTGATTTTGTACCGGCCGCCGTCCAGAATGGTGTTACGGCTGTCGCTACGAATTTTGTTGAAAACTCTGCGGAAAATACTTTTACCAACACCTTCAGTTTTGACTATGGCATCTGGAATAACCTGACACTGTCTGTGCGGGTTCCTCTGGTAGCCAAATATTCCGATATCAAATCCCTGGATGGCCGGACCTACCGTTCCAGGGAGAAATTCGCCTACGGCCTGGGTGATGTTTCCTTCAGCCTGCGCTGGCAGCCCTTTGAAGTGAAACCCGGCAAGCCGTCTCTGACCCTGTACAGCAGCTTCTCAACCAAAACCGGGGACAGCCCCTTCGAGGTGAACCTTGCCAAGGACCTGCCCACCGGCTCCGGTTATTACTCCCTGGGTTTTGGCGCCAATATCAGCCATGTGCTTGACCCTGTGGTACTGTTTGGTTCAGCGGGTTACACCATTAACCTGAAGCAGACCGGCCTTAACCAGTTCCGTGGGCCACAGAACCAGCCCGTTGGTGCGAACCAGGACCAGTTCACCCTGGAAGAGGTCAATCCGGGTAACAGCTACAACCTGAATATGGGTTTTGCCTACTCCCTCTCCTATGACGTGTCCATGAGTGCGTCTTACCAGGTGTCTTTCAGCGAGGCGACAAGATTCAAATTTAAGGATGGCCGGGAAGTAGAATCCACCACCAGCACCAGCGGAGTAGTCAATCTCTCCCTCGGTTTGCGGGCTTCGCCGGATTATATCGTTAATGTGAACGCGGGCTTTGGCCTGACCGAGGACTCCCCCGATATTCTGCTGGGGTTTTCTCTGCCCATCGACCTGGATGGCCTGAAGCCAGAATAACGCTGTAAGAACAAAAACGTAAGCACAAGAGCACCGGACTCACGCAACAACCGAACCATAACAATTAAAAGATCACTGTTGTATGCAGAACAAGATTAAATATTTATCGCTGTTACTCGCTCTGCTGATACCTTTTTGGATGCTTTCGGTCCGGGTGCAGGCCCAGCTTTCCCATAACCTGACCATTGGTAACCCCAAGGCTCTGGCTATGGCCAGCGCAGTTACGGCAGACAGTGAGGGTATGGACAGTGTACATTATAATCCTGCCGCGCTGATTCACTTGAAAGGCCGCCAGATAGAGACCAAGCTCTTTGGTGGATTTATGGATATTCAGGCCAAGTTTGATGCGCCGCCTGGCTATGGTTTTTTCGGCTTTGATGCCGATGATGATCCGGTCGTAGGTAAAACCAGCCGGGTCAGTTCACCAGCCCTGTTTGTTCCCGGTTATGGCCTGCTGGATATTCCTGTTCTGTTTGCGCCTCTGGCTGGTGTCTCAATCTCACCACCGGGTTCGAAATTTACCTTTGCGAATAATCTTTACGCTCCCATGGCTCTGGGTTTTTCCCGAAAAAAAAATGATCCTGGCGTTTTTCAGGGGCAGCGGGTCGCTATTCAGCGAATTACCTACCTCTCTCCCAGTATTGCTTATCAGGTAAATGATCGTCTCTCTGTCGGTTTATCGATTGGTTTTTCCCATCAGGCGCTAGGTTTACAACAGCAGATGCGTACACCTAACAGTCTTGTGGCTCTTGTGGGTAATGATGCGATAAAAGGGCTGGTGTGCAGAGTCCCTCTCGCAAATACCGGTATAGGTATTTTCATCAACATCTGTGAAGGCGATTTTGGCCCTTTTAAACCTCTTGCTGATCTGGATATCCAGCTGGAAGAACGCCTGTCACCAACATTTAACCTTGGTCTGGAATGGCAACCTTACGACTGGCTCCGCCTGGGGGCTGTTTACCAGAGCGGGGCAGATATGTCTCTGTCAGGCAAATACTCCATGAAGTATTCCCAGGGTTTTTACGATTTTCTGGAAGGTTTTGTTGGCAGGCGGGGGGTGCCGTCTATTTTTGGCCGGGCTTTGGTGGGGGCAACGACCGGAAAACGGGAAGACTCAGGAATAGCTTTCCTGAAAATGAAATACCCCGCCCATTTCGCCATGGGGGCCAGTATTGATGTAACCCCGAGGCTGACAGTAAACCTGGATGCTAAATGGACAGACTGGGCAGTATGGGACGAATTTAAAATAGAGTTTGACCGGGAACTTTCCGCCACCCGTTTTGCCCGTATTCTGGCTGGTAACAAGGCATCTGCGGCACCAACTTTTATTACCCTTGATCGAGGCTATAAAAGTGTCTGGAGCTGGGCTATCGGCATGGAGTACAAGTGGAACAGTCGCTTGCGGTTGAGAACCGGTTATGAGAATCGCCCATCAGCTATTCCGAAAAATAAGGCAGATATCCTGGCCCCTCTGGGGGATGCCCACTCTCTTGGATTTGGGTTTGGTTATCAGTGGGACAAAGATTCTGTGATTGATTTTGGCTTTCAGTACCTCTGGTCAAAGCAGAATATCCCTGCCAACAGCAGTTGTAATGTAAACTGTGGTGGCCTGACTGATATTATTTACAATCCCTATGCCGGGCTTGATATTAAAACCAGCGTTAAGGCGTATGTTTTTTCCCTGACTTACCGCACACGGTTTTAAATCCCATGTTAAGGGGCATGTTTTAAGGACACAGCCGCTATTTAGTGGCATTCTTGCAGAAAGCACAGACAAGAACGTGCTGAAAGATGTTGTTGCAGGAGATTAATAATGAAAAGGCTGCCAACTGCTTTAATTTTTCTCTTTTCTGTTCTGGTTTCATTCTCAGCCCTTGGAGAGGAGCGCTGGTTTACATTCATTGATGAAACCGGAAAAGTCCGCAACCTCTTTCTCGGTAACCAGTTTAAGCAGCAGCAGAACGATATTAAACGTCGTATTACGTTGTCCGGTTACACTTCAAGTGTTGACTCCCCCAACAGTATTGCCTGGCAGAACAGTCCCGGTTCTGTAAAAGAAAGTGCCCGTCGCTATTTCACCTGGGTGGATGCTGACGGTAATCTGCAAAGCAGCTTTTACGCAAATAATACCAAAGCCACTGCTGCCGCTGATTATGTACTCGGTTCCGGTGAACGGGCATCGTCTTATATTGATGCGGATAAACTGGAATCCCAGGGGTTTATCAGGGAAGGGGATGGATTACCGTTTTTTACCTGGACAGATGAAACTGGGCGTATGTACAACAGCTCTGTATCACCGGAAACCCGAGCACTTGCGTTTAAACAGCCAGTCTTGCCGGGAATGGAGCAAGCGGCGGGATTCAGCGATGGCTATGAAATTCTTATCCAGAAGCCCACCCCCCGTGTTCGACAACAGAACAATAGGAAAGCGGATCTCACGCCAGAGTTGGCTTCGGTTCTTGATGCCGGGCGGGAACAGCGTAAAACCAGACAGCGCAGAGGAGATCAATCTCTGGCAGATGCCATGACCAGCCAGTGCTGCGCCAGCCTGAATGCCCGCTATTTTATCCCCCTTGACCGTGGAGAAAGCCATTTTGAAACCTTCTCCTATCTCTCTCCCAGTTATAACTTTCCTACGGGTGTCAGCCCATATGCAGGTTTTATCCTGCCGGAAAAAGCAGGGCGCCTGTCAGTAAGGGTGCGAAGCTTTGCCAGCGAAGATAATAAGGCAATGATCTACCCGACGCTGCTGTTCCTGAATGCCAGAAGGGAACCCGTCCGCATGGTGACGGATGCCGTTTATCGCCTCCAGCCGGAGAGCTGGAAAAGCTATGCCCATATTGAAGGTGTCGTGCAGGTCAAGTCCTGGCTGGGGGAACGTTACCTTGTCGTCATGACAACAGAAAAAGACCTTCGCCAGCAAACCCTGGATAACAAACCCTACGATCGCCCACTTGACAGCCGGACTCCTGATACCACAGATGGCCTTTATGCCCGGCAACATGCCAGGGAAGGAAGTTTTGAGGTCAGCCTGCTGGAGCAGTAACCCTCTTGCCGTAATAGACGGCAAAATCCCATTCCGTACTCTATCCTGTTCTTCCTACAGATTTGCAAGCAGCAACATATTTCTGATCTTTCTGATTAATAATCTGGTCATTGAGTGAGCTGAATATCTGCCAGAGCTTTCCATTCAGGCTGTTTGTAAAGCTGTTTGTAAAAAGCTGCTTGCAATTGCATATGATAGCCAGAATAAAAAAAGCGCATGAGTAGCCTCAAGAGATAGTCACGGGAGATAGCCGCGGGAGATAGCCACGGGAGGTATCCATGGCCGAAAACAAACCGGCGAATAAACCGGGCAATACCGGTCTGAGAGGGCAGAGCGCCGGCACAACCGCGCTCTCCACTGTTAGTAAAGAAGACTCCGGCCTGACATACCGGGGCTATGATATCCATGAGCTGGCTAAATATGCGACATTTGAGGAAGTCGCCTTTCTACTGTTTCACGGTGAGTTACCAACCTCAAGGCAGCTTAAGCACTATAAAGCCAGGCTGAAAACACTTCGCGGACTTCCTGGTGCTTTGAAAACCGTTCTGGAAAATATCCCTGAAGATACCCACCCCATGGATGTGATGCGCACCGGCTGTTCCATGCTGGGTAATCTGGAAACAGAGCGCAGCTTTGAACAACAGCAGGACACGGCGGACCGATTGCTGGCTGCCTTGCCTTCCATGCTCCTGTATTGGTACAGGTTCAGTCATGACGGTATTCGCATTGAAACAGAAACAGACGACGACACCCTTGCCGGACACTTTCTGACCCTGCTCCATGATAAGTCACCCACAGAACTTTACCGTCGCTGTCTGGATGTTTCACTCATTCTTTACGCAGAGCATGAGTTTAACGCTTCCACATTTACCGCCAGGGTATGCGCTTCAACTCTGTCTGATATGCACTCCTGTATTACCGCCGCCATAGGCTCCCTGCGGGGACCACTCCATGGCGGAGCTAACGAAGCGGCTATGGAGATGATTAAGGCATTTTCCAGCCCTGAACATGCGACGGAATCCGTGCGGGGTATGCTGGAACGCAAGAATAAAATTATGGGGTTTGGCCATGCGGTTTATGAAAGCTCCGATCCCCGGAACGCGCTGATAAAATCCTGGGCCAGGCAACTGGCGGAGGAGGCCGGAGATACTATCTTGTACGCGGTCTCAGAAGCGATTGAGAAGGTAATGTGGGAAGAAAAAAAACTGTTTGCCAACGCGGATTTTTTCCATGCCTCGGCCTATTATTTTATGGGCATACCTACCAAGCTGTTTACCCCAATATTCGTCTGCTCCCGGATAACGGGCTGGGCTTCCCATGTAATGGAGCAACGGAGCAATAACCGGATTATCCGGCCATCGGCGGATTATATCGGACCGAAACCGAGAAAGTGGGTGGACATTGAAGCCCGGTAAATCTGTTTCCCAAGCTTCCGGATTTAACCTCCTTTAACCCTTACTCTTGTAAACGAAAGGTGTCTTGAATTTATCCTGATATACCCGGCGACAGAGTGTTTCCAGCTGATAAATCACCTGTGCCTGTCCGGGACTCTGCACAAACTCTCCGTTACGGGACAGGCGCCCATGGATAATGCTCTCAAGGGCAATAATGCCGTCATCCGGAAGGTCACCCGCTTTTGCGGCTTCTTCCAGAGAATGTTGTTCCAGATAACGGTCAATATCATCCCAGGTCAGATTATGGCGGGCAAAGGTCTGCCAGATATTCAGCATGCAGAACAGCTGGCCGGTACGGCCCATACCGGCCATACAGTTGATCATAAATTTTCCGTTTTCATCTCCACTGCTGCGATGGGCATTGTCAAGTATACGAAGCAGATCAAGGGAAGGTTGAATAGGCATACCGGAACCATCAGGCCATTGCGGGAATGATACCTGGGTAAAATCATGTTCACCGGAAGGGTCTGTCAGTTTCAATTCACTGACAATAAGGGGTAAATCCTCAACTCCATGCTGTTTACATCCTTCCTCAGTCGTTTTAATCGCGTCCAGTGTTATCCCTTCAGGCAATTCCATGTACTCATGCCAGTTCAGTATGGGTTCATCATAGCCATAGACCTCCCTGTCCCGGTAACTGATCAGATCTACCACCACACGCACATTATGTTCCCTGATAGCCTGAAGATTTGCTGAGGCATCTGTCGGCCTGGGCACCTGGCGGGCAATACCCGGGTAATTACTACCCATTTGAATATGGCTGGCACTCAGAGCCTCTTCATGTCCAGAGTGGCCCTTTATCATGACCTGGTTATGTTTCTGGGGAACCATATTCTTACGACGGTGGCGGGGTTTATCATAGCTGTCATTCCCTATGGCGGCGTAAGGACTCGGGTTTTCCAGTCTTTCAAGCTCACTGGCGGATACTCTCAACTCTGCCAGAATCCACCTTTGCAGAGTCCTTTCGGTCGCTTCTTTCTGTAACTTCAGAAACTCTTTTTCTTCTTCCGATAGCCGGGAATCCGCTAACTGCTCATTTATCTCTGCAAGATTCTTATGGGTATTGCGGATTAATTCCCGATGGTTGGGTGTTAACTGTACCTGCATCACAGCATCTGCGGGCAATACCCGCTTCATAACATCCATCATGGTTTTCCCATAACCATGGAGAAGATCGGTGGCGGATCGTTTTACGCTGGTCAGTTCATCAATCTCCCGTCGGCACTGGGCAGCCATTTCCGCAGTGACTGGCTTGGGTTTGTAAGGGCCTATAGCTCCAGGTACCACCTGGTACTGGTGGGAGCGGTTATACTGTTGTGCGGCTTCCCGGATCATACGGGCCTGGGAAGCATACTGGACACAGTGAATATTTCTGGACATTTTTGCCTGCATAATCCCTCTCAGACACTCAAGGTCCAGTTGCTTTTCATCCAGCCCATTTCTGGCGGCTTTCTCCCTCAGGTGGCGGGTGACAAAAAATGTTCCGGTTCGTCCTACCCCCATATGGCAATTCACCACCAGGTTAGGCGTGTCCCAGTTTTTAAACTTTATGGATTCGCTGGTACGGTCAACCAGCTGGTGCAGCTCTTCCATCACATCCACGGGCAGAGGTTTGCCATCGGGCCAGTCAGGGAAGGTGATCTGGGTAAACGACGATATGTCTCCATCCGGATTTTTTACATGGAACGTTCGAATATGGGCTTTGGCATTAACGGTTCCGGAGCCTTTGTTCACTGTACTGGCAAAAGTCAGGGTATCGCTCTCCTGCAGGGAGATCTCATAACCGGGAGGAAAGGTGGCTGGTTTTCCATACTGAATATCAGCCCAGTTAAACAGTTGTTGATTGCTGTACCTGGCCCGGTCACTCTCAGACATCAGATCAACAAAGAGGCAGGGGTTCTTATCTTGTGCCATTTGTAAAACAGCGGGCATCTCTTTTACGGAGGGAGCACGCATGGCAATACCTGCGTCTTCCCCATCAAAAGTCATGGTATTAGCCGCCAGGGGAACTTCGCCTGCTTCTGGAACCTTCACCTTGATCTGGTTGTGCTTTAAAGGAGCAGAAACGTTTAACTTGTCAGGGGCAACGGTAAAATCCTGGGACTGAAAGCGGGGAGGGCCATCTCCAGTTATCTTCACTTTTGATTGAGAATCTACCCCCAGGATATCCAGAGTATTCCCTATAAGGTGGTAAAACTGATAAGAGCTTCTTTCATCACTGGCCACACCTTCTGCTGCTCTGAAAAACGCCTGCGCCTGTTCCTGGCTTATTCCCGGACAAGTGACCTGACCAATAGTGAACGGGGTGTCCAATGCTGGTTTTTCAACTTTCTCATCGGTCTTTTCCGTTAATGAAGCAGGCTGATTTGAATCCAGCTGTGTTGATGATTCATCCTGCCCCCCAGAAAGCGACAACGGATGAATAATCCCGGAATCCGACGTGGTCATTTTGTTCACCAGAGTTTCAACCTCCGTTGCGTAGGACTGCGCCATTTTTAAAATATCCGCCGGCAAATGTCTCTGCTGCCCAAGGGTCTGCAATCGGGTTAGAAGATCAATATGCTGAAAAAGAACAGGTGAAGCTTCAGCAGAAGAAAGGTCCAGCCTGTTGAGATTCCTGGTCGTTTGTCGAAGGGAATGAATCAGAAGCATGGCAGGTGGATTTCTTTGCTGGCGAATATTTTTCTCATAAAAAGAGAGATTTTCATCCACCATTATAATGTCATCAAAGGCTGACAATTTTTGCTGGCGCCGTTTTAAAAGATCAAGGCATTCAGCGCTGCCGTCAAGATCAGATAATGCCCCGGGGGCCAGCACCTGAGCATCACTGCCTGGAAGTTCCGTATAAACCTGGGTGAGATGCCCCTGTAAATTCTCAAGAAGCTTTATGTAATCAATAAGCTCTTTGCCGTTCAGGGTCTGGCTGGGATTATCCGTTTCCCGAAGTAATGTCTGGGCTTCGGCAACAACATTTTCCCTGTCTGCATTGGCTTCGGCTTTTAATTGACCCAGAGACGTTGTCAGTCTCTCAACTTTGGCGGCCGTACGCTTCAACAGGGGCTTTGCCTCTAAAGAGTCTAAAGCTCCAGTCTCAGCCTGAATATGGCTGGATGAAACAGGTGTTCCGGTCACAGAACGAGCCGTTGGGCTGGGTGACCTTGGCCGTCGGGGCTTTACACTGTGTTGACAAGGCTTCGGTGCAGGGGAAGACTGCCCTGATTGACTGCGATGAATACCATCCGCCATATTTGTGATTCCCGCTGGAGTACCTGAAAGCAGCTATCGGCGGGAATCGACGGGTTTCAAGGGTTGCTCAGGCGTCTGGATGTTTTCATACCTGATCCCACTGCTGGACCCCACTGCTGACCGGTTCAGTGATTTTAGCCCTTGCAGCATCTGGAGCTGTGGGCTTCAAGTCCAAAAAACCTGAAAAACCTTCAATGCAACGTGCGCTAATGCTTCACAATAAAAGTGGAAAAACTTAAACCGTTTACAGTCCAGAACCGGAGAGGTTCGTTACCGCTGTGTTTGTTTACGATTATCGTCTTCCTGCCGTTTTCTGATTCGCTCCTGGTTACGACGTTCGTCTTCAATTCTGTCCTGATCCCGTTCTTCCTGCTGTTGCTCCGTCATACGTTCTTCATGTTTCTCAATATCCCGAAGAATATTTGAGGCCAGCTCCATTAAATTTTGAACCTGTTTATGTATGGCCGGGTCAGAATAATTGCCTTGTTTAGCGTCCAGCTCCATGGCCAGCCTGACAATTTCTGTAGCAATATCCCGAGGGTTGTTGATTGTATTCCCGGCATTAACCGCCTCGGGAGAATGAGGCTGGTTTGCTTTCATCCGTGAAGCTTTACGGTGTTCCCTTCTTTCTCCTGGCGTAAGCTTTTCGGGTTTATATCCCAGGGATTTTTTCCCAGGGCTGTGTTTGATTCGCCTTCGGCCAGAACGTCCTTCAGTATTTTGTTTTCCTGCCGCTTCAACCGGGTTCCGGGGTTCAGCTTCTGTCGTTCCTTTTGGCTGTATTCCTTTCGCATCCATAATTTTTTCACCGCTTCTACCTGTCCCTGACTGCTTTCAGTATAGAAGCGGAGCGCATCATGCTTTGGCAGATAACTGGAATCATGGAATAATCCCTGCCGGTGCATGACTCAATAACGATAAAAGGCAAAATACCATGACCTATGTAACACCGGATCTTTGTGACGCCTATCCGGATAATGTCACCGCCGCGGCCCCCGGTTTCCGCAATTTTGGCGGACGTCGCTCTTTTGGTGGGGAAGTGGTTACAGTTAAGTGTTTTGAAGACAATTCCCGGGTAAAAGAGCTGGTTGATACTGATGGTACCGGCAAGGTGATGGTCGTAGATGCCGGAGGTTCCATGCGCCGGGCCTGTCTGGGAGATATGCTGGCGGAGAAAGCCGTTAAAAATGGCTGGGAAGGCATCATTATGTATGGCTGTGTCAGGGATGTTGATGTTCTGGAAACTCTTAATCTGGGAGTTCAGGCTTTGGGTGCTCATCCTATGAAAACCGATAAAAAGGGGATCGGGGAGGTAGATATTTCGGTTACCTTCCATGGCGTAACTTTTACTCCTGGATCCTATGTCTACGCCGATAATAACGGCATCATTTCTTCTGATATTCCCCTGATCATGCCTGAGTAATTTGTTTACTGCTGATCGTCCCTGGTCAGCAGTTTTGCTCTGTTCTTTTCCTGAACGCAATTTCCTTAAACTTTGTTCACCCGCTTTCTATAAGCAGGGAAAGGGCTGTATTTGCTCTGGCTGGGCATTTTCAGCTTCTTCTCC
The DNA here is from genome assembly GCF_058147085.1 of Parendozoicomonas sp. 209JJ7-1. Lineage (NCBI taxonomy): Bacteria > Pseudomonadati > Pseudomonadota > Gammaproteobacteria > Oceanospirillales > Endozoicomonadaceae > Parendozoicomonas > Parendozoicomonas sp. 209JJ7-1. The sequence continues at coordinate 45,679 of NZ_JBYVJU010000013.1, read as the reverse complement.
TCTCCTGCCTTTCTTTTTTTAGTTTATCCCTCTCTTTCTGGTTTCAGCTGATTTGTAGCCCTTTTCTGCATCTTTTCCCCTCTTTGGACTCTGGCGCTCTATTTATTCTCTGGTTTTCTAACCAAAACCTAAAATAGTACCGGTAATTCATATTACCGGTACTTATTTGGCAGTTTTAAATATTTATTGGTACTTTAAATACCAGTTTTATAATACCAGTATTTAAAGTATCATGAGTTAAGAGAAATACAGAGAAAAGCCGTTATGCAGGATTCACAGCGCAGAACTTTGATTTTTACGGCACTGGATGGATTAAAAGAGGCCGGTGAACGTATCACTGCCCAGAAACTGGCCAGTCTGGTGAAAATGGGTAAGCAAACCGTGCTGCCTTACTACAGAGAGTGGCAGGAACTGGAGATACTGGGGGAAGACGAGGAACTGGAGTTGTCTTCTGAACTTGTCCGGGTGCTGCGCAGGGAAATCGGCAAGGAGCGGTTTCGCCAGGGAGAGGAGTGCCGCAGACTTCAAGATCAGCTGGATGAAGAGCGTGACAGCTATGCGGCACAATCCGCCCATAGCAGAGAGATAAATGAAGCACTTCAGGTGCAAATCAGGGAGCTTGAGGCAGCAAACCGACAATTCAAAGCCGAACTGCAAAATGCCGAACAGGTCTGTCGTGAGCAGAGCAGCGAAATCAACACCCTTAAAACCCAGAGCGAACTGTCCGCAGAAAAAGAAAGAAAGCTGGAAGAGCGCATTGAGCAGGAAACCCGACGAACAGAAACAGCCTTGAGTGAGCAGGAGAAACGCCTGGACGAAACCCACCAGAAAATTATTGATCACTGGCTGAAAGTGCTTGATGAAGAGAGAAGAGAGAAAACCAGACTGCAAAAGCAAGTTGAAAAGATGCAGGAGGACAGAACCTCATTGGAGAAAAAGAACATGAACCTCTCCTCCCAGCTTGAGCGGGAAACAAAGCAGTTCAAAGTCGCACAGGCCGATTTCCAGGCTGCGAAGAGTGAAAATAAGAAGCTGGAAGATAGAGGTCTGCAACTCGACAGGCTTTCGACATTACTTGGCAACCCGGAAAAGCCAGAGGAGAAAATAGGGGAACTGCAGCAGTCAGCCGTCAAAATGACTCAACTGGCACAAAAACATGAAAACCAGAAACAGCAACTTAGCGAGCAGAAACGGGCTCTGGAGCTACAAGCTGAGCTTGAGAGTGAGAATAGAACCCTTCACGAGCAAATTATTCGGCTGGAAGCCCGCATAGAAGGCATTCAAATGGCTGGAAAACTGGGAAAAACAGAACAAGTTAACTGAGACAAAAAGGCCACAGCTTTTTATGGCTGTGGCCTTGGATTTGTACGACAGATTGCAGGCTGGCTTACGGCTTAAGTGTAAGCGACTTCTGTTTCCGCAAGATAGAACCAGGTTTCCAGAACACTGTCCGGGTTCAGGGACACGGTATCAATACCTTGCTCCATCAGCCACTTGGCAAAGTCCGGATGGTCAGACGGACCCTGGCCGCAGATGCCGATATATTTCCCGGCCTTACGACAGGACTGAATTGCCATAGAGAGCAGGGCTTTCACAGCATCATTGCGCTCATCAAACAGATGGGCGATAACGCCCGAATCCCGATCCAGGCCAAGGGTTAACTGGGTCATATCGTTGGAGCCGATGGAGAAGCCATCGAATAATTCCAGGAAAGCGTCCGCAAGCAGGGCGTTGGCGGGCAGTTCGCACATCATAATCAGGCGCAGGCCATTTTCGCCACGGCGCAGACCATTGGCCGCCAGCAGATCAGACACCTGACGGGCTTCACCAATCGTGCGTACGAAGGGCACCATCAGCTCAACATTGGTCAGGCCCATTTCATCACGGACCTTGCGCATGGCCCGGCATTCCAGCTCAAAGCAATCGCGGAAACCATCAGAAATATAGCGGGACGCGCCACGGAAGCCCAGCATGGGGTTTTCTTCGTCTGGCTCATAGAGGCGACCGCCAATCAGGTTGGCGTACTCATTGGATTTAAAGTCGGACAGACGAACAATCACTTTTGCCGGGTAGAAAGCCGCAGCAATGGTAGCCACGCCTTCAACCAGCTTTTCAACATAAAAATCAACAGGGCTGCTGTAACCGGCGATACGCTTGTCCACGCTGTTACGGATATCGGAGGGCAGGGCGTCGTAATTCAGCAGGGCTTTTGGGTGTACTCCGATCATACGATTAATAATGAACTCAAGACGGGCCAGACCTACACCGCTGTTCGGCAGAGAGGCGAAGTCAAAAGCTCGGTCGGGGTTACCGACATTCATCATAATCTTGAAGGGCAGCTCGGGCATAGTGTCCACAGAGTTACTGTGGATATCAAAGTCCAGCAGGCCTTCATAAATCAGACCTGTATCACCTTCAGCGCAGGAAACGGTTACATCCATACCGTCTTTCAGGGTTCCGGTTGCATCGCCACAACCCACAACCGCAGGAATACCCAGCTCACGGGCAATAATGGCGGCATGACAGGTACGTCCACCACGATTGGTCACAATCGCGGAGGCCCGTTTCATAACCGGTTCCCAGTCGGGGTCGGTCATATCGGAAACCAGAACATCACCGGGCTGAACCCGATCCATCTCAGAGATGCTGTTAATCACCTTAACCGTACCGCTGCCAATGCGCTGACCGATGCTGCGACCTTCCGCGAGCACCTTGCCGGTCTCTTTCAGCAGGTAGCGCTCCATCACACCACCCTGGCTGCGGCTTTTTACGGTTTCCGGGCGAGCCTGGACAATGTACAACCTGCCATCATCTCCATCTTTGGCCCACTCAATATCCATGGGGCGTTGGTAATGCTTTTCAATAATCAGGGCCTGGCGGGACAGTTCTTCCACTTCCGCATCGGTAATAGAGAAACGATGACGATCAGCTTCATCCACATCCAGGGTTTTCACGGAGCGTCCGGCGGAGCTGTCACCGGTGTACATCATTTTTACCGCTTTGCTGCCCAGGTTGCGGCGCAGCACTGCAGGGCGGCCAGCTTCCAGGGTAGGCTTGTGCACATAAAATTCGTCCGGGTTTACCGCGCCCTGAACCACCATTTCACCAAGACCATAAGAGGAGGTGATAAACACGGCGTCACGGAAACCGGATTCCGTATCCAGGGTAAACATAACCCCGGAGGAGGCGGTTTCACTGCGCACCATCTTCTGGATGCCGGCGGACAGGGCCACATTACGATGGTCAAAGCCCTGATGAACCCGGTAGGAGATAGCCCGGTCATTAAAGAGGGAGGCAAACACCTCTTTAATGGCCACAAGAATATTGTCGTAGCCACGTATATTCAGGAAGGTTTCCTGTTGTCCGGCAAAGGAAGCATCAGGAAGGTCTTCAGCGGTGGCGGAAGAGCGTACGGCAACCGCCAGGTTGGGATTGTCACCGACCAGGTCTTCCCAGGCCTGACATACAGCCTTTTCCAGTTCCGGCTGGAAAGGCTGCTCAACAATCCACTTGCGAATCTGGGAGCCGGCGCTGGCCAGCGCACGGACATCATCAACATCCAGAGTGTCCAGCAGGGCGTGAATGCGGTCATTCAGGCCGCTTTTCTCCAGAAATTCCCGATACGCATCAGCAGTTGTGGCAAACCCGCCGGGAACCGATACACCGGCACTGGAAAGGTTACTGATCATTTCGCCCAGGGACGCATTCTTCCCCCCGACGGTTTCAACATCGTTGGCACCGAGTTTGCCAAGACTGATTACATATGCTTCCAAAAGATACCCCCTTAAGAAAACTGTCCCTGTCAATCGCTACAGGTCGTCTGTGTACACTATAAAAAAACATCTTTCCTACAGGCAGACATTGCCCTCACAATACCGTTTTCAGAGCGATACGAACAGGGTTGAACAAGTATATACCGAACGAAAGATACGTAAGCGTCTTTTGTCAGCTGTGTCGCACTATACGTTCTTGCTTCATACGTTAAAATGGTCGCGCCGGCGATTCAGGAACTTTACGAAAAAAGGTCATCAAAAAACAATTATGTCTGAACAGAATCCATCACGGTTGGTTTATTTTATTTCCGACGGTACGGGCATTACTGCGGAATCCTTTGGCCAGAGCCTGTTGGCCCAGTTTGAGCACATCGACTTTGACCGTATGACACTGCCGTATATCGACACCGAAGACAAAGCCCACAGGGTTGTAACCGAAATCACTGAAGCCGCCAAAAACGTACCGGAGCAGCCCCTGATTTTCAGCACTATTATTGATGAGAAAATCGCGGGCATTATCCGCCACGCTCCGGCGGACAGAATTGATATTTTCGATGCCTTTATGCCAACCCTTGAGCGTAAACTCCACTCCCATGCAATCCATGAGGTTGGCAAAAAGCGCTCTATTCACTCCTCTGCCAGCAAATACAACCAGCGTATTGATGCCGTGCACTTCGCCCTGGATAACGACGATGGCGCAAAGACCCGCTTTTACAATGAAGCGGACATTATTATTGTGGGGGTGTCCCGGTGTGGTAAAACACCGACCTGCCTGTATATGGGCCTGCAGTTCGGTATCTGCGCCGCCAACTATCCCATTACCGAAGATGACCTGGATATGATGCGGCTGCCCAAGTGTCTGCAACCTTTCAGGAATAAGCTGTTCGGCCTGACCATCAGTCCGGAAAGACTGGCGGCTATACGCCACGAACGTCGTCCCAACAGTCGCTACTCTTCATCCAGGCAATGCGCCATGGAACTGCAGGAAGTGGAGCAGATGTTCCAGCAGAATAATATCCCCTACCTCAATACCACCCATTATTCTGTTGAGGAGATTGCCACACGTATTATCGCCCAGACGGGCATTGAACGTATGTCAAAATAATCGGTATAGAGTGACGCAACCTATTGATTTTGAATCACTCTATATGTAGATTAGCCTGGTTACCGGCGAGTTAGCAAAGCGGTTATGCAGTGGACTGCAACTCCATTCAGACCGGTTCGACTCCGGTACTCGCCTCCATATTTAAATCCGGACATCTGGCAGATTCAAAACGTCAGATGACAACCGGACCATAAAGAACCATAAAGAAAGGCCGGCAACTCGCGGGTCTTTTTTATGGGTTTCTTTTGCTCAAATCCAGACTCTTTTCAATTGCCAGCTAACTCTTTTCGGCTAGACTGAACGGGTTAAGCATTCACATAATTAATAAAAGAGCTTGATTTTGCCCGATTTTCTTCCAAAACCAGCCCGTCAGGAAGACCCCTTAACACTCTCCAGACTGCTTCGGTTTCTACTGCCCTCAACACTGGGGGTTCTTCTCTTTCTTATTCCTTTTGACAGCCCCCGGGGACCAACAATACTACTGGGACTAATTGGCTATTCTCTGCTGGAAAAAATTGACCAGTGGCTTCCTGCCTGTATTACTCTGCTTATGTGCCTGTCAGCTGCCGGTGCTTTAATTGGCCATCTGTTTGAGCCGGCTTTTATACGTAATAACAAAGTACTCTGGACCATTTTTCAAACATCCGTCTTCTGGATTATCATCAGAATCATCGGCGCGACTCTCGGGGTTATGGTGCTGTTTCAACTCGGCCCGGAGTGGATATGGGGAGAAAATACCGGCGGCCTGGTTCTGTTTAAATTACTCACCGTCCTTTTTATTTTCTTTCTTCTGGCCGGGCTGTTTCTGCCATTACTGCTGGATTATGGGGTAGTGGAAGTGGTTGGCTCTCTTTTGCATCGCATACTTCCGAAAGCCTATCGTGTACCAGGCAATAGCGGTGTCAATATTATTGCCTCACTTTTGGGTGATGGCACAGTCGGTACTCTGATTACCTCAAGGCAATATGAAAAGGGCTATTACACCGCCAGGGAAGCTTCTGTTATCGCCTCCACCTTTTCCATAGTCTCTATTTCCTTTTGTGTTGTGGTGGTGAATTTTATTGGGCTTTCCCATCTCTTTCTTTATTTCTATCTCACTGTTATCTGCACCTGCTTGTGTATCGCCCTGATACAACCGCGTATATGGCCTCTTAGCCGAATACCGGACACTTATCACCCTAATGCCGATATCAATAACCGTATGACCGATACCCAGGCGGCAACAGGTCTGAAAGGCGGACTGTCCAAGGCAATTGCTAAAGCCAACCGCGCCCCCGGATTTTATGAGTTAATCCAGAAGGGCATAGTGAATGCCCTTGATATCTGGTTTGTCTTTATTCCAATCATTATGACGATTGCCACCACTGGCCTTGTCACCGCGTACACGACCAATATCTTTGGATGGCTGGGTGCTCCCCTTATTCCTGTTCTGGAATTCATGCAGATACCGGAAGCAGCAAAGGCCGCTCCGGCTATTTTCCTTGGTTTTGCTGATATGTTCCTGCCCGTTATTCTGTGTGCGCAAATAGATAACGAAATGACCCGGTTTATTATTGCTGCGCTTTCAGTAGCCCAGCTGGTTTATATGTCGGAAGTCGGAGTGCTGATTCTCCGTTCATCAATTCCCCTGAATTTCTTTCACTTGTTGTCATTGTTTATTATCCGAACTGTGCTGGCCCTGCCCATAATTACCCTTTTTGCCCGTTATCACTTCCTGTAAATCCCTCCACGTCTTCCAAAGAATATTCCCGGCAGCCTCTCTGCGCCTGTTCCGGTAACATGTAGAGAAACCGGAGAAAAAACAAAATAACAAGCTATACAAGCAGATAATAAAGCAGGAACTTCCATGAATGGATTTTTAAAGGATAAAACCCGCCCTCTGGTGCTGGGTCATCGGGGTGTTCCCCTGGCTCATCAGGAAAATACTCTGGCCGGATTCCACAAAGCTGTTGAGCTGGGCATTGATGGTATTGAACTGGATGTGTTTGCAACAAGGGATAACAAAATCGTTGTTTTCCATGATGAAAACACCGAGCGCCTGACTGGCGTAAAAGGCCAGATAACAGATATGACCTGGGACGAAATCTCACAACTCCGTATCCAGAAACGTCTGGCCCAGGATGACGCCCAGGGTGACAGTGGCAGCGATTATCAGGCATATCCCAGTGAGCAGCGTATCCCGCTTCTTGAAGAAGTACTGGAAGAGTTCTCTGGCAAGCTGTTGATTAATATTGAGATGAAGGCTTACAAGCCTGTGTGGAGCCGGAGACACACCGGGTCACTGGTGGCGGATATCATTCAGAAGACCCAAAGTATGGATAGCGTTATCTCTACATCCTTTGATTTCTTTATGCTTCGTGAACTGGAAAAAACACTGCCCGCCATACAATCCGGCTTTGCCTATGATGATGGCATGGTGGATGGCCTGAAAAAGTGGACATCACTGCTTCCCAATCTGGGCGGTGAGTTCTCTTCCCCCGAAGGGAGCCAGAATCACCTGACATTTCTCAATATACTGCTGGAGCTGAATACTATAGGTGGCATGGTCGGATCTTCCGTTGTTGGCGCTGAGCATTTGCTAATTGATTCCGATACAGTTCAGAAATTTCACCAGCGTAATATGCTGGTTGGTGCCTATACTCTGTTCCCTCTGGATACCCGCACCGTTTCTGATCCATCCATTGATCACAGACAGGAAGCCACCAGACTCCAACATTTGGGCGTTGACTGGATTGAGACCGACGATCCTGAGCTTCTGCAAAACCTGCTGGCCCGGCACGGTCAGTCCAACTAACAGCCCCGGTTACAATTCATAACACCCACAGCCGGAACCCTGGTCCCGAAACGCTCTCAGAGTACACATCAATTCTTTATGAGGTGTGCGCAATGGGGGCCTCCGGCATTATCGCTCGATTAATCAAAGCTGGTCTTCTGTTTACTTTGACCTGTTGTGGCGTTCAGCCCACAGTCTCTCTCGCCAAGGTCGCCATGATGAATTGTGAAATTCCTCAGGATATCTATGTCCTGACGGTCAAAAACGAAGATGACTTTGCCCGCCAGGGCTTTGCCGTCAGCACCCTGGAAGATCTGAACGCAAAGCGAGGGGTGAATCCCAGTTACTACGGTATCCCATCTTGGACCCAGTTCAAGAACTACATCGACTTTTATTACAGCTCTGCGACCGTGGAGCGTTATGCCGTGGTTGTCGATCGCTACAAGGGTAATATCAGCCTGATGATTACCGGAGATCACCAGGAAAAAGACCTCACCTGGACTACCGATAATATGGCCTTTATTGATGGTCAGAGCAGCAACCATGCTGAATTCCTGTGTATGGGAAAATGGTTGAAACTGAAGTGGAAGGGCAGGGATCTGACCTCTTCCCGGGAGTCTTTTGATTCCTCGGGGGGGTACCTCAGCGCCGAATTCACCGAATCCGAAGATAAGTTCAGCCAGAAGCAAAGCAGCCTGCGGATTGCCAGACTGGACAACAGCTACTCCTTTTGGGGCGTCACCGGCGGACTTTACTGGATGTATCTGGAGTTTTACAAAGGACGGGCTCCCCATCTCCATGAATACCACTACGAAGATGCTGGCAAAAACAGTCTGTACATGAATGGTAAAAAGAATAATGGCTATCAGGATACTGATATGGCCCGCATGAGCACTGACGCGGAAAGCCTGTTTTACGATGCTGATGAATCCTCTTCCCAGAACAGCCTGCGCCCGGATCTGCCTGTTAGTCTTGGGACTCTACGGGCGTACCTGGTTCATGTCAGAACTCTGCTGCACAACAAGTCTTCAGTATTCAGCGGCTCCATTTATGACTCCGACAGTCTCGCGACCCTGATTCAACAGGCGGATTCCCATATTGAGGAGGCTCTCACCAAGTCCGGTGAGGAAAGACGACAGGAATATCTGAGCGCCATAGGACAGTTCAATGAAATGTCATCCCGGATAAAGCAGAATATGGATTACGGGACTCGCTCCTTTGATCTCTTCAGTGATGTTGTCAGCGCCCGCCGGAAGCTGGAAATGGTCAGCGCCCAGATATCGGACATGATTACCGATATGAAGAGAGCCCTGGAAGAGGCCAGTGACCGAAGCTCTATGATCGACGCCCCATTAGAGCCAGCCCTTGTCGGCAAAAATAACCAGACTGCCCCGGATGAAATCCTGAAAGAGCCGGAAGAGCTGGTAAATGCCCTTAACAGTAAAACGGATACTCCTCTGGCAGAACGCCTGGACAGTAATAAACGCGACCAGTTTGAAATCTGTGATCTCAGTACTGGTCAGAAAGCCACCTTTGCTCCCCGGCGGGGCAACAACCAGTACGGATTCCCTGCAGGCTTTGAAATCCGCCTGAACGGGGAAGGCCTCTGGAATGTGGTGCTGCAATCTACGGACACCCCCTGGACCTGGCCACTGCTGCAGCACTATGGCAGTGACTTTACCGTCCCTGAAAGTTCTACCTGGTGCCGGGGTGCCCTGTTTGGTGTTGATCTCCAGACCCGGGTACTGAGAATCACTGTCCGAGGCGTATACCACAAGGCCAGTCAGCAGATTTATCTGGTGACTCAATGGAGTGTATGGAGTGGCTCCTGGGTTATAGACAGTATCAGCCACGGACTGATAGGGGCACTGCCTGTGTACCTGGGCTATCTGGCCGTCAGTCCCGCGGGCCCGGCCCTTGCGCCTTTAGCTCTGGCTTCAGCACCTTTCGTTGTTGCGGCTGCGGCTGCTATTCATCTTTCACCTCCGGAGTCACGTTATGCGCTTACTCCCTGGATTACCCGAATAATGGCAAAATCAGGCATGGGGGACAGTTACTACAACGGCATGCTGTCTCTGGATTACTTCAATACATTTTCCACTATGGTGCCTAAATCCAGTTTCTGACGGACGCATTTACGGCGAAGTTATGCGATAATTTTTCTCACTTATTACAAAACACCGAGAATAATAATGGTGAATGTATCGAGAATAGACCTGAATCTTCTGGTCTATTTTGATGCCCTGCTCAGGGAGCAGAATGTCACCCGCGCGGCCGACCAGATTGGCATCACCCAACCAGCCATGAGTAATGGACTCAGGCGCCTGCGGACACTGTTTGATGACCCCCTGCTGGTACGTACCAGCGATGGTATGACCCCGACCGCACGGGCTATAGAACTGCAGCCGCTGATTCGCCATATCCTTAGCGGTATAGAGCAGGCTGTCAGGCCCCAGACACCCTTTGAAGCCTCATCCAGTCGACGGGTTTTCCGGATTATGGCCAGTGACTATGCGGAATCCACCCTTATTCCAACCCTGCTGCGCCAGCTGCGCCAGGATGCTCCCCATGTCACCCTTGATATGCTGACCCCCAGTGATGTCAGCTTCCAGGATGTGGAGCAGGGCAGGGTGGATATGGCTATCAACCGCTTTGATGATATTCCCCAGTCCTTTCACCAGACAACCATCTGGGAAGATGGATTCTCCTGCCTGCTCAGCCGCAACAATCTGATTCGCAGAAAATTCACCCTGGAAAACTACCTGAAAGGCCGCCATATCTGGGTCAGCAAAACCGGCATGGGTGTGGGTGTGGGAATGAACCCGGAAGATGTCCAGCGCCTGGGCTGGGTGGATGATGCCCTCAGTCGCCTGGGCCATAAAAGGCAGATCGCGGTTTTTACCCGCCATTACCATGTGGCCATGCAGCTGTCCCGGCAGAATGATCTGATCGCGACCCTGCCTACCCGGGCGGCCAAACTGATGGCGGAAGATCCTGACCTGATTATCCATCCACCGCCGTTCATCATTCCGCCCTTGGACCTGAAAATGGCCTGGAGTCCTCTGCTGCAACAGGATTACGGCCACAGATGGCTGCGCCGGCTGATAGTGGAACTGGCCCGGAAACCGGAGCTTAATCCTCGAAACGCCCGCGCTGAAATGACATAGCTGGAAGGGCTGAGAATGAAGGGAACTGTTTAAACAACGGCTCCCTTATGGAAAGGCCAACGGGATAGAAAGGGCAGCGGGTTATTTAGCAGAACCCGGCTCTTTCTCTTCAGGTACAAACCTTAGACGAAAAGTCACCGGCACCGCATAAGAAATATTTTTTACACCCGCCATTTTCACCATAGCGGCCACTTTACCACTAAAACCAAATTCATTGGCATGAACCATAACCGGCTGAAGAGTCACAATATTGATCTCGTTATTTTCATCGAGATCAACAAAAGTCTCGGCAGACATACGTTTCTTTACGCCATTCATGGTCAGGAAAAAGCTGAAGACCATATTATTGCGGCCGGATTCATGAATTCTCTTCAGGGTCCGGTTGTAGAGTTTGGTCTCTACTGTAGCGACCGGGTGTTTGCTGACCTCGAAAAAAAGGTCTTTCAGGCGGTTATCCCGTTTTTCGATACCGCTGGAGAGGCTGGCCAGATCAATAGTGATATTGACGTTCCTGCTGTCATCAATCCGGCCATTGAGATTTGTAAATGTGGCAGTGGTAATAAGGTGGGTACTTTTGGTAAAACTGAAATAAAGCCTGGATTGCTGTGGGTCCAGCACCCATCCTGCGGACGCATAACCGGAAAACAGCACAAAAAAACCAATAACAAATGTCAAATGTCGTAACATATCCAATCCATGATTCATTCTTATTTCAGTAACAGATCTTCTGGTCAAGCCATTCTACAAAAACCACAAAGAAAAACGACCATTGGACGCTATTTCTTTTTCATGGAGCAGTAAACCCCGGATATACCGGGGAAAGGGAGAACTGCTTTATGCGGCTGTTCAGCCTGTTAAAACAGAAATATATTCAGTGATAATATCCTGATTACAGTAAGCCATACCCAGTTTATTAAGGTATTCCATACGATCGGCTTTCATCAGGTCAATAGAGGGGGTGGGCAATCCGGCGTTCTCATACAAGCCTGCAATATAAGCCAGATAGGCTTCGCCTTCTTTCACCATAAGTAAACTTGCGGCACCAACATCGGGCTTAACCTTACTGTTTTCTTCGCCGGGCAGGGTAACAGCCAATACTACGGGCTGTTCTTCGCCTTCAATACGAACGCTGCGGTCACGTACAGTCTGTTCGGCCCAATACCAGGCGATTTCTTTGCTCTGGGTAAGAAACACCGGCTCAATGGTTTCAACATAGTTATTGCCGATAGTGGCCATGGTCTGTTTGGCAACCTGCTTCATGGCCTTGTCACCGGAACGCTTGAGGCCATGCTCAAGTATTGAAGCCTGCAGCGCCGATGAAGTGCCGTGATACCAGACGTTTCCTGTCGTAAATCCATCCTTGCTCAACAGGTCTTTGGCATCTCTCAGGTAGGCTGGGGCGGTACTCATGGTCGTCTCACTCTGTGCTGTCTGAGTGGTGATTTTTATGGGTTCTATAAAACAGCATCTTATCAAAGGGATCAGTCTAAAATAAGAGGTCTGTGCAACCAGCAGCCGTAACCCTTTATTTTTGCAATAGACATATATGGACTTGACAGGTTACTTGATATGAAAAAGATTATCTCTGGTACCAGCCTGCTCCTGGGGCTTATTGCCTTTGGTATGGGCGGGAATGCTGTGGGCTGTGCTCCGGTGGGAAAGATCTGCCGTTCAGATCAGGACTGCTGCCAACCTGCACCAGATACACTGGGCGCAAGATGCCATGTCTATAGTGCGGATATGGACACAGGATACTGTCAGCTTTGCAAGGGCAGGTATGTTGAGTGCTATCGGAATGATGACTGCTGTGCAGGTTTGTTCTGCAAGGATTTTGGTGATGACACCTATTGTGACCTGCTAAGCCAAGTCTGGCTTTCGTCACAGGGATAAAAGAATAAAAAAGGCGACCTGAGGTCGCCTTTTCCGGCGGGCTGCTTTCTTTCAAAAGCGCCCGCCTTCGTCGGAGCACATTCCGCTATAAGCGGCAGTTTCGAGCCAATTAATCAGCTGAACTGGTTGGAGGTGTTCTTGGCACCGCCAGCTTTCAGAGCGTTCTCACCAGCAAAATATTCTTTGTGGTCGTCACCCATGTCGGAACCAGCCATGTTCTGGTGCTTAACGCAGGCGATACCCTGACGGATTTCCTTACGCTGGACGCCTTCAACATAACCCAGCATACCGGCTTCACCGAAGTACTCTTTCGCCAGATTGTCTACAGACAGTGCAGTCGTGTGGTAAGTCGGCAGAGTGATCAGGTGGTGGAATACGTTCGCTTCACGTGAAGTATCAGCCTGGAATGTCTTAATGCGAGCGTCAGCGGTAGCAGACAGCTCAGAATCGTCGTATTCAGCGGACATCAGATTGCTGCGATCGTAAGCAGAAACGTCTTTGCCTTCAGCTTCCCAGGCATCAAAAATCTGCTGACGGAAGTTCAGAGTCCAGTTGAAGGACGGGCTGTTGTTGTAAACCAGCTTCGCATCGGGGTGAACTTTACGAACTTCGTCCATCATGCCCTTGATTTCGTGGACAGTCGGAACGGCAGTTTCGATCCACAGCAGGTCAGCACCAGCGTCGATAGCGCCGATACAGTCGAATACACAGCGCTCATGGCCAGTACCCTGACGGAACTGGTACAGGCCAGAAGGCAGGCGCTTGGGACGAACCAGTTTGCCGTTACGGCTGATCAGTACGTCACCTTCAGCAGTATCTTCTGGAGAAACTTCTTCAACGTCCAGGTAGGAGTTGTAGACGTCACCAGCATCGCCTGGCTCTTTAACTACAGCGATTTCTTTAGTCAGGCCAGCACCTTCGGAGTCAGTACGGGCAACGATAACACCATCATCAATACCCAGCTCCAGGAAAGCGTAACGCAGGGCGCGCAGCTTGTTGTGGAAGTCAGCGTGAGGAACGGTCACTTTACCGTCCTGGTGGCCACACTGCTTCTCATCAGCTACCTGGTTTTCGATCTGCAGTGCACAGGCACCGGCTTCAATCATCTGCTTGGCCATCAGGTAAGTGGCTTCAGCATTACCGAAACCAGCGTCGATGTCAGCAACGATAGGTACAACGTGAGTTTCGTGGTTGTCGATCTGAGACTGGATGTCAGCTTCTTTAGCGGCATCACCAGCTTCGCGGGCCGCGTCCAGGGCACGGAACAGGCCACCCAGCTCACGGGCGTCAGCCTGACGCAGGAAGGTGTACAGTTCTTCAACCAGACCGACAACGGCAGTTTTCTCGTGCATAGACTGGTCAGGCAGAGGACCAAAGTCGGAACGCAGAGCGGCAACCATCCAGCCAGACAGGTACAGGTACTTACGCTCGGTTGTACCGAAGTGCTTCTTGATAGAGATCAGCTTCTGCTGACCTACGAAACCATGCCAGCAGCCCAGGGACTGGGTGTACTTGGTCTTGTCCTTATCGAACTCAGCCATGTCACGGCGCATGATACCAGCAGTGTACCTGGCGATATCCAGACCAGTCTTGAACTTGTTCTGAGCACGCATGCGTGCAGCGGATTCAGGGTTGATGGCGTCCCAGGCTGACCCTTGAGTTGCTTTCAGGGAAGCAACGGAGTCAATGTCTTTCAGATAGTTTGACATGATCGGTCCTTTAGTTTTGGTAGCAGCCGTTTCACCCAGAGAAGATTAAATTATCGGGCAGTACTTCTTGTTGTGTTAATACGTCAGCTACTCTGCCTTGGTGCGTATTTTTGCCGACACCATTTCGGTTCGGTGATCGCATTCTAAGTAAATGTCGCGATCAGTGGCAATCTCCCTTTTTTATTTCAGGTATTTATTTTGTGAATACTGGTCGTTAGCCCATAAATATCCCTTTAAAACCCGGTACTTTCAGACGATTTTGCTTATGAATACGACTCAAAATACGGGAACAGTTCCACTGAGGCGCTTGGCAACAGCTGTTTTTTCAGGCATTTTTGCCGCCAATGATGAAGACCTGCGACAGAGAGGTTGCAGGCAATAAGCATAAAATAAAAACAGCGGACGAAACAGCAGCAGCTGCACAACAGACGGGGTAGCGAGATGACAGAACGTACACAGTTTGGCTCACTGCAGATTGCCAGTGTTCTTTACAATCTGGTAGAGAAAGAAATCGCGCCGGAAACCGGCGTGGAGTCCAAAGCATTCTGGACTGCCTTTGAAGCCATTGTTAACGAGCTGGGCCCGGTTAACCGTGAGCTGCTGGCCAAGCGGGACAGAATGCAGAAGCAGATTGATTCTTGGCACAAAGAGCGGCACCAGGAAAACAAACCCCACAATCCGGAAACCTACAAAGCCTTCCTGAAAGAGATCGGCTACCTGTTACCGGAAGCCCCTGACTTTAAAATCAGCACCGAAAATGTCGATGCAGAAGTCTCTACTGTCGCCGGCCCCCAGCTGGTTGTGCCGATTATGAACGCCCGCTACGCCCTGAACGCCGCCAATGCCCGCTGGGGCAGCCTGTACGACGCTCTGTACGGCACCGATGTTATTGATGAAAACGATGGCGCGGAACGCGGCGGTGCCTATAACCCCAAGCGTGGCGCGAAGGTTATCGCCTATGCCCGTAACGTCCTGGATGAGGCAGCTCCCCTGAATGGCGGCAGCCATGCAGACTCTGTCGCCTATGCCGTAAAAGAGAACCAGCTGGCAGTGAAACTGGCAGACGGTAAGGAAGTGGGCCTGAGGGAGTCTGAAGGTTTCTCCGGCTACCGTGGCGATGCTGCTTCTCCCAGTGTAATTCTTTTGAAAAACAATGGGCTGCACATTGAAATTCAGATCAATCCGGAAGGCGCGATCGGAAAAACTGATCCTGCCGGCGTAAATGACCTACTGGTTGAATCCGCGCTGACAGCCATTATGGACTGTGAAGATTCCATTGCTGCCGTAGACGCTGAAGACAAGGCCGTTGTTTACAGCAACTGGCTGGGCCTGATGAAAGGTAACCTGACAGAAACCGTAAACAAAGGCGGTAAATCTTTCACCCGCAAGCTGAATGAAGACCGTACTTACACTGCCCCGAACGGTGGAGAACTGGTGCTGCCCGGTCGCAGCCTGCTGTTTGTCCGTAATGTTGGTCACCTGATGACCAACGAAGCCATTCTCGATGGCGAGGGCAGAGAAGTACCGGAAGGTCTGATGGACGCGATGTTCACTTCCCTGATCGCTATACACGACCTGAATAAAAAAGGTGGCCTGAACAGCAACTCCCGTGAAGGCAGCGTATATATTGTTAAGCCCAAGATGCACGGTCCGGAAGAGGTGGCCTTCGCCAACACCCTGTTTAACCGGGTGGAAGATGCCCTGGGTCTGGCCCGTAATACCTTGAAGATGGGTATTATGGATGAAGAACGTCGTACAACTGTGAACCTGAAATCCTGTATCGCCGCCGCCAGCGAGCGGGTGGTGTTTATCAATACCGGTTTCCTGGACCGCACTGGTGATGAAATCCATACCTCCATGGAGGCAGGCCCCGTTGTACGCAAAGGCCCCATGAAGCAGCAGGCCTGGATCAAGGCTTACGAAGACTGGAATGTAGATACAGGTTTGGCTGCGGGCCTGAAGGGCCGCGCCCAGATCGGCAAAGGCATGTGGCCGATCCCGGACAATATGGCCGAGATGATGGAAGTGAAGATCGGTCACCCCATGGCCGGTGCCAATACCGCCTGGGTACCTTCACCTACAGCGGCTACCCTGCACGCGCTGCATTATCACAAGGTCAATGTCGCGGCCCGTCAGGATGAACTGGCCGGCCGGAAACGTGCCAGCCTGGATGACATTCTGACCCTGCCCCTACTTGACGATGACAGCCTGAAGGCTTTAGGTGCTGACGATATCCAGAACGAGCTGGATAACAACGCCCAGGGCATTCTCGGTTACGTAGTACGCTGGGTAGAGCAGGGGGTTGGCTGCTCCAAGGTTCCGGATATTAACAATGTGGGTCTGATGGAAGACCGCGCCACCCTGCGAATTTCCAGTCAGCATATGGCCAACTGGCTGCGCCACGGTGTTTGCAGTGAAGAGCAGGTGATGGAGTCACTGCGGCGCATGGCCGCTATTGTTGATCAGCAGAATGCCGGTGACCCTCTGTACCACAATATGGCTCCGGACTTTGATAACAGTGTTGCCTTTCAGGCGGCCCTTGATCTGGTGTTGAAGGGTGCTGAACAGCCCAGCGGTTACACCGAGCCTGTTCTCCATGCCCGTCGCCGGGAAGCCAAGGCCAGGCTGGAGCAGTAAACATCAACTTTAATCTGTATTAATCTGACAGACTCACCGGATAGAAAACCTGTTCGGCGAGTCTTCTGTTTTCTTTTCCCTCAGTAGCTTATTGTGCGGAAGGCTTCTTCTGATGATATTCCCAGGCAGTAATCAGCATATCTTCCAGTGTTTTTTCCGCTGTCCACCCCAGCTCCTGTTTTATTAATGTTGGATCTGATACCACGCTCTCGGCATCTCCGGGTCGACGGGCCATAAATCTGCGGACAACTTTAACTTTATTAACCTGCTCAAAAAGATTAACAACCTCCAGCACTGTTGCCCCTTCGCCTCTACCAAGGTTCCAGATTTTTATTCCCCTGTTAAAACGTTCCAACCATCCAAGAGCAGCAATATGTCCTTTGGCTACATCTTCTATATGGATGTAATCCCGCTCCGCTGTTTCATCTCGCGTACAATAATCACTTCCATAGATATCCAACTGTGGCTGCTGTCCCATCGCGACACGACAGATCACCGGTACAAGATTGGCTGGCGGTCCCGCCGGATCTTCGCCAATCAATCTACTGTGATGGGCACCAACCGGGTTAAAATATCTCAATACTGCAATTCCCCAAGCAGGATTATTCTGACTTAATTCAGCAAGCCGTTGTTCCACTTTCAATTTTGACTCCCCATAGGGGGTTGTGGGACCTGTTTCTGCGGTTTCGACCAAGCGCTGCTTTCCCGGGTGGGTTTTATAAACAGTGGCAGAAGAGCTGAATACCAGGTCATACACCCCATGGACTCCCATTGCATTTAATAGGTTAACGGTTCCTTCAAAATTGATCTTATGGTACTTAGCAGGGTCACGAACAGACTCTGCAACGGATTTCACCCCTGCCATATGAATAACCGCCATAATGGAAGGGTTTTGGACAAAAACACTATCTACATCCTGATAACTGCATATATCCCCCTTTACGACCGTGACATTTTTTCCGGTAATTCTTTCAATATTCTTAATAACCTCACTCTTGCTATTTTGAAAATTATCGAAGATTACAACGCTGTAGTTATTGTTCAGAAGCTCAACAACTGTATGGCTGCCTATAAAACCAGCCCCTCCTGTGACCAGAACGGTTTTCTGGGAATAAGAAAGAGAAGCCATTAGCAGAGTACAACCAAAGATCAGGCCGTTTAAAAGACACCTGGCCACTTTTCCGAGCAGTCTTAATTTTCCGAACAAGCTTAAACCTCGGCGCATAATCTCCTCCCACCATTACGAAAAGGAAAGGGCATAGCCTAGCAAGTCACCAGCATTTAGCAGATTTTTACAAACCCTCCTCAAAATTGACTTAGATCAATGTGTTGATTTTGTCGTTCAATAAGATAGCTGAAAGAGTGAATGAACGTTCACTTCTATAAATAAAAATACTAAACAAGAACAGAGAACAATCACAGGGAGTCAATTATGAAAGCCCACGTCCTCGTTCAGCCTTATATGCGCAAAAAGGGTGAAAGTGTAGAAAACCCCGGTGCCGATCCGGAGCGTTTTAACACCCTGCTGCAACGCACTACCGAACAGATGCAGTTTGCCGACAACAATGGCTATGCCGGCTTCTGTATGACCGAACACCACTTCCAGGTGGAAGGTGTAGAAACCACCACCAATCCGCTGCTGTGGAACCTGCATATCGCCAAGCACACCAAGAACCTGGCCGTCGGACAGGTGGGTATGGCCCTGACCGCTCACCACCCCCTGCGCCTGGCAGAAGATATGGCCATGCTGGATCATATGACCGATGGTCGTCTGTTTGTGGGCTTCGTTCGTGGCAACACCCCTCGCTGGCTGAATACCCTGGCCCAGCATCTGGATATCACCACCACCCAGTCCGACCGTTCTGAAGCGGACATGAAAAACCGCCGCCTGATGGAAGAGTCCTGGAAAATTGTGAAGAAAGCCTGGACCGAGAAAACCTTCAGCTACGACGGCGAGTTCTGGCAGATCCCCCCCAAAAATATCAAGTGGCCTTTCCCGCCCACCAAAATGTGGGGTGGTAATGCGGCCCTGAACGAAAATGACGAGCTGCAGGAAATTGGTATCGTTCCCCATCCGCGCAAGCGCCCGGGCCGCGACTTCCCGCCCCTGTACGTGCCTTTCTCCTGGTCTATGGAAACCGCCAGGTTCTGGGCCAAAGAGGGTGCCAAGCTGGTTGCGTTTGTGGCCAAGGATGAATTTATCGATACCACCATGGATATCTATATCGAAGAAGCCCACAAGCACGGCCATACCGAGCTAACCACAGGTAACACCCTGGTTCTGGGGGGTCACCTGACTATCGGCAGCAACGAGAAGCAGGCCAGCCAGCACTATGATGACTTCTCAACCCTGTTTAACACCGCTTATAACGTGCCCCCTTACAACGTGCCCATGGGGCGTGTCTGGAAGGGAACTGTCCAGCAGGTTGTTGACCAGATTGGCGCTCTGAAAGAGAAGTACGGCACTGAGGAATTCGTTTGCTGGCACCACGTAGGCTACTTCACCCAGGAAGAAGAGCTGGAAATGCTGGACAACTTCTCTCAGGTTATCAAAGCATTCAGTTGATAATCCGCCTGATATTTTAACGGATACTTTGCAGAAACTTTTGAAAAGTCACTGCGCCTTTTTTGGGGTTATCAGGTTTGCCGGTCTGGTAACCCCGTTTTTATTTTCCCGCCTCCCGTCAGTATTTGGAAAAAACACCAACATTCGTCCATATTGACTACCGCCAATCATGGTCACCCAGTAATTGTCACCCAATACCAACAGCAATCAAAAAAGGCAAGAGGAGAAAACAAGGCGTGTTTTTTTACCCTCGAAAACCCCTGAAGAACAGTGCATTCTTTCTTTTCACCGCTGTTTTACTACTATTGCCAATTGGCTCGTCCGCCATGCTCAGGCATGCAGCTGCGTCTGCAGCAGCCAGCGCAGTTTTCACTCCGGATACCTTAAAAAAACACCTGGAACATACCTTCATTCTGCCTTCGCTGGAGAATACCGCCATCAAGATGGCATCCTCAGAGATCAAACCAGATATACCTTCTTCCCATGAAGCGGCCCTCCTGCGAAACGAATTGGACAGTGAGCTGACCAGAGACACAAATACCGGCGGTTACACCCTTGTCTTGAAATATATCAGTGAAGGGATGAACTGGCTGTATCAGGATGCCGTTAACTTCAAAAAGGCTTTTCACTCCTTCTCATCAGCTCTGACTCTTTGCCAGATTCTTGGTGGTTACCAGGTTAAAGGCAAACTGGTGAACCCACCGCAGATGAAATGGCTCTATTGGCAGCTGCAGCTCTTACTGAATAATCCGGGGTTCTATGGGGGGTATGGCTGGCTGGGACATCAGGAAGCAGAAAAAATCATTAACGAACAGGACAATATGGACTTGCTGCGCCTCAGGGCTCTGGCCAACCTTCTTAACGGCTCTAATTATGCGATCACAAACTACAAAATACTGGCAGGCCTTTCCAGGTGGAAGGGGGCATTCTTGAATTTACCAGGGAAAAGCCTTTACCTGCTGTTTGTGATTCGGGCGAAACTCTACAAAATCCGGCAGCTACTTCTTAAGGGGGGGTATGCTGAAGGGGTACGTGAGATTCTGACAGAGACGAAGACTCACTTGAAAGAAGCTCTGACCCTGCCAGATTTACAGTACCCAAGCGCCAGAAAAGCCCTTGAGGACGCGGTTCAGATTTCCGATGAATATCAAGCCAGAATAGACTCCCCCTCCTCTGAAAGCTGGCCACTGCGACCTTTCCTTTTGCAGCAACAGCCACAGGGCCTGAAATGATATTTTTTCTATCACAAGAATGCTTCAATCTCTCCCAGCCAAAGGATAATCTCTTCTCCAAGTGTGCGACGGACATGCTCTGACAGCAGCCTGTCAGCACACAACTGTTGAACTGCCGTTTCTGTTTCTGCAGGCAGGCATTTCATCTCACCATTCACATACAGATTTATACTGCCATTTCCATTTCGAAACCAGGCAATACGGGAACCACTGGTCAACATGGATCTGTCTTCACAGACCGTATCGCCAACTGAATCAGGGTACTTGGGCGCGGTCATATGCCTGCCCAGCCACTTGGCTATCACCTCTGGCTGTTGAACAGTCTGCAGAAGAATATTCTGCACACGGGTAACGACATCTGAAGTTATTTCCCCGGGAGATGACTGCAGAGCCAGGTCCGGGTCTGCATAGCGCATCTGCTCATTCATGGTTTCCGCTACAAAGTGGGAGAAGTCACCCAGGATTTCCGCCTTTGACGGAGCCCGGAAGCCAATGGAACAGGTAATGCAGTTATCGCCTACAGCTTCACCCCAATGGGCGATACAGGGAGGCAGATATAACATATCTCCGGGATTCAGAACCCACCCGCCACTTTCCTGAAAATACTCAAGCAGTTTCAGGGCATCGGTATCCATAAGGGGAGAATTATCGTCACAGTGCTGCCCGATACGCCAGTGACGCTGACCCTCAGCCTGCAACAGAAAAACATCGTAATTATCAAAGTGGGGGCCGACACCGCCGCCATCCACCGCATAGCTGATCATCAAATCATCCTGTCGCCAGTCAGGGATAAACCGGAACTGTTCCAGTAACTTTCTGGCCTCCGGCTCCCAGTGATCAACCGCCTGAACCAGCAGGGTCCAGTGGGAAGAGGGCAGGGAGGTAAAGTCCTTACTGGTAAACGGGCCTCTTTTACACTGCCAGTCTTTGTCCTGGCCAATAACCAGCCGGGACTCTATCTCCTCTTCGCAGGCCAGACCTGCCAGTTCATCACCAGAAAGAGGCGACTGAAAACCGGGCATGGCATTGCGAATCAGCAGGGGCTTTTTCTGCCAGTAATCCCGTAGAAACTCTTCAGGAGTATGATGGCCGAGAGGTGAGGACTGTTTTGTCATTATCTGCGCTCTGTAATAGCTGACGTAATATTCTGAATATCCATAGAAAAAGGAGAGCCGAAGCTCTCCTTTATAACCCTGATTTAAGATAAAGATCAGATTTTACGGGCCTGCTCTTCAGCATTACCGATATAGCTGGCCGGGGTCATAGCCTTCAGGGCATCCTTCGCTTCCCGGGGCATATCCAGCTGATCGACAAAAGCCATCATGGCATCACGGGTAATAACCTTGCCACGGGTAAAGGCTTTCAGTTTTTCATAGGGTTCTTCAATAGCGTAGCGACGCATAACGGTTTGAACCGGCTCCGCCATTACTTCCCAGGCGTTATCCAGATCTTCAGACAGACGCTCGGCATTCACCTGCAGCTTGCTGATTCCTTTCAGGCTGGCTTCATAGGCAATCAGGCTGTAAGCCAGACCAACACCCATATTGCGCAGCACGGTGGAATCCGTCAGGTCTCGCTGCCAGCGGGACACAGGCAGTTTCACCGCCATATGTTCCAGCACAGCATTAGCCAGGCCGAGGTTACCTTCGGAGTTTTCAAAGTCGATAGGGTTTACCTTGTGGGGCATGGTGGAGGAACCCACTTCACCGGCAATAGTGTGCTGCTTAAAGTAACCCATGGAGATATAACCCCAGACATCCCGGTCAAAATCGATCAGAATGGTGTTGAAACGACGCACGACATCGAACAGTTCAGCAATATAGTCATGGGGTTCAATCTGGATAGTATAGGGGTTAAAGGTCAGCCCCAGGGATTCAATAAACCCCTGAGCATTGGCTTCCCAGTCAATATCCGGGTAGGTCGCAAGGTGGGCATTGTAGTTACCAACCGCACCATTGATTTTACCCAGCAGGGGAACCTGGTCCAGCTGCTCCAGTTGACGCTGAAGGCGATAGGCGACGTTGGCCATTTCCTTGCCCAGGGTAGTGGGGGAGGCTGTCTGGCCATGGGTGCGGCTCAGCATGGGCACAGCAGCATGCTCGTGAGCCAGGGCACGAATAGCTTCTACGACCTTACCCATGGTAGCGGCAATCACTTCCCGGCCCTGTTTCAGCATCAGACCGTGGGACAGATTGTTAATATCTTCGGAGGTGCAGGCGAAGTGAACAAACTCCAAGGCCCTGGTCAACTCCGGATTCTGCCTCATCTGCTCTTTCAGGAAATATTCTACGGCTTTGACATCATGGTTGGTGGTGCGCTCAATGGCTTTGATTTGAGCTGCGTCATCAACGGAGAAGCTGCTGACAATACCGTCCAGAAGAACATTGGCTTCATCGCTGAAAGCCGGCAGTTCGGCTACCTGCCTGTGCTGGCTGAGGCGCTGCAGCCAGCGTACCTCCACTTCAACACGGGCCTTGATCAACCCGTATTCGCTGAACATATCTCTCAGCACGCAGGTCTTGCTGCCGTAGCGGCCATCGACGGGGGAAATTGCAGTAAGCGATGACAGTTCCATTGGGTGACCCTTGTCAGTGCTGTTCATAAGTTATAAGTATGCGCCTAGCGCGAGCGGGGCGCATCCTACAGCAAAACAGCGAAAAAATCTGCCCCTCAGTATTCATCCTCACTCAACCTGGTTTAACTCTGGCCTTTCAGCAGCCTTGAGGTTTCCGCCAGCATGGACTTTCGGGCAAACACCAGATGCCAGCGACGGCCGCCCACCTGGCGCCAGAGAATGGCGGAACGTACTCCCGCTAGCAAAGCCGCACGGATTTTATTGGCGCTGGCGGGATTCTGGAGATGGCGGACATCACCGGTTACCTGCACCCGGGTTTTAAAGGTGCTGATGGTCTCGAGGTAAACCCCTGCCAGACTGGCAAGAATATTTTCATGAAGAGGTTCAAAGTGTGCCAGCTGGCCGCTGGCCTTATCGATACCCGCGCCAATTTTATTCATCATATCCCTGTTATTGCGTAGTTTACGCTCGATATGGATCAGGGTCAGGGCATAACGAATGGTGTCCGAACGAACCACATCGGCATTACGCTCCAGCAGTCCCCGCAGGGTTCTCAGGCCAGGCTGGACATTCCAGGCCCCTCCATAAACCTCTGCCACATTCTTGGGATTGGTGACAAAGATACTGTTTATACAGGTTTCTATGGTATCGGCCGGAGCGAGAGAGGTATGGGCAATTTTCTCCACCACCCCGCAGGCCTGAAAAATGCCTGCGAGGGCAAGGGTTCGGTCGGATTCAGTGTGCATCACAGCTTCAGATAATCCTGTTTATCCTGGGTCGTCATGAGTTTTCGTTCAGTCGGAAATTCAGCTGGCCTGATCAAGAGAGGCATGACGCTGCTCAATAACACCGCCGCCCAGACAGATATCACCGTCATAAAAGACCACAGACTGGCCGGGGGTTACCGCACGCTGGGGTTCGTCAAAAACCACCAGGTAACGGCCATCACTGCCACGCTGAAGGGTACAGGCCTGGTCCCTCTGACGATAACGCACCTTAGCCATTAATCGTGCCGGCAACTCGGGTTCACCGTTAATCCAGTAAATAGTATCAGCGGATAGGGCTGAGGAGAACAACATAGGGTGGTTGTTACCCTGACCAACAATCAGTACATTTCTTTCAAGGTCTTTTTCCAGCACATACCAGGGTTCTTCACTGGCGTTTTTCAAGCCGCCAATACCCAAACCCTGTCGCTGACCAATGGTGTGGTACATCAGGCCATGATGCTCACCAATCACTTCACCTTCCGTTGTCTCAATCATGCCGGGCCGGGCGGGCAGGTATTGCTTGAGGAAATCCCGAAAACGACGTTCGCCGATAAAACAGATGCCGGTGCTGTCTTTCTTATTAAACGTCACCAGTCCATGTTTTTCAGCGATGTCACGCACTTCACTTTTCTCCAGCTCGCCAACAGGAAACAGGGTTCTGGCCAGCTCTTTTTCACCCACGGCATGGAGGAAGTAACTCTGATCCTTGTTGTTATCCAGACCTTTGCGCATCAGGCAGCGGCTAGTGGTGTCATCCCGCCGAACATAATGGCCTGTGGCAATATAATCCGCTCCCAGTTCGAGGGCATAATCCAGGAATGCCTTAAATTTTATTTCCCGGTTGCAGAGAATATCGGGATTTGGCGTGCGTCCGGCACGGTACTCTTCCAGAAAGTGTTCAAAGACATTGTCCCAATACTCAGCGGCAAAGTTGGCTTGGTGCAGATGGATGCCCAGCTTGTCACAGACTTTCTGGGCATCGGTGAGGTCTTCCCGGGCGGTACAGTATTCTGTCCCGTCGTCTTCTTCCCAGTTTTTCATAAACAGACCCTCCACCTGATAACCCTGCTCCATCAGCAGAAGGGCGGAGACAGAAGAATCAACACCGCCGGACATACCGACAATGACACGGGTCTGGGAGTTTTCAGTCATAGAAATGCGTTCTGAGTCATCTGATGTTGTTAAACCGTCCTATTCTATGCAACGGCAGATGCACGTCCACAAGAATAAGCCCCTAACAGCAAAATAATGGGGCCAGAATTTGGAAATGCCGGGTTCAATTACAAAGCATCAACAGGCTTTGGGATCTTGTGAATAAATGTAGTTTTGTAACATGGCGCATTTATTATTGCTTAAGTTTACGGTATCTTTTACCGCCAATACGGTTTGCCTAACCAGAATTTGAAATAAAGGCAACCGGAATGTAGCAAAACTACAAGAATATCAAGAACGTCGGAGAACAAATCACTACTTCGGCGCCACACATTCCACATAACGGAGTTAAGAATGGGATACCAGAAGATCACGGTACCTTCCGATGGTGACAAAATTACCGTTAACGCTGATCTCTCACTGAATGTTCCCAACCATCCCGTCATCCCTTTCATCGAAGGTGACGGTATTGGCGTGGACGTAACTCCCGCCATGCTAAAGGTTGTTGACGCAGCTGTTGAGAAGTCTTACGGCGGTAAGCGTTCCATCGTCTGGATGGAAGTTTACACCGGTGAAAAAGCCACCAAAGTATACGGCCCCGATGTCTGGATGCCGGAAGAAACCCTGGAAGTGCTCCAAGAGTATGTTATCAGCATTAAAGGCCCGCTGACCACACCCGTAGGCGGTGGCATCCGTTCCCTGAACGTAGCACTGCGTCAGAAGCTGGATCTGTACGCCTGTATCCGCCCCGTGCGCTGGTTCGAGGGTGTACCCAGCCCGGTCACCAGCCCTGAAAAAACCGACATGGTGATCTTCCGTGAGAACTCTGAAGACATCTATGCCGGTATTGAGTGGGAAGCTAACAGCCCCGAAGCCCAGAAGCTGATCACTTTCCTGAAAGAAGAGATGGGCGTGACCAAGATCCGCTTTGACGAAGGCTGTGGCATCGGTATCAAGCCGGTCTCCAAAGAGGGTACCCAGCGCCTGGTGCGCAAGGCCATCCAGCACGCCATCGACAATGATCTGCCCTCCGTGACCCTGGTTCACAAGGGTAACATCATGAAGTTTACCGAAGGTGCCTTTAAGGACTGGGGTTATGAGCTGGCCGCTGAACGTTTTGGTGCCAAGCCCCTGGACGGTGGCCCCTGGCACACCCTGACCAATCCGAAAACCGGTAATGAAATTATCATCAAAGACGTGATTGCTGATGCCTTTCTGCAGCAGATCCTGATGCGTCCCGATGAGTACTCCGTTATTGCCACCCTGAACCTGAACGGTGACTATATCTCCGACGCCCTGGCGGCTGAGGTTGGTGGTATTGGTATCGCACCCGGTGCTAATATCGGCGGCAGCGTTGCTATCTTCGAAGCCACCCACGGTACCGCGCCTAAGTACGCTGGCCAGGACAAGGTCAATCCCGGCTCCTTGATCCTCTCTGCGGAGATGATGCTTCGTCACATGGGCTGGACAGAAGCTGCTGACCTGATCCTGAAGGGCATGGAAGGGGCTATTGAAGCCAAGACCGTAACCTACGATTTTGAACGTCTGATGCCGGATGCCACTCTGCTGAAGTGCTCCGAGTTTGCTGACGCCATTGTTGAAAAAATGTAGGCATCTTTTAACAGTGGGGCCTCAGGCCCCACTGTTAAGTAATGCTGCTCTGCCGATAACCCTCCCGGAATTATTCAGCCATACCTATTCTCACGCCTATCCTGATGTGTATCGGACATACTGAATTTATTATCCGTTGTGGAATCATGGTGAGAATGACCAGATTCAAGTAATAGCCAGAAAAACTTGCTTGTAGCCCAAAGTCGCCCAAAATGGTAGCAACACATCGAAAGGGTATAGGCAAGCTCTCAGCAGGAGATGAAAAACCACTGATATAAAAAGACTGCAGAAAGGAGGGGCGTAGTAGCGACCAAACCCCTTTGATGAGATTCTCAGCTCATAAGCATTGAGTGAAGCGGTTTCTTTTCATGATTCTGTGTATTCTTCCGGTTGGGAGACGGACTCAGCTACTGGAGCCGACTCAGCGCCTTCTTCGGAAAGAATGCCGATGTTGATTGCGTGCAGTCCCTTGGGTCCCTGGATAATCTCGTAGCTGACTTCCTGTCCCGCCTTGAGAGTTTTGTAGCCTTCCATGTTAATGGATGAGTAATGGACAAACAGATCTTCTCCCTTTCCGTTTTCACCCGGGAGGATGAATCCATAACCCTTGGCATTATTGAACCACTTCACTTTTCCTGTTGGCATCGTTATATCCCTCTCTACTCCTGATGCTTTCTTTTTTTTGGTGTTATTATTCTTGTTCCCCATATCCTATGGGAAGGAACTAGTTTTAGGCATGTAGCAACGAGTGTCAAGCATATGTCAAGGGTCACCCCATGGCGCTCCCAGTTAACCCGAATAATGTGACAGTACGTTGACAGATTACAGCATAAGTTTACTCGAGAAGATTCGGCTATCCTTAGACAAAGATCATCAACCAGAAAATGACGACGATGGCGGAGTAGCCGTTGCAACAGCCAAACCAAAGCTGCAGCAGCCACCGAAATACCGTGTCATACTGATGAATGATGATTACACACCTATGGATTTCGTTGTCGAGATTCTTGAGCAGTTTTTCAGGATGTCCAGGGACAGGGCAACACAGGTCATGCTGACGGTGCATACCCAGGGATCGGCTGTATGCGGTGTCTACACGCGAGACGTAGCAGAAACGCGTGCAGAGCAGGTGAACCGATATGCTCGGGAACATCAGCATCCCCTGATGTGCAAGGCTCAAAAGGCCAGTTAATAAACGCTTCATCGGGCTTATTAAAATGCTAAACAAAGATCTCGAACAAACGCTTAATACCGCTTTCCGTGAAGCTCGCAGCAAACGGCATGAGTTTATGACCGTCGAGCACCTGCTGCTGGCCTTGCTGGATAATGTTTCGGCGGTCGATGTGCTGGAGGCCTGCGGTGCCGATATCCAACAGCTCAGGGAAGAACTGACCAAATTTATAGACTCTACAACGCCTCTTATCCCTGTCGGGGATGATGAGCGGGAAACCCAGCCCACCTTGGGCTTCCAGCGGGTACTGCAGCGGGCTGTATTCCATGTCCAGAGTTCTGGCAAAAAAGAGGTGAATGGTGCCAATGTCCTGGTGGCCATTTTCAGCGAGCAGGAAAGCCAGGCCGTCTACTTCCTTAAGCAACAGGAAATCGCCCGTATCGATGTGGTCAATTATATTGCCCACGGCATTTCCAAGGTTCCCGGACACCAGGGCGCTGAAACCATCGGCCAGGAAATGGCTGAAGAAACCGCAGATCCGGAAAACCAGGGTGCCCGACCGCTGGACTCTTACACCCTCAACCTGAATGAACAGGCCAAGATTGGCAAGATCGACCCCCTGATCGGCCGGGACCAGGAAGTTGAGCGGGTTTCCCAGATTCTTACCCGTCGCCGCAAGAACAACCCTTTGCTTGTGGGTGAAGCCGGTGTTGGTAAAACAGCTGTCGCAGAAGGCCTGGCCAAGCGCATTGTGGATGGTGAAGTTCCTGAGATTCTCAAAGGTTGCACCGTTTACTCCCTTGACCTCGGTGCGTTGCTGGCGGGCACCAAATACCGTGGTGATTTTGAGAAACGCTTCAAGCAGCTTCTCTCTGAACTGCGACGGAAAGAGGGCGCAATCCTCTTTATTGATGAAATTCATACGATTATCGGTGCCGGTGCTGCTTCTGGCGGAGTTATGGATGCCTCCAACCTGCTTAAGCCGCTACTGACATCCGGCGAACTTCGCTGCATTGGCTCAACAACCTTCCAGGAATTCCGGGGTATCTTTGAGAAGGACAGGGCGCTGGCCCGCCGCTTCCAGAAGGTCGATATCCAGGAACCAAATGTTGAGGATACCTTCGAAATCCTGATGGGCCTCAAACCCAAGTTCGAGGAACATCACGAAATTACCTATGAGCGCGACGCCATGCGCGCTGCTGCGGAACTGGCCGACCGCTACATCAATGATCGCCATATGCCTGACAAAGCCATTGATGTGATTGATGAAGCTGGTGCCTATCAGCGTCTCCAGAGCAAAGAAGACCGTAAAGACGTTATCGGGGTGCAGGATGTTGAGGCCATTGTCTCCAAGATGGCGCGCATTCCTCCCAAGTCGGTCTCTGCGTCCGACAAAGAACTACTGGAGAAGCTGCCCCGTAACCTGAAGATGACTATCTTCGGCCAGGATGAGGCTATCTCCGCGCTGACCACCAATATTCGCCTGTCCCGTGCCGGCCTTAAGCCCAACGAAAAGCCCGTTGGCTGCTTCCTCTTTGCCGGCCCCACCGGGGTGGGCAAAACGGAAGTCTGCAAGCAACTGGCCAAATCCATGGGTATTGAGCTGGTGCGCTTTGATATGTCCGAATATATGGAGCGTCATACGGTCTCCAGGCTGATAGGCGCGCCTCCCGGCTATGTGGGCTTTGACCAGGGCGGCCTGCTGACAGAAGCCATCAACAAGACGCCTCACTGCGTCCTCCTGCTTGACGAGATTGAGAAAGGTCACCCGGATGTCTTTAATCTGCTGCTGCAGGTGATGGATCACGGCACCCTGACCGATAATAACGGGCGCAAAGCGGACTTCCGCAATGTTATCCTGGTCATGACCACCAATGCCGGCGCGGAGATGATGAACCGCTCCTCCATTGGCTTTGTTGAACAGGATCATGCCACCGACGGTATGGAAGCCATCAAGAAAACCTTTACACCGGAATTCCGTAACCGCCTGGATTCTGTTATCCAGTTCAACCCGCTGTCAACAGGGGTAATCGCCAGCGTGGTAGACAAACAGCTGACGGAGCTGCAGGCCCAGCTGGATGAGCGGAAGGTTCAGATTGAGGTCAACAAGGCTGCCCGTGAGTGGCTGGCCGAGAAGGGTTACGACAAGTTGATGGGCGCGCGCCCGATGGCGCGTCTGGTGCAGGATCAGATCAAGAAATCCCTGGCGGAAGATATTCTGTTCGGCAAGTTGATTAACGGCGGCGTAGTCAAGATAGGCATAAAGGATGAAAAGCTTTCCTTCAAAATTGAACCTGCCAAAGAACCTGCTTCAGATGTAACGGAATAACGGAAACAGCTTTTTAAAAAAATCAGTCCAGAAAAATAAAACGGGAGGCATAAAACCTCCCGTTTTTTTCAGCCGATTTACCGGTGATAAGCGCAATAACAGCAGATTCGAGTGACGAACCGCAGGCAGTAAACTTATCGGGCGCGGTAAACAATACGAGCCTTGTTCAGGTCGTAGGGCGTCAGCTCCACACGAACCTTGTCACCAGTCAGAATGCGGATGTAGTTCTTGCGCATTTTGCCGGAAATATGGGCGGTCACTACGTGTCCGTTTTCCAGCTCAACACGGAACATGGTGTTAGGAAGAGTGTCAACAACCACGCCTTCCATTTCAATAGACTCTTCTTTCGCCATTCGGCTCCTACCTCATTGCACAGAAATAATAAGACTTAAATAAATACTGCTGATATGGCTCTAAAAATCAGTCGAACCAGGACTACAAAGAAATTTGGCGTGCATTCTGCACGAAATCCGGACAATTGGCAAAGAATGCCTCAGGGGATTAACTCTCTCCACACACCGTTATCGAGAATTTCCTGGGATGGGAAACCAGTTTTATAACTCATCTTTCGGCAGTTCTTGATCCAGTACCCCATATACAGGTAGGGAAGCTTAGCCTCTCGGGCTGCCATAATCTGTCGCAGCACAAAATAGACGCCCAGACTGCGCTTAACACTATCCGGGCAGAAAAAACTGTAAACCGCAGACAGGGAGCCTGGCAAATGGTCAGTAACTGCTACACCCAGCAGTCTTCCATCCTTACGGAAATTCCAGAAATGGGTGTATCCCGTATCAACTCCAAGAAACTCATTAAACTGCTTCGCAGACGGAGGAAACATATCACCATCTTTATGCCGGATATTGATATAACGGCGGTAAAGACGGTAGTTCTCCAGGGTCACCTCAGGCCTTGTTAACACCAATTGAAGATCAGCATTGCGGTTCAGAATTTTTCTCTGGGTTCTGTTTGGTTTGAAGTCTTCAACCCGCACCCTCAGGGAAATACAGGCGGAACACCCCAGGCAGTGGGGCCGATAGGTATGCATACCGCTACGTCGAAAACCCAGCTCGGAAAAATATTCCGCCAGGGAGGCATCCACCAGCAGTCGAGGATCAATAAACTGTGTTGATGCTTTTTCACCGGGCAGATAGCTGCAGGGGTGAATACCCGTCTCATAGAGCTTTATCAACCGTTCCTGTTGAGCCATTGGTCAGCCTCTGTAGGAATATCCAATCGTTGTTGTTGGCCGGCAGATAAGTCCCTGACCCGCTTTAGAAACAGAGAACGGGGTTGCAGCCTCGCCCCCAGACTTTCCAGATGTGGTGTGTGAACCTGGCAGTCCACCAGATCATAACAGCCGGAAGCCATTAATCCCGCCAGCGCCAGTTTGGAAGCATTACTCTGGTAACTGAACATGGATTCC
This sequence comes from Parendozoicomonas sp. 209JJ7-1, assembly GCF_058147085.1. Classification (NCBI taxonomy): domain Bacteria; kingdom Pseudomonadati; phylum Pseudomonadota; class Gammaproteobacteria; order Oceanospirillales; family Endozoicomonadaceae; genus Parendozoicomonas; species Parendozoicomonas sp. 209JJ7-1. Next base: position 13,802 of record NZ_JBYVJU010000013.1, on the reverse strand, counting down.
CCAAAAAACACCCGACCAAGGGCTACGCCATACAAACCACCAGCCAGTTCACCCTTGTCATTCCAGATTTCAACCGAATGGGCATAACCCGCCTGGTGAAGTGCACAATAGGCTTCCTGCATTTCACTGGTAATCCAAGTACCATCCTGATCATAGCGGGGAACATCCGCGCATGCCTGAATCACCTCTGAAAAACAATGGTTTGCCGTAACCTGTCCAACGGAACGCTTGATCACTTTGGCAAGACTACGGGAAATATGCAGAGTGTTGGGAGTCAGCACCATACGGGGGTCCGGTGACCACCAGAGTATTTTCTGTTCCTCACTAAACCAGGGAAATATCCCTTGGCCGTATGCGCTCTTTAGTGTTTCCAGCTCCAGGTTACCACCGGCGCACAACAGACCATCGGGCTCCCGCAGAGCCAGCTCTGCAGGGGGGAAAACCGGATCATGCTCGTCTAACCATAAAATCATGAAACCCGCAGAACACCTTCTCAAACATAAAATTACAGGAATAAACCAGCATTATTTATTGAATTACAAGGAAAATCATACCTGCAGTTGCTGCTCAAGGGAACGGAAGAAACCGAGGGATTCCGGGTTGGCCAGGGCATCAGCATTAGAAACGGACTCACCATGGATCAGCGCTTTTACCGCCAGTTCCGCCAGCTTGCCGCTAACGGTTCGAGGAAGATCTGGGGCCTGTATAACAACAGCCGGAACATGACGTGGCGTAGCATGCTTCCGAATGGTTGCGCAAATTTCGCTTTTCAGGGCGTCCGTTAAAACTTCCTGATCACGCAGACAGACAAACAGAACAATCCTTTCATCTCCGGGAATACGATGACCGACGGCCAGAGATTCCAGTACCTGCTCAACTTTTTCTACCTGCCGGTAAATTTCTGCCGTACCTATACGCACACCGCCGGGATTAAGAACGGTATCAGAACGACCGTAAATTTTCACGCCACCTTCCGGGGTTAACTCCCCGTAATCCCCATGGGCCCAGATACCGGGAAAGCGTGAGTAGTAAGCTTTTCGGTAGCGCTGGTTATCCGGGTCATTCCAGAACATCACCGGACGACTGGGAAAACTTTTCCGGCAAGCCAGCTCTCCCGACTCTCCAATAACTTCCTGCCCCTGATCATTGAAAAACGCCACATCCATCCCCAGACCAATACACTGTAACTGTCCCCGGTAAACCGGCTTCATAGGGTTACCCAGGGCAAAGCAGGAAACAATATCCGTACCACCGGATATGGACGAGAGCATTAATTTTTTCCCAATGGCACGGTACACAAAATCAAAACTTTCAGGAGGCAGTGGCGATCCAGTAGACAAAATCGCCCTCAGGCAGGGCAGGGCGCACTCGTTTGCAGGCTGGTAGCCTGACTTCTCCAAGGCTCCGAGATAACGGGCGCTTGTGCCAAATACCGTCACCTGTTCCCGCTCTGCCATTTTCCACAACACCTCTGGTGAAGGGGAAAAAGGAGAACCGTCGTAGAGAACGATGGCCGCGCCGGCCATCAGTCCTGATACCAGCCAGTTCCACATCATCCAGCCACAGGTGGTGAAATAAAACAGCCGGTCTGCCGGGGTTAAGCCGGTGTGCAACACCAGCTCTTTACCATGTTGAAGCAGGGTTCCACCGTGCCCATGGACAATACACTTGGGAACACCTGTGGTTCCGGAGGAGTAAAGAATATAAAGCGGATGATCAAAGGGCAGGGGAGTAAAGGTCAGGGTATTATCGTTATGGAGAAAGTCCTCAAACAATATTCCGCCGGGAATGCCCTCAACGGACACAGGCTGGTCAGAAAAAGGGACCATTACAACCTGTTCAATCGATTCTATGGTATCCGCCAGTTCAATAACTCTCTCCCGGTAGTTACGCTGTTTTCCGTTGTATATATAACTGTCAGCGGCCACCAGGATACGGGGCTCTATCTGTCCGAAACGATCAAGAACGCCCTGGGTTCCAAAATCCGGGGAGCAGGATGACCAGACAGCCCCAATACTTGCGCAGGCCAGCATCATCACAACCGCTTCGGGAATATTGGGCAGAAAACCCACGATTCTGTCGCCTGTTCTAATTCCTGCCCGGTTTAATCCATTGGCAGCCCGGCCAACAAGTGCGCGAAGCTGTTCCCTGCTCAACTCCCGTCTTAATCCATTTTCACAACAAAAGATAATAGCCTTTTGATTTCCTTTATAAAAAAGAGCGCGTTCTGCGTAGTTTATTCGGGCTTCAGGAAACCATTGAGCAGAGAACATTCCATGGTTTTCATCGACCACTGTCGAATAACCGGAAAGGGGGATATCAAGAAATTCCGCCAGCAAAGGCCAGAACTCCTGTCGATGTTCACAGCTCCAGCGATGCAATTGCTGGTAATTATCAATGGAAGTCTGGCAACGGGATCTGACCAATTGCATGAATCGCCAGAGAGCTGTTTGTTCCATCTGTTCCGGCAAAGGCTGCCAAAGTGCTTTTTCTTTGGCTTGCTCTTTGGCTTTTCCCTGCATTTTTAGCGACATAATTCATCCTTTACCAGCCAGCAGAGCTTTGGCCGTTCTGGAAAAACAGGGATAGCCCAGTTGTTCCTGAACCATACGGCTGACATCCAGCAACCGATCCATATCCACACCAGTGTTAATTTCCAGGCCATTTAACATAAACAGCACATCTTCAGTGGCCACATTTCCCGAGGCCCCTTTGGCATAAGGACAGCCACCCAGCCCGGCCACCGCGCAGTCTATTACTGATACACCAGCTTCCATGGCCCGGTAAATATTAACCAGAGCCTGGCCATAGGTATCGTGGAAATGCACCGCCAGGGCTGATACAGGAATATGAGGAACAATCCTGTCAATCATTCGCCCCACTCGCAGGGGATGACCTACACCGATAGTGTCCCCAAGGGATATTTCATAACACCCCATCTGGTGTAGATCACGGCTAAGCCCGGTAACAGTATCCAGAGACACCTCTCCCTCATAGGGGCATCCCATTACACAGGACAAATACCCCCGTACCCGTACGCCTTTTTCAATAGCCTTATCAATAACCGGCTGAAACCGTTGCAGGCTCTCCGCAATCGAGCAATGAATATTTTTCTGGGTAAAGGTTTCCGAAGCCCCTGTAAATACCGCGACTTCTTTCGCTCCAGACTGAAGCGCATGCTCCAGCCCCTGGAGGTTAGGCGTCAAAACACAGTAACGGGCACCTGAAACCGGAAGCTTCCGCAAAACTCTGTCACTGTCTGCCATAGCCGGAATCCATTTGGGAGAAACAAAGCTGCCGGCTTCTATCCGGCGCAGACCTGCATTCCCGAGGGCCTGAATCAGGCTGACCCTCTGGTCAACAGTCAGAATCCTCTGCTGGCCCTGCAGACCATCCCGGGGGCCAACTTCCACCAGGGTCACCGTTTCCGGCAAGCTCATGACTCATTCTCCCGGAACGCTATCAGTTCTTCTCCCTCCTGAACCAGGCTGCTACTCTGGCACAGCACGGTTTCAATAATTCCGGCTTTGGGCGCTCGAATAGTCTGCTCCATCTTCATAGCCTCCAGCACCAGTAGAGGGTCACCTTCACTCACCTCCTGCCCTGAACGCACCATAACATCGACAACACGCCCATTCATGGGGGCGACAAGCCCATGGTCAGCTATAGCCGAAATGGAGTAATCCGGGCGTAGAAGGGGAAGGGTGAGCCGGTCTGAGACAGCGGTCACGACACCGTCAGGGTCATAACAAAGACGAATTTTATGAACCTCTCCGTCACAGGAAATTTCAACCTGGCCATCCAGCAGGGCAAGGTTATCAGCCATTATCGACAGGCTATTCACCTGAATCTTCCAGTGTCCGTTATGGCAGCTGACAGTGACCGTATATTCAGTATCGCCCACCTGCCAGCAACCATACCACTGCTGCTGCCCAAGAAGACGCCAGCCGGACAAGGCATGCCAGGGATTTCCATCCAGCACGGAGGATGGCCGTGTACCCGCAGTTGCGGCCCCCAGGGCCAGGCAGATATCCATATCGCGCTGTCGAAACAATTCCTCCTGAAAAGAAGAAATAAAACCAGTATCAGGTCGCTCTTCGATAAATGCGTGATGGGAGACAGCCGACAGGAGAAAATCCCGGTTAGTGACCGGACCGCAAATGATTGTTTTCTGCAAAGCTATTGTAAGACGCTTAACGGCCTGGGAGCGATCATGGCCCCAAACAACAAGCTTAGCGATCATCGGGTCATACCAGGAGGTAATGGCATCGCCTTCCCGCACGCCGGTTTCAATCCTTAGCCAGGGCTGCAATTCAGGCCAGCGCAATATAGATACACAACCTGTTGAAGGAAGAAACCCTCTCTTCGGGTCTTCCGCATACAAACGCGCCTCCAGAGCATGGCCACTGCACAGCAGTTCATTCTGGGAGCAGGGCAGGGAATTACCTTCAGCCACACGAATCTGCCATTCCACCAGATCCTGGTCTGTGATCATTTCCGTAACCGGGTGCTCAACCTGCAGGCGGGTATTCATCTCCATAAAATAGAAGCTGCCGGCTTTCGTTTTTTCTTCGGAGCTATCCAGTAGAAACTCCACCGTACCAGCTCCGACATAGCCAATGGCTCGCCCGGCCGCCAGAGCCGCTTCACCCATAGCCCTGCGCACATCGTCTGACAGTCCGGGAGCCGGAGCTTCCTCTATCACTTTCTGATGCCGCCGCTGGATAGAACAGTCCCTGTCAAACAGATAGACACCTTGTCCCTGTTGATCAAAAAATATCTGTACTTCTATATGACGGGGATTCTCGAGGTACTTCTCAACCAGCATAACCTGGTCACCAAAACTACTCTGGGCTTCACGGCGTGCCGCAGCGAGAGCCTCCGAAAAGGCCTCCGGTGATTCAACAATACGCATCCCTTTACCACCGCCACCGGCAGCGGCCTTTAACATCACCGGATAACCAATATCAGCGGCTGCCTGGTCAAGCAGGACGTCATCCTGTCGCTCTCCATGATAGCCCGGCAGTACAGGCACACCGGCCCCTTCCATTAAATTTTTCGCTTCGCTCTTTGAGGCCATAGCCTCCATAGCGCTGGGCGATGGCCCGATAAAGGTAATACCTGCCTGCTCAACCGCCCTGGCAAATGCCGCATTCTCTGAAAGAAAACCATATCCGGGGTGAATAGCATCCGCCCCCCAGCAAACAGCCGCTTCAAGAACGGCTTTCTGATTCAGGTAACTGGCCGCGGCATTGGCAGGACCTATAACCAGAGCAGCATCAGCTATTTCCGCTGCAAGGCTTAAACGGTCAGGCTCGGAGCAGACGACAGCTGTTTCCATCCCCAGTTTTTTCGCTGTTCGAAGTATCCGGCAGGCAATCTCACCGCGGTTGGCAACCAGCAGCCTGGTTATTTTTCTGATTTCTTTTGTTTTGTTTGTCATGACCGACTTATCCACTCAGGCTAGCTTACATACGAAAAACGCCAAAGCGTGTCTCTGAAACCGGGGCATTCAGGGCCACAGCCAGGCCCAGCCCCAGAACGTCTCTGGTATCCGCAGGATCGATAATGCCATCGTCCCATAGCCGGGCACTGCCGTAGAAAGGGCTTCCCATACGATCATAGTCGTCTACAACGCCTGCGCGGAACTGCTCTTTCTCTTCTTCGCTCCAGTCCAGACCCTTCTTCTTTCGGGATGCCTCCCGCACCATGGCCAGAACGCCAGCCGCCTGCTCTCCACCCATCACCGAGATACGGGCATTGGGCCAGCTCCATAGGAAACGGGGATCATAAGAGCGACCACACATACCGTAATTCCCCGCACCAAAGCTTCCGCCAATAATCACTGTCAATTTTGGCACTGCGGCGCAGGCCACGGCGTTTACCAGTTTCGCGCCATGTTTGGCTATCCCCCCAGCTTCATAGCGGGCACCCACCATAAAACCGGTAATATTCTGCAAAAACACCAGGGGAATTTTTCGTTGGCAGCATAGTTCAATAAAGTGTGCGCCTTTCTGGGAAGATTCCGAAAACAGAATGCCATTATTGGCCAGAATACCTATCGGATAACCATGAATCTCCGCAAAACCACATACCAGGGTCTGGCCAAAAGCGGCTTTAAACTCATCAAACTCCGAACCATCAATAATACGGCCAATAACCTCCCGCACATCGTAGGGGATCTTTAAACTTGCGGGGACAACACCGGACAGCTCATGCCTGTCCAGCACAGGGGGCCGTGACGGCCTTTTGTTAAAAAAATGGTTGGGAGCATCCGAATAAAGGCTGTTCAAACGTGCGACAGCCTGCCTGGCCAATTGCAGGGCGTGGTGGTCATCCTCAGCGATATGGTCCACCACACCGGATATACGGCCATGGACATCTGCACCACCAAGCTCCTCGGCGGACACTTTTTCCCCCGTGGCCGCTTTGACCAACGGCGGCCCCGCCAGAAATATTGTGCCCTGATCACGGACAATAATGCTTTCATCGGCCATAGCGGGAACATAAGCGCCTCCCGCCGTACAGGAACCCATCACCACAGCAATCTGGGCTATGCCCATAGCCGACATATTGGCCTGGTTAAAGAAAATCCGCCCGAAGTGTTCCCGGTCTGGGAAAACCTCATCCTGCCGGGGAAGGTTGGCACCACCGGAATCCACCAGATACAGGCAAGGCAGACGGTTCTCCCTGGCGATGGTCTGGGCCCGCAGGTGTTTTTTCACTGTCAGGGGGTAATAGGAACCACCTTTCACCGTAGCATCATTCGCCACGATCATGCACAAGCGACCGGATACCAGGCCAATGCCCGCCACCACACCGGCACAGGGTACATCCTCACCGTAAACGTCGTAAGCCGCAAACCGGCCAATCTCCAGAAAAGGAGAACCAGCGTCAAGCAAGGCGCTGATACGTTCCCGGGGTAACAGCTTGCCCCTTTCCTGGTGACGCCTGCAGGCCGCTTCCGGGCCACCGGAAAGAATACTGTCAGACAGTGTATTGATAGTTTTTACCAGATCCGCCATCGCCTTCTGGTTGGCTGCATATTCAGGATCCGCTGTTTTTACTGAACTTGAAATAACAGGCATATCTTATTGTTTTCCTATTACTTTTACCGAGACTCTTCCGCAAAAAGCTCACGTCCGATCAGCATACGACGAATCTCCGATGTACCGGCACCAATTTCGTACAGCTTGGCATCCCGCAACAGGCGGCCTACAGGGTAATCACTGGTATAACCATTGCCGCCTAATAACTGGATGGCATCCAGAGCCATCTGGGTGGCTTTTTCAGCGCAATAAAGAATCACACCGGCGGCGTCTTTCCGGGTGGCGCCCCCTTCGTCACAGGCCCTGGCCACGGTATAGAGATAGGACCGGCATGCACTGGCAGTGCTGTACATATCCGCCAGCTTCCCCTGCACCAGCTGGAATTCGCCAATGGACTGGCCAAACTGTTTACGATCGTGAACATAAGGCAATACAGCATCCAGACAGGCCTGCATAATGCCTGTTGGCCCGGCGGAAAGAACGACACGCTCGTAATCCAGGCCGCTCATCAGAACTTTTACGCCCTTATCCTGCTCCCCGAGAATATTCTCCCGGGGAACAGGTGTGTTCTCAAATACCAGTTCACAGGTGTTGGAGCCCCGCATACCAAGCTTGTCGAGGTGGGGGGAGCGGGAGAATCCGGGAAAATCCCGTTCCACCAGAAAAGCGGTGATGCCGTGGGCTTTTTTATCTGAAGACGTTTTACCGTAAATCACATAGGTGTGGGCATCGGGACCATTAGTGATCCACATTTTGCTGCCATTCAAGAGAAAGTGGTCACCTTTGTCTTCCGCTCGCAGACTCATACCCACAACATCAGAGCCGGCACCGGTTTCACTCATGGCGAGGGCGCCAACTTTCTCGCCACTGATAAGGTCTGGCAGGTATTTCCGCTTCTGGGATTCAGTACCATTCAGACGAATCTGGTTTACGCAGAGGTTGGAGTGGGCACCATAACTGAGGGCAACAGAGGCTGATGCACGACTGACCTCTTCCATGACCACAGCATGGGCGAGATAGCCAAGCCCAAGACCACCAAATTCTTCCGGCACAGTGATACCCAGAAGCCCCATATCCCCAAACTTCTTCCACAGATCCATAGGGAAACGGTTGTCTTTATCAATCTTCGCCGCTCTTGGGGCGATTTCTGCCTGAGAAAACTGGTGAACCTGTTCCCGGAACATCTCAAGGGTTTCCCCGAGCCCGAAATTTAATGAACGCATTGGTTATTCTCCCGAAAGGGTTGGGAAGCGCTCTTATTATTAATTATTCGTTCAATGTTTTGATTCGCTTCGTTTATAAGCTAAAGGAAAAAAACAGCCAACACCATAGAGCCAATACCATAGAAAAGAAAACCCGGCAAAAGCCGGATTTAGAAATATAGACAAGATCAATCGAAAGAGAAGGGTGGTTAGAGTTCTGCCCAGATAGGGGCGTGATCTGATGGTTTGTCCATGCCCCGCACAGCGTAATCCACGCCTGCGGCTTTACAGTTCTCCAACAAAGGCTGGGTTACCAGAATATGGTCGATTCTCAGCCCCCGTTTGGGTTCACGGTCAAAACCTTTTGAACGATAATCAAACCAGCTGAACAGATCATTACTGTCGGGATAAATATGGCGATAAGTATCCGTCAGCCCCCACCCCAGCAAGCGTTGGTACCATTCACGCTCCTCCGGTAGAAAACTGCATTTTCCCGTGCGCAACCACCGTTTGGCATTATCTGCGCCTATGCCTATATCTGCATCTTCTGGGGAAATATTAAAGTCACCGAGCACGACTACCGGCTGGTCAGGACTGCAGGACTCTTCAAGATATTGTTGTAGATTTTCGTAGAAACGCTTCTTATTGGGAAACTTTTCAGGATGATCCCGGCTTTCTCCTTGGGGAAAATAACCATTGATGACTTTCAGAACCTGTCCGTTCCAGGGCAGATCCACAATAACCATACGGCGCTGGGCATCTTCTTCCTCACCGGGAAAGGCCTTTTGAACCGCAAGGGGCTTCTCTTTAGTGAGAGTGGCCACACCATAATGGGTTTTCTGACCATGGTAAGTGGCGTGGTAACCCAGGGTTTCAACAGCTTTCACAGGGAATTCAGGATCAGCCACCTTTGTTTCCTGAATTCCTATAACTTCGGGCTGGTGAGATTCAATAATAGCTTCAAGCTGATGCAGTCGAGTGCGAATACTGTTGGCGTTGAACGATATAATTTTCATTTTGTAGAGGTATCAGTACCGAATCTGTAAGTGGAACAGATTGAATTGAACAGCAGAGCGTACTCTTATTCAACAATATCCTGTGACAGGGCTTACCTCAGATACCATCCCATGATACGTTTTAGAAACACCAGATACGTTTTTGTCTGTTTGGTGGCCGAATAATAAAAATAACAATAACGGCAGCATGCTATGACCACTGCAACACTGGATTTGGGTACTACTCCCCAGGCAATCTCCACCCGCTACATGGATGCCTCCTGGAGCCGGCAGATTCGTTCTCTGCTTTTTCACACTTACCATGAAGATCCTATGTTCCAGCAATTGCTGGAATCTGAACGACGGGGGTATTCCCAGCGTATCCGGGGCTGCACCCGGGAGCTGGCCAGCAGTTATTTCTCAGAAAATATGCCCGTGATCGGGTTACTGGCCGGTGAGCGACTGGCCGGCGTGGCATTTGTAAACAGTAATGAAGTTGCGGATGACATGACCAGTAAAATGCTCTGGCGCTGCCGTATGATTCTTTCCATTGGGTACAGATGTACCGACAACTATCTCGCCTACCACAAGAATATCAGGAAGGCACTGCCGAAAGGGCGGTGCTATATCCTGCCTTTGGTTGGCGTGCATCCGGAATTCAGGGAACAGGGTCATGGTCGCAAATTGCTGGAAGCCGTCCACGATCTGTGTGATCTTGATCAAAATTCCAGGGGCAGCGGGGTCTCCCTGAACGACAGGACTCTGCTGCCGTTTTTTCAGCAAATGGGATACCGGGAACTGACGGAAGTGAAACAGCAGAACCATTCCGAAGTCCTGCTGTTCAGGCCACGGCCCGCATAAGTGCCTGCACTTACCAGGGTAAGAGCAGGGAGATATTAACAGAATTATTGCTCCTGCCCGGAACCGCAGATTTATCTATAAAGAATTGATTTAACATAATATACATTATGCGAATATATTTTACGCAATATTACCTCTATTTATACGACTGATAACAGATTACAGATGTCTGTCATTTGCAATTTTGGATAGACTCTGTCTAATATTTAGTGACGGTAATATTATGTTGTTTTTTGATTGCACCGTATTATACAAAGAGAAAAGGTATTAGCCGTGTCGTATGGGCTGTTTTATACCAATCGTGCTGAGGCGTCATTGGAAGACGACTATAAAACCAGAGGACACGCTTATGACTCTTAAAGGCCTGATAAAACTGACAGGTATCTTGCAAGCCCACTCACTTACCATTATCCAGTGGCAGATCCTGCTGGTAGTGGCTGAAAATCCCGGTGAAACCATTACTGATCTCGTGAACGACGGCAAACTCGTATGCGGCACGCCCAGTGATATAGCCGTCAGCGTAAAACGCCTTGGCGAAGGTCGACATGACCGTCCCGGACTCGGCCTGCTGAAAAAGCAGCAGCATGAAGATGATGGCCGGTATTTCCGCCTGTCTCTCAGCCCCAAGGGCAAGAAAATGGTAGAAAAACTCAAGCAGCAAATAAAGAATGTAAAGTAAGGTGTACTGGCATATCCCGGAGACCTGCGGGTCTTCGGATGCCATCCACCCTGCTCTCCCTATTATCCTGCCTTACCCATTCCACTTAGCTTAACTCATCAACATAAACCAGATATACCTGAGAGAACTGGCAGAATACATCAGGAACAGGCACACCGTCGTAAACAGCATCCAGGAGACACGCACACATGCCTAAGGAAACAACCGTTCGCGCACGTATCAGCGAAGAACTGAAAGAGGAGGCTGAGAGTATTCTCCAGCAGCTCGGTCTGAACACCTCCCAGGCCATCAACCTGTACTTCAGCCAGATTGTCCTTCGCAAAGGCCTTCCTTTTGATGTCACGATTCCAGACGACAGAGAACAACCTTATTGAGGCTCTGTTCTAATAACTAAAACTTTACACCTTTAAAGCATAATCTTATTAAAAAAACACGCCTGATATTTCCAGGATACCTACACTGACACTCGCTTTAACGACTACAAGTTTTCGTCACCCTGGATACTCTTATGTTACGGTACACTGCTCTGGCCGCCTCATTTGTCGTGGCTTCCGGTTTTTTTATGTATGCTTCCGCCCATTATCGCCATGATATACCTGAGTACCCTATTACTCCTCCATGTGACCACCGTCACGAAATTCCCGCATACCCCATAACCCCCCCCTGTGGCCACCGTCACGAAATACCCGAATACCCCATAACTCCCCCCTGTGACCATCATCGGCATGGAATACCCGAGTATCCTATTACTCCAGACAAACCCTATGAACACACGTCATACGATGATGTGATGAAATCACTGAAATCTGGCCGCAATGTTCATGGTTATCTCAACCTGAGTATGTGTGAGATGAAGTTAAGTCAGGGAAAAATGGAGCCTTCCGGTACATCTACTATCCCCTATGTCAGCGTCAACTTTAATGAAGCTATTCAAGTTAATGGCGAGCTGATTACCCACCATAGCATTCCCCTGAGTCTCACCAATAAAACAGGCTGGAGAACAATGGGCTCAGTACACAAAATACTGGTCACGAATAAGATTGAAGAAGGCAGCAATATTATCACCCATAAGGCTCAGATGGCTGATACCCTGGGCAGAATTGTCTTCAGCCATGAAGCAGCCTGCCAACTGACTGAAGGAGCACATCTCTGGTAGGGGGGCCTTTCCCCTGCCCTGCCACACTGTTGAGTAAATAATCCGGCTTGCCCATAGAAATGGAGCCTGTCCATGAAAGCATTACTTCTGTCAGGCTCCACCCTTGGTTTGGCCTGCGTATTGTGCCTGAGCCAGACAGTCTATGGATCTGGCTATCTTGTCAATGAACACAGTGCGGCCAGTATGGCTCTGGCTCAGGCCGGACTGGCTGCGATCGCTCCCGACGCAGCTGTTGTTTCAGAAAATCCTGCTGGGATGAACCTTCTCAATAACCCCGTCTTTACCGGAGCCCTTATCTATCTCAAGCCCAATATTTACCTTGAAAGAAACGGACAGAAAGTCAATGGTGCCAAACAAGTTATTGATGAAGCGATAATACCTGGCATATTCTATGTCACCCCCGGAGAAGATATCCGCCTGCGTTACGGCATAGGCCTTTTCACAAACTTTGATATTGGCACATCCTATGGTATAGCGTCAGGGGTCACCGCTCTTGCCAGAGAAAGCCAGGTCCGTACCCTCACCTTGAATCCATCACTTTCATACCAACTGACGGACACTTTAAGTATCGGAGCAGGTGTCAGTATTACTACCGGGCAGGCCATTTTCTCTTCCACAGCGGATAAAGACACGACTTTCACCATTTTCAACAAAACATTCACCCTTATCCATAAGAGCCAGAACCTTCTGAAGCTTAAGGGAACAGATATAGCATTCAGTTGGAATGCCGGGGTTATCTGGCAGGCCACGGAGAAAATGCGTTTGGGAATAAGCTATCGCCCTGAATTCACAATGCGTTTTCAGGATAAGGCCAAATCTGAAGTCATGAATGGAGAGCCTTTTGAAGATTTTATGAAAAACAATATTCCGGTGGTCAAAAATTTTCACAAACCTAACTGGAATGCCCGTACAACAGTGATCATGCCCATGCCCGACCTTCTGGATCTATCTCTGCTGTATCAAGTAAATGAGGCTTTCGGGTTCCATGCAAGCGCGGTCAGAACAGGTTGGTCCAGCTTCCGTAAAGTAGAAATTGATCTTCCCCTTGCACCTCTTGTACAAGAGCAGTGGAAAGATGTTTGGCGTTTTGCCTTGGGGGCATCCTTCCAGGCCACAGATTCCTTAATGTTAAGGGCCGGAGTATCCTACGATAATTCTCCGGTTTATAACGAGCACCGGAATTTCAGACTTCCTGACAGCGATCGCCAGATATACGCCTGCGGATTTACCTGGGCATTTACCAAACAACAATCTATAGATTTCGCCTATATGTATGTGAAAGGAAAAAAAGTTCACATTGATGACTCAGTAGGCATTCCCCTCGGTGTGCAGATAACTCTTGATAAAGCTGCTTCAGATTTAAAAGGCACAGCACAGTTGTTCGCCCTGCAATATAATTTCGCATTTTAACTTAAGCTGCCGCTTAACCCGGATGTTTCATAAACATGCCTCTCCGTACCTTTATGGTTATACCCATAGGGCACAGGTGCGCAGTGTTGCAGGAATGCTTGTTGCCTTTCATAACTACGATTTTCACAAGCCTTTCTAACGCCGGCTGCTTTTAGAGCCACTGATCCGACCATAAAACCTCAACAGGCCCTGGAAACTGACCGTTTTATCAGATGTTTAATATTATTTTTAAGGTTGCATTATAAATTTTCTATCTAATAAATAACTGGCGTTTAAAGGGAATTGAACAATACTTACTGTCGTCAGTGTGATTGATGTCCCCCTACAGTCACACTGGTGGAGTCAGCGTAAGTGATTAATGGCTGGCTCTGGTACTTGGATTGTGTACCTATGTTTCACTCCTATGGTCTTGGCCCGGTGAGCTTCCCCCAGCTGCCGGGTTCTTTTTTA
>NZ_JBYVJU010000012.1:0-174771 GCF_058147085.1 Parendozoicomonas sp. 209JJ7-1 | reverse complement strand
CTTTTTTATTTGCTTGAAACATAAGGGGGATTCTTTGTGTGTCTCATTGCGTTAAAAAAACGTGCTAAGCAAGAGTAAAAAAGCGTGCCTCCTGGAGACAAGAATCAGGTGCTAATGTCCTGCATCAGGTGTCGTATTGTCAGGTGTCGTATTGTTGGAAGGCAGGTTTTCAGGCTCTTGGTATATCTTGGTATATATGCAGAGGCTTATGCTTCTGCCCAAGCAATGTATACACTGTTGGCAGAATAAAAAGGGTAAACATAGTGCCAATGCCTAGGCCAGAGAAAATCACCACACCGATATTCATACGTGAGACTGCACCAGCGCCAGTTGCAATGATCAGCGGAACCACACCTGCCATCATTGCCAGTGTTGTCATCAGGATGGGACGCAACCGGATACGGGCGGCATGAATAACAGCCTCTTTCTTGTCTTCCTGAAATTCCAATTGTCGTGTTTTTGCCACTTCACAGATCAGGATGCCGTGTTTGGTAATCAGCCCCATCAGTGTCAGCAGACCGACCTGGGTATAGATATTTATGGTGACTGTTCCCCAGGCCATCACCATTAACGCGCCGGAAAGGGCAAGGGGAACGGAAACAATAATAACCAGCGGATCCCGGAAGCTTTCAAACTGCATGCTCAGCACCAGAAAGACAATCAAGAGCGCCAGCACAAAAGAGACGTAGAGTGAACTCCCTTCCTGAACGAACTGCCGGGACGGACCTTTGAAGTCATAGAGAAAACCTTTGGGTAAAATAGAATTTGCTGCCTCTTCGGCAATACTAATGGCATCTCCAAGGGAAATGCCTGGGAGGGGAACGGCTTGAATGGTGATGGCGTTGGCCTGATCCATCTGTATCAGGGATGGGCTGTCGCCGATGATTGAGGTAGTCATCAGGTTGGACAGAGGTAACTCCTGTTCCCCGAAATGGCTTTTTACGTAATAGCCCGACAGCATTTCCGGTATCAGGCGGTTTTTACGCTCCGTCTGGGGAACAACTTTGTAACTGCGGCCATCAACATTGATGTAATTGATGTTGTCATCAGCCAGCAGAGTGGAAAGCGTGGTGGCAATCTCTTCCATGGAAATTCCGTAAGCGCCGGCTTTATCCCTGTTCACTTTCGCGATGATTTTTCCTGCATCATATTTTGTGTCCAGTTCCGTTGTGTAAAACTTGCCACTTTTACTTAACTGCTCTTTGATTTTTTCCGCAAGGCTATAGATGCTCAGGTAATCATTGTTACTCTTGATGGTCATCTGAAGCGGATAGCCTCCTTCAGATCCCGGAAGTGCCGGCAGGGAGAACGCAGACACATTCATCCCGGGAATATCATCAATTCTTTCCTGTACGTCCTTCATCAGCGCCTGCATGCTTTGTTTTTTACCTCTTTCGTCCCAAGGGGTTTCCAGCACTATACCGACGCCCTGATTGCTGTCAGGAATACCGGAAAGGGTCAGAATGGCTTTGATACCTTCAAGGTCACGGACTTTCTTGCTATACACCTTCATATAATTATCGACGTAGTCCAGATTCGCGTTGTTGGGTGCTGTTGCCATAAAGAGAAAGGCACCTTGGTCTTCATCTGGGGCAAAGCTGGTGGAGATTGAGGTAAACAACAAAGGAAGGCAGATAAACACCAGTGCGGCGAACAGCAGCACCGGACCACGATGGTTCAGGGTGGCTGATAGCATGCGGGAATAATGGTTGTCCAGTGTGGTCAGGGCGTTGGAGATTTTTTCTTCAAACCGGTTGTTCTTATGTTCTGCTAGAAGAATGTTCGAGCACATCATAGGGGAGAGTGTGAGGGCAACAATGCCCGACACGATAACGGAGCCGGCCAGGGTCAGGGCAAACTCCCTGAACAATGCTCCGGTTACGCCGCCAAGCAGGGCGATAGGTGTGAACACCGCCGCCAGGGTTATGGTCATAATAATAACAGGTGATGCGATTTCCCGTGTGCCCAGTATGGCGGCTTCAAAGGGGGGGGTTCCTTCTTCAATATGCCTCTGCACATTTTCAACCACCACTATGGCGTCATCCACCACCAGTCCTATGGCCAGCACCATGGCCAGCAGGGTAAGCAGATTGATGGAAAAGCCAAGCATCTGCATGGCAAGGCAGACGCCAATCAGTGAAAAGGGAATGGTGATGACAGGTATCACCATGGCGCGGAAGTTTGCAAGGAACAGGAAGATCACCACAACAACAATGAGGCTGGCTTCAAATATGGTACGGAGAACTTCATCAATTGCTGTCTTAATATAGTTTGAGACGTCGTAGGCGATATGCAGCTCAAGGTCTCCCGGCAGGTTCTTAATAATATCCGGCAGCAAGGTTTTAACGGTTCTGATCACTTCCAGGGGATTGGCTGTCGGTGTGGGTTTTATGCCGAGAACAACATTGCTTTCACCGTCGAGGCTGGCATTTGTGTTCACGGTGAGGGCGGCAAACTCAACGCTGGCTATATCCCCCAGGCGGATAAACCCTTCCTCTGTTCGGGCAATGATCAACTGTTCGAATTCTTCGGGGGTTTTCAGGTCGGTATTAATGTTGATGTTGTAAATATTGTACAGACCCTTGATCTGCCCGGCGGCGGCCCGGTAGTTGTTAGCCGTTAAAGCGCTGTTTACCTGTTCGATGGAAAGACCGTACTTGGCCATGCGCTCAGGGTTCAGCCAGAGTCGCATGGACATTTCCGGACCAAAGATTTCCACAGAGGCTATGCCTGATATGGTGACCAGGCGATTTTCCACGTTGCGCTTTAAATAGTCTGTGACTTGGGGTCGGGTCATCTGTTTGCTGATAAAGCTGATATACATGGCATCTGTTGATCCCCCTGTAGAACTCTCTATTTGTGGGGCCTTGGCTTCCGAGGGGAGCCGGGAGGTGACACTGTTCACCTTGGCCATGATTTCGGTCAGGGCAGAGTCCGGATTGGTTCCCACTTTCATAATGGCCCGGATAGAACTGGTACCAAGGGAGCTGGTGGAGATCAGGTAGTCAATATTGTTGGCTTCGGCGATAGCCTGCTGCAGGGGTTGGGTCAGAAAACCCTGAATAACATCACTGGAGGCACCATGGTAACTTGTGGTCACGGTAATCGTTGTATTGGTCATCTGTGGGTATTCACGCACCTGCAGTTTGTTAAGAGCCTGCAGGCCAAGAATAAGAATCAACAGGCTGACCGAGACAGCCATCACCGGGCGCTGAATAAACGTGTCGGTAAAAGTCATGGTTATGCCTCAGTTTTTCGGGATGGGGTGATCCTGCTTGAGGTAAGTGTGATCTATGATGCGCACGGGCGTATTATTGGCCAGGCGAATCTGACCGGTGAGAACGATTTTGTCACCGGCTTTCAGTCCGCTAGAGATCAGTGCCTGTTTACCGTTGTTGTCGGCTACATCTACCTTGATCTGGTGGACTTCCAGTTTTTCTTTATTTTGCTGAATGCGATACACCATCTGCCCGTACAGAGTGAAGTTAACCGCAGGCTGGGGTATTACGATAGCGTCGTTTATAAGGGGCTGTACCAGTTCAGCCGAAGCATACATTCCTGAACGCAGTAACCCTTCCGGGTTTGGAATAGTAGCCTGAATCTGCAGGTTTCCGCTGTCAGTATCAATGGCCGGGCTTACCGCCTGCACTGAGCCATCGAAGGTTTTGTCTGGATATGTATCGGTGTTGATCCTGACCGGCATGCCAACCTTGATATCTGGAAACCGGGTCTGTGGAATGGTCAGATTCATACGCATGGCTGAGTAATCTTCCAGGTCGGTGACTTTCTCTCCAGGCTGAAGATATTGCCCGACATAAACCGTTTTCAGCCCCAGCACCCCGGAGAAAGGGGCAACAATTGTACGACGGGCGATGCTTGACTTCAGACTTTCAATATCGGCCTGCAGGGCCTGATAAGCGGATATAGCGTTATCGAGGTCGGATTGGGGAATGCTGCCCTCTTTGAACAGAGTACGCATGCGCTTCAGGTTGTTGTGGGTGGCAATCATTCTGGCCTGGGCGGATGCCAGGTTGGCCTTCTCAACGGTGGAATCAAGCTCCAGCAGAGGCTGCCCCTGCTGAACGGTATCACCGGAATGAAAATGTATAGTGGAAATAATGCCGGATTCTGCCAGGGAGAGGGTGACACCCTGGACCGGCTCAATAAACCCTATGGTCTTGATAGTGGGCTGCCAGCTTTGTCGGGTAATGGTATAGGCCGTAACCGGAACAGTGGGTGGTTTCTGAAGGCTCAGGTAAATAGTAGTTTTATAGGCGGTATAGTGTTTATAGGCAATTACTGTACCAAATAACAGCAGTGCCAGACCTATGGCAAACAGGTACCAGCGCCATGGGCGGTGTGTCGTTTGTTCCGGCATGCTCTTGCCCCTGCCAATGACTCTCAGCGTGAAAGAGGCAAGTGTAGTCGTATATTTTTTAATATTTGTACGGCAAAGCCGGAGGTTTATACAATGTCGCCTTTATGGTTCACTTCGGCCCATGTATCCGGCCTTTTCCAGCAGAGCGGGACAACAACACATCCCTGGCTAGTCCTGACTGGCAAACCGGTGAGCACCGGGCAACAGCGGTAAAGGCTTATAACACCAGTTATCCTTTTGCCGCTTTTTACGATAAGTCTTCCATTCCCGAAATGCCGTTCGCCATAACCAGGTCAAGCGCTTTCGCCAGAGAACAAATATTCCCAGATACAGAAACAGGTAGGAATACTGATGCTGAACAAGCAACAGCACGGCACAGCCCAGAAAAGCTGCAAGAATAAGCAGATAGATAAGAAAAGAATAACGATGCCGAAAGCAGCACCAAAGTACGGCGAGCGCGAAAAAAAGGCAGGCAAGCGCATAAGCCACTGGACTTATTCGCCCTGATTTATGGAAAAAAACAATTAAAAGCTATATGCCGGGCCTTCAGCGAATTTTCACTCGCAAAAGAATCCAGAGATTGCCGATTCCCTGAATACTCGGACCCGCCATACAAACCATACAAACAGAGTCGCACCGATAACCATTCATGTTCTGCCATTGTGCATCCGGAAACCTGAGTTTAATAACAGGCTAAACTGCAGGTATTCCCGGCGCCAGCAGGAATGATTGCTTATGCTGGCTCGGCTTCTTTTTTCTCTTCAGCTCTGAGCTTTTCCAGCTCCAGCTTCGTAGAATCAAGCTGTTGCTGAATCTGCTTCTGCTTGGCTTTGGCAGCTTTATTTTCCGCAGTCATAGCCCGGTTCTGCTCCTGAAGACGCTTAATCTGGTCTTTCATTCGCTTGGGGTTCTGCTCACGGAAACTCTTTAAGTCTTTCTCGAGCTCTTTAATCTGGTTATTGGCTTTCGCAGACTTACCTGCGGCCTGTTCCAGCTGGCCCTTCAGGCTTTGAAGTTCTTCATTGTGCTTCGTGGTGATTTCCAGAAGCGCCTCCAGCCGACGTTGCTCAATCAGCTCGAGCTCTTCAGATTTGAAGAAACGTCCGCCCATGCTGAGCGTTCCCATTGGATTTACCTCTACCTCTTGGACGATATCTTTCTGTGCGGGATTCAATTTTGGAGTGATATTTTGATGAGAGTGAAGCCGCGGGATTATACACTGTAAAAAAAATAAGTCAGCCCTTTTGCAAAAAAAACAGCCTAAATGTGCCTTTTGTTGTTAATGTTCCATTAATAATAGACGACATTTACAGCCAATTCGCCAATGGACGTTTCCTTACAACTGACCTGCATATCCGGCCTGGTCTGATAAATAGTGGCGATTACCTGACGATCTCTCCCTGGCAATCCATTTCCGCCGCTGAAAATAACAGCCCTGGCCTGTGTCATGGCCTTTTCCGGTCAGCACGTGGCCACCATGCAAAGTCACAATTATTATTCTTGTTATCGCCAGCCTACCCAGCCTCTTACTCTTAGAGGCTGGAACCCTGTTGCTGAAACCCTGATGTCCTTCTATATTTCCCGTATTTCTGCCTAGGGGGTAAACAATGTACTGTTTCCAGTATTATTTCTTTTTACAGTACCCTGTCCGTACTCTGCTTCTTGCAACCCTTGCTCTGGGAATAACAGACCTGTGCAGGGCTGCTACAGATATGGAGCAACATCAAAGCCATTTTGCAGGACTCTGGAAAAACCAGAGAGGTTCAACCCTGCATCTCATACAGGATGCCCAGGGAGGGCTGACCGGGTACTTTACCACCGCCGTTGGCATAACACCTGCGTGCATCCACTATCCAGCACCACTTACAGGCTCAGTGAACAGCAATGCCTTAAGCATCAGCGTAAATATGACCGGGTGCGAATCACCCACAGTCATTGCTATGACCGGCATACTGACAGAGGAAAAGAAAGGACATACAGTGCTGAAAACCCAGGCCCTGATCCAGTACCGCGGGAAGGATACCTGGAACTCCCAGATTTTAACGACGGACTTTTATACCCGGGAAAAGCCTCACTGACGGCTGCACTTTCCCGGTTAAACAATTCAGTCCTTTACCAGCCTTTTACCGGCACACGGCTCAGGGTTTCACTTAGCAGTGTCCAGAACTTACTGACGCTCTCAATATGAACCTTCTCATCGGGAGAGTGGGGGAAACAGATGGTTGGGCCAATGGAGAGCATATCCCAGTTGGGGTATTTACCACCGAGAATACCGCACTCCAGGCCTGCATGAATCACTTTCACCTCTGGCTCGCGGCCAAACAGGTCTTGGTAAGTGCTTTTCATGGAAGCAAGAATAGGAGCATCCATCCTGGGCTTCCAACCGGGGAACTGACCTACCTGGCGGACATCAGCACCAGCCAGGCGGAACAGTCCACACAGACGTTCACCCATTTCAGAGGTAGCGTCATCGGACAGTGAGCGGGCAAAGCAGTGGGTAAAGATTTTGCCTTCCACAACACGCATGATGGCGAAATTGTTGGAGGTTTCCACAACCCCGGCAACACTTTCACTCATTCGCTCAACACCATCAGGTACCACCTGGAACAGGTCCAGCCAATGCTGTTGGGCGGCCTGGGTCATCACCTGCTCTGCCGCACTATTTTCCGCAGCGGTGATAATGACACCGGCATCCGTTTCCGCCAGCTCTTTGCGGGACACCTGAAGCTGTTTGTCTACCAGCTGGCCCAGTCCGGCTTCTTTATCAGGGGGCACGGCCACCAAAGCGAACGCTTCACGGGGAATGGCATTGGACAGACTGCCACCCTGGATTTCCGCAACACGTACGCCCACAGACTGCAGGGACTTAAGCAGCTGCACCAGAATTCGGTTGGCATTGCCACGCTGCAGATGAATATCACAACCGGAGTGTCCGCCCTTCAGACCTTTTACGGCCAGACGATACCAGCTCAGTCCTGTTGGTGCCGTTTCCATATCACAACTGGCTTCCGCCAGCACATCCACGCCACCGGCGCAGCCAACATACAGTTCACCTTCGTCTTCCGTATCCAGGTTCAGCAGGATATTGCCCTGCAGCCAACCTTCCTTCAAACTTTCTGCGCCCACCATGCTACGTTCTTCATCAATAGTGAACAGGGCTTCCACAGGGCCGTGGGCCAGGTCTTTGCTTTCCAGAATCGCCAGGGACGCGGCAACACCAATGCCATTGTCCGCGCCAAGGGTGGTACCCTTCGCCTTCAGCCATTCACCATCAATCCAGGGCTGAATAGGGTCTTTAGTGAAGTCGTGGTCAGTCTCTTCATTTTTCTGGGGCACCATATCCAGGTGGCCCTGGAGAACAATCCCTTCACGGTTTTCCATACCGGGAGTTGCGGGCTTGCGAATCATAACATTGCCAACGTCATCGGTTTCTGCTTCCAGTCCCTGTTCGGTGGCAAAAGCCAGAACATGCTTTCTTAAAGCGTCTTCATGGCCGGAAGGATGGGGAATAGTGCATATATCCTGAAAGTGTTTCCATAGCGCGGCAGGCTGCAATTGCTGAAATTCAGACACAGTGATCAATCCTTCTACATCGTTTACAGTACTTATACATGGGAGAGATCAACTATCAACATAGGGATATTCCACATGCGAACAGCTACAGAAACTATTTCTGCTGTTGCTGCGATTATCCGAGAACTTCCACAGTCATGCCCCGCTTTATCTTACCGTGCCCATGGTGAATCATGTTCATTCCGAAAATAATACCACTCTCAGTTTTCCGGTAGCGGGACAGTGTTGCCAGAGGTTCCCGACCTTTTTCAGCGGTATGAGTATTCACCGTAGTCATGACACAGCGGGTACAGGGTTTTACCAGGGAAAATTCCAGCGCCCCTATGCGGATACGTTTCCAGCCTTCTTCCGCATAAGGCCCACAGCCGGACACAACAATATTGGGGCGAAAACGTTTCATGGGTACCGGCTCCGCCAGCCTGCTATTCAAATCCTCTAAAGATGCTTCAGAAATCAGCAAAAAAGGAAAACCATCGGTAAAGCTGGTACGTCTGCCAACCTCGGCATAGTCAGTATTAATCTGACGGAAGCTGTTATCGGGCATATACACCAGGCGACATGGATTTCCCACCAGCTGACTGACCCATTGACCCGCTTCATCCCCCATATCCTGAGACTTGCAGGTGTCCTTCCAGACAGTCACTTCCCTTTCGGTATTCCCAGGAAAGATAACCTGCAACTCCGGCCAATCTGGAGCCGTAAGGGTTATGCCATCCGAATGCATGTGACACACCATATTGACCAGCTGGGGATGGGTTCTCTGGCTGATAAACCGTCCGGTCTCCTGGTCAACAATCATCCACCGCCGGTCACCGGCAAAACCAAAGTCGTCCACTGACCAATGCTCAACCACCTGTTGGCGACAGGATTTCACCGGATACAGGGCCAACTCGGATACTACTGTGCTCATGAATTTATTATCTGTGTTTCTGGGAGAGTTGTAATCAAAACAAAAAACAGAAGTTAATCAAAGTATCCGTAACCGTTCAATAAAAGCGCGAGCCATAAATCAACTCACCACCAATGTATTTCCCCTGGCCGTCACGAGGCTTGCAAAGCCCGTTTTTTGCTCAAAAACAGCGCAAATATACAAGTATTTTCACGAAAGTTATCTGGGTATAATCATCCCTTTAACTGCCTTTAAAAAGAATACCGGCAAGGAATAATTTTAATGTTAAAACGTATGCTGTTAATGTTGGCTTTTGTGGTGCTCGTTTTCGGCAGCCTGTTCGGATACAAGATATTCGAGAAAAAAATGATGACCGAGGGCATGGCAAACTTCACGCCCCCTCCCATAGTCGTTGAAACCACAACAGCAGTCGTGGCCAGCTGGAAACCGTTTATTCCCGCTATTGGTTCCCTGCGCGCATATCAGGGAGTTGAGATTAAAACCGAAGTTCCCGGTGTTATCAAAGATATCCGGTTTCAGTCAGGGCAACAGATTAAAAAAGAAGAAACCCTTGCCCGCCTTAACGCAGATATTGAACAGGCTAACCTGAAAAGCCAGCTGGCCCGCCAGAAACTGGCCCGGCTGACCTGGGAGCGGAATAAATCCCTGATCGCCCGCAAGGCGGTCTCCCAGACTCAGTTTGACCAGTCCGCCGCCAATTACGAAGATGCCACAGCCGCCGTTGAACAAACCCGTGCGACCCTGCTGAAGAAAAATATTACTGCGCCGTTTAATGGCATTGTCGGTATTCGCAAGGCTGACCCGGGCAGCTATTTAAAAGAAGGCGCTGTGATTACCACCCTGCAGAATATCGACCTCCTTTATATTGATTTCTTCCTGCCGGAACAGGATTACCCGTCACTGTATATAGGCCAGACCGTTGAATTTACTGTTCAGGCCTACCCTGATGAGAAGTTCACCGCCCTGATCGATGCCATTAACGCCAGGATCGACAGTAAAACCAGAAATATCCAGGTGCGGGCCCTGATCGAAAACCCCGACCACAAACTGGTACCCGGTATGTTTGCAGATATGCGGGTTATTGCCCGGAATCCGGTTAACGTCATCACCCTGCCCCGCACAGCTATCACTTATTCCCTCTATGGCGATTCCGTTTACCGGGTCACCGGTGACAGCCCGAATGCCCTGACCGTTGAACGCAAGGCGGTAAGTACCGGAGAGGTCCACGGAAAATTTATTGAAATACTGGATGGCCTGAACCCTGGCGACAAGATTATCACCGCAGGACAGATGAAACTCCGCCAGGGTGCCCGGGTCACAATCAAAGATTCTACGTCTGCCGGTGCCGGGGAGTAACATATAATGGGTTTTACTGATCTGTTTATACGCCGTCCGGTACTGGCCACGGTGGTTAGCCTGCTGATCGTGCTTGTAGGCCTGCAGGCCCTGAACAAGCTTCCCATACGGGAATTCCCCGTAATGGAGGATGCCACGATTACCGTAAAAACCTCTTACCCCGGCGCCAACGCCGAGTTAATCCAGGGTTTTATCACCACCCCCATCCAACAGGCTATCGCCAGCGCGGAAGGGATTGATTATCTGAAGTCTTCCAGCAACCAGAGCGCATCCACGGTTACCGCCACCCTGCGGCTGGGCTACAGCGCAGACAAGGCCCTGACGGAGATTATGGCCAAGGTCAATGAAGTCCGCAGCCAGCTTCCCAAAGACACCCGTGACCCGGTGATTACCAAAGGGAATAACCAGGGTTCCTCGCTGGTGTATATTGGTTTCCTCAGCCCGGTGATGACCGGCGAACAAGTGACCGACTACCTGACACGTGTTGTCCAGCCCCAGCTGGCTACTATCGAGGGGGTTGGTTCCGCTGATATTCTGGGTGCCAAATCCTTTGCTATGCGTATCTGGCTTGACCCTGTGCGCATGGCGGCCTTTTCTATTACCACTACTGATATCAACCAGGCCTTGCTGAGCAATAACGTCCAGTCCGCAGCCGGCCAGACCCGGGGTGAGCTGGTAGCCACCAGCATCAATGCCGATACCGGCCTGAGTACGGCGGAGGATTTTCGCCAGATTCCGGTGAAAACAGAGGGTGACACGGTTATACGCCTTGAGGATGTGGCCGATGTAGAGCTGTCCTCTTC
The DNA here is from genome assembly GCF_058147085.1 of Parendozoicomonas sp. 209JJ7-1. Taxonomy (NCBI): domain Bacteria; kingdom Pseudomonadati; phylum Pseudomonadota; class Gammaproteobacteria; order Oceanospirillales; family Endozoicomonadaceae; genus Parendozoicomonas; species Parendozoicomonas sp. 209JJ7-1. Next base: position 163,751 of record NZ_JBYVJU010000012.1, on the reverse strand, counting down.
CAGCTTTGATACCTTTGTATCTTTTAACGGCAAACCTTCCACCTATATTGGCGTATCTTCCACGCCTTCCGCCAACCCCCTGGATGTGATCAAGCGGGTGCGGGCAGCCATGCCCGGTATTGTCGAGCAATTGCCCCCCAGCATGACCGGCCAGATTGTTTTTGACGCCACAGTGTTTATCCAGGAATCTATTGATGAAGTGGTGCAGACCCTGCTGGAAGCCACACTGATTGTTGTTCTGGTAGTCTTCCTGTTCTTGGGTTCCTTCCGGGTGGTACTTATTCCGGTTATCGCCATTCCCCTGTCCATGGTCGGGGTGCTGTTCTTTATGCAAGCCATGGGTTACTCCATTAACCTGTTGACCCTGCTGGCCATGGTACTGGCTATCGGACTGGTGGTAGACGACGCTATTGTGGTGGTGGAAAACATTCACCGCCATATAGAAGAAGGGAAAACACCCTTTGATGCGGCCCTGGCCGGTGCCCGGGAAATTGCCCTGCCGGTGATTGCCATGACTATTACTCTGGCTGCGGTGTATGCTCCCATCGGTTTTATGGAAGGGTTAACAGGGGCGTTGTTCCGGGAATTCGCCTTTACCCTGGCAGGGGCTGTGATCGTTTCGGGTATTATCGCCCTGACCCTCTCCCCGATGATGTGCTCCAGGCTGCTGCAGCCCGGTGAACAGAAAGGCTTTGCCAAATGGTTGGATAAAAAGTTCGACAGTTTGAAAGATCGTTACCGTCGTCGCCTCAGTAACGCCATGGACTACCGGGTTGTAACCCTGGTGTTTGCCCTGCTGGTTATGGCCACCATTCCCCCCATGTTTATGATGACTAAGGGAGAGCTGGCACCAACGGAAGACAACGGACTGGTATTTATCGTGTCCAAGTCCCCCCAATACGCCAGCATCGACTATATGAACAAATATACGCCGGAAATTGTGGAGGCCATACAGACATTCCCGGAAAGTCATAAGGTCTTTATGATCAATGGTGAAGGCGGACCCAACAGCTCATTTACCGGTATGGTGGTGAAGCCCTGGAGCCAGCGGGAACGCTCTGTATCTGAAATACAGAAAGACCTGCAGCAAAACTACCTGAGCCAGATTACCGGTATCAAGACCTTCTCATTTATTAAACCCTCTCTGCCGGGTTCCGGTGGTGGCCTGCCGGTGCAGTTTATTCTGAATACCACCAGCGATTACCGTACCCTGGCCAGGGTCGCCGATGAACTGGTCCAGAGCGCCCGGGCATCAGGTATGTTTATGTTTGTGGAGAGCGAACTGCTGTTTAACAAGCCGGAAACAGAACTGTTGATCGACCGCAACAAGGCCGCTCGTCTCGGTATATCCATGAAGGATATCAGTGACACCCTGACCACCATGCTGGGTAATGGTGAACTGAACCGACTGAATATCGAAGGCCGCAGCTATAAAGTGATTCCCCAGGCCAACCGGGAATTCCGTATCAGTAGAAAGTGGCTTGGCCGGTATTATGTTCGGGCCGCTTCCGGTGACCTGATACCCCTGTCCGCTATTATCAGACTGGAGAGTGATACCCGCCCCAACCAGATGGCCCAGTTCCAACAGCTGAACTCCACCAAAATCCAGGGCATGCTGCTGCCTGGTGTAAGCCTTGGGGAAGCCCTTGAGTTCCTGAATGCCAAAACCAAAGAGCTGGCACCGGAAGGATTTGGTACAGATTACGAAGGTACCTCCCGCCAGTTTATGCAGGAAGGCCAGGCTCTGGTGTTGACCTTTGCTATCTCCCTGCTGGTGATTTTCCTGGTGCTGTCCGCCCAGTTTGAAAGTTTCCGTGACCCGCTGGTGGTGATGCTGACCGTGCCCATGTCTATTTGTGGCGCACTGATCCCACTGGTATTGGGAACGATGCTTCAGTTTGGCTTTGGCCTGAATATCTCCATGAATATTTATACTCAGATTGGTCTGGTCACCCTGATCGGCCTGATTACCAAGCACGGTATTCTGATTGTGGAGTTTGCCAACAAACTGCAGGAACAGGGGGCGTCCATGAAAGAGGCTGTGATTGAAGCCTCCTCACTGCGTCTGCGGCCCATACTGATGACCACCGGTGCGACGGTTCTCGGGGTTATGCCCCTGTTGTTCGCCAGCGGCGCGGGGGCTATCAGCCGGTTGAATATTGGCGTGGTAATTACCACAGGCATGACCATTGGTACCCTTTTTACCCTGTTTGTGATTCCGGTGATGTATACCTACATTGCCCGCAATCATCAGCAACAGAGGCAGACAGCGGTCTCCACTACCCATTGATCTCTCCCTTAATGACCAGCCGAAACCCGTAATTTGAACACGGGTTTCGGTTTATCTTCCAATAAAGAAGACACTCCCTGAAAACCATGGGCTACACTCTGACACTCGACGGCTTGCCGAGCCGAGCCTGGTTATAATGAGAACTTCCCATGGCGTCTGGTCTGTACGTATTCTGTCTGCTTGTTCTGATTCTAACGGCTTACTACGGGGTTCTTGCAGTCGTCACACTCCGCATTCGCAGCAGCGGTGTATTCACACGCTGGCTGGGAGATGCTTATGTTGTACGTGTTGTGGACTACTCCCAGCCCTGGGAGAAAACTTTTCACATTCTGCGCGCATTTGCTTACATTGCCGCCGACTATCTGGTGCGTGGTAGTACAGAAACAGTGTCGCTTGTTCTGTTTATGGGAACCTACCTCATTTTTATGGAAGTCAGTATCCAGCTCAACGGCATGCGAAAAATGGATTCCAGCGATTTTATCCGCAATGCATGGAAGCTTCCGGGTTTTCTGGTGCAAGTGGCCATCGAGGGGTTAAGTATTTGGTTATTGTTCTTCGTGCCCGTGCTTTGGTGGCTCACTCCAGGACTCTCAAACTACGGGGCAGCTTTAATCGTTTTCGAGCTAACCCTGCCATTGTTGCTCGCTCTCGGCACACAGCGACGCTCACGGGAGTTGGATGGAACGGAACTCTCCACGCGCAGCCTGACAGACTCGCTTCCCTTTCGGCTTGCAGAATGGGCGACGTTCATTAGCCTTACAATTTACACATGCATGCTCCTCCCGGAGACAAAAATGTATATTTTCTGTTACACGACCATTGGTGGATTATGGTGGCTCATCATAATACTTCGGGGCTGGTATAAGGGAGTACAGTGGGTAGGTCTGAGTAAAGATGGCGAAATTCAGTATGCTCCAGGACGAACTCAATTAGTATGGAATATCATGCGTTTTCTGGAAACCGGCCCCTTTGCCTTTATGCGAACCGGAGTTGCAGCACTGCTCTTGCATCATTTCCTGGACATGTAGGCTGGCAGGGGCGTATTCAATGGGAATCAGATCTCTTCTGAACATATATCAAAGTAATTCTGATAACGGGCATAACGTTGTCGTTCACTGTAAAAATCGAGACCAGTATCCGCAAACGTATATTGATGTATACCATGCTTATCTGCTGGGTTATCAGCAAGAAATGCCCCCATAGCCTGTTCAGCCTGGTTACTCAATTGTTCGCCAAAACACCCATAGATTTTCCTGACCATAGCTACCTTATCCTGAATAAATTCAGAGTAGTGGAGGTCAAAAACATTGGGAGGCACTATCAACTTACTCTCCCTTGCCAGAATTGAACGGTCTAATCCTTCTTCGAGATTTTCACTGAGGCGATGGGCGAGCTGATGACTGTCCACATGGTCACTGACAAGACGATGCAGGGATGTGGTCAGGCTGGTTAACGACGCCATGACTCTGAGCGGATCCCTGTGGGTTTGAATGATCCTTGCGTCCGGATAAACTTTCATCAAGGCAGGCAGAAACCACAAATGCCCAGGGCTTTTCAGCACCCAGCGTGCGCAGCGGGTTTGCCATTGCAGCAACTGCAAAAAGCGCCGATGGTTCTCATAGACCCAGGTCATATCAGCTGTCAACAGCCATTGCTGATAGCTGGGGACATAAAAACGCATTGCGAAGAAGGGGGAAGCAAAATCCATTGCTGTGAAAAAAATACATTCCTGGGGCAACTCCGCGCCCATAGGGTGAATTGTTTTTATCTCGGGTGCCAGGCGATCAATTTTCTTGAGTTGCTTTTCACACTTTTCTATACGGCGATCACCATGGGAATTTTTCTTCTTCGGCGGCGGCAGTGGATATTGGACCTCCCAGCTTACAGGAACTCTGTTGGCAGCATCCTGAGCCATAAGTCCATGAAGTACGGATGTCCCCGTGCGTGGCGCGCCAACAATGAATATTGGATTAAGAATGTGCTGATCTGTGATCTCGGGATGGCGTTTAAAAGTCTCCTGCAGCCTCAGCCGGTTCACCAGTAGTTTCAGGATATCAGTTCGAGCTGCTATTCTGCCTGACAATGTCAGGCCAGCTTCGCTTTCCAGGGCTGCAAGTAAACTATCAAGGGCTTCAAGGAACTTCTGATCACCAAAGTCAGTAAGCCCTGTATGGGATTGCGCCTGATGCAAAAGCGTATCAAGTTCAAGATTGACAGGTCTGAACCCACTGCCCTGCATAACGCGTCCCAATACGTTCAAGCTGCGAAGTGGCCATGGAAGAGACCGGCAGCAGTGATGCATGGTTTCTGCCATAAAGCAGACTCCTTCGTGCTTGTTTGATAGGAAGGATTGCTATCTGAATTAAGTTCACAGCGGCAATTCATGATCCAGGGCATCTCAATCTGCCTGCTGCTGTGGGGGGGAGCCTTTTATTACAAAATAAGCGACACTTCTTTTGTAATGGAAGCAAACTAAAGAGAAATTGTTCTTGTTCCATGGATGAAACGTCCATGAATAATACTTAAAATATTCAATAAACGTTTCTGTCAACATTCCCTTTCTCCCTAAGAAATAGTTAAAAAAAGACTTTATTGTTTTCTTATTAAATAACACCTTGTCTTTCCAAAGAAGATAGCCGGTATTGAATAACAGAAGGTATAAAAACACACCCGTTATAATTGGCATGACTGATATACGACGTATATACCCTCCCCCAATCTTATGATAGCAATCAAAGCAAACAGCCTTATGTTCTATTTCTTCGATTGCGTGCCATGTCCATAGCCCTCTTATATTTCCTGGCATATTATCAAGCCAGACCTCATGGTTCCTTAATATGAAATCCGCCATTAAAGCTGTGAAGTGCTCAATTGCGCAGGCGATTGCCAGTTGGGATTTATCAGAGAAGAAGCGCTCCAGGATGGAAATGACTTTCTCGTTATGTCTGCAAACCACATCAATACCCAGAGACTTTCCCTGCTTCAACAGGGCTTCATTGTACTTTCTGTGCTGGTAAGAGTGGATCTTTTCCTGGGCGGTAAAGTTTTTAATTTTTTGGCGATGATAAGCATCCAGATAATTATCAGCAGCCTGGATGAGAATTCTTTCAGCCGGAACAAACGAAGCAGACAGGCCGTTCCCTAAACAGCTCAGGAAAGGGTCATCTCTGTTCCAATACTTTTCAAGCTTGTCAAATCTGAAATCCATCTTTCTGGGAGAAATAACAGGGTTCACTCTACACATGACAGGATACCAGTAATGACTAATTGAATAATCAACTCTGGCCGAGGTGGCTTTGGCTTTCAGCTCGGTAGAGCAACCCAAAACTAGCTAAAAAAAAGGGCAATGCAAGGGAAATGTATTACGTTCATCTTGATCATTATCCAGCCGGCCATTGAGGACACAGCATGCAGACAACAATTCAGGAAATATTAAAAAACCGTCCCGGTTTTCACCGGAACGGTTTTCGCGCACAGGGCCTTGTGCGACTGTATCATGCAACTGAAAACAAGAATTAAACCTTATCAGTCAGCTCCGGTACAGCTTCAAACAGGTCTGCTACGAGGCCGTAGTCGGCAACCTGGAAGATCGGAGCCTCTTCATCCTTGTTGATAGCAACAATGATTTTGGACTCTTTCATACCGGCCAGGTGCTGGATAGCACCGGAGATACCCACCGCTACATACAGGGACGGAGCAACGATCTTACCGGTCTGACCAACCTGCATGTCGTTGGGTACGAAACCTGCGTCAACGGCCGCACGGGATGCACCAACGGCGGCACCCAGCTTGTCAGCCAGTTTGTACAGGATTTCGAAGTTCTCACCGTTACCCATGCCACGACCACCGGAGATAACAATCTCGGCAGCCGCCAGCTCGGGACGGTCAGACTTAGCCAATTCAGCACCAACAAATGCAGAAGTGCCAGCGTCCTGAGTGGCTGCCAGCTGTTCTACAGAAGCGGAACCACCGGTTTCAGCTGCCTTGTCAAAGGCAGTACCACGAACAGTGATCACCTTCACGGAAGCGGAAGACTGAACAGTGGCAATAGCGTTACCGGCATAGATAGGACGCTTGAAAGTATCAGCGCTCTCAACAGCAATAATGTCGGAGATCTGGTCAACGTCCAGCAGGGCCGCTACACGGGGCATAATGTTTTTGCCATCGGTAGTAGCGGAAGCCAGGATGTGGCTGTAACCCTTGCCAACTTCAGCGATCAGCAGGCTGACGTTTTCAGCCAGCTGATTTTCGAAAGAGGCGTTGTCAGCAACCAGAACCTTGCTTACGCCTTTAACCTGAGCAGCCTGCTCGGCAACAGCGCCACAGCCACTGCCGGCAACCAATACAGTGATGTCACCACCAACAGCCTTGGCAGCGGTCACAGTAGCCAGCGTTGCAGCATTCAGGCTGGCATTGTTATGTTCAGCGATTACCAGAATGCTCATTAGATTACCTTCGCCTCGTTCTTCAGTTTCTCTACCAGCTCGTCGACGCTGCCAACCTTGATACCGGCGGAGCGTTCAGCAGGTGCTTCAACCTTCAGCAGGGTGATGCTGGAAGCGGTATCAACGCCGTAATCCGCGGGGCTCTTCACGGCCAGAGGCTTACGCTTGGCCTTCATGATATCGGGCAGCTTGGCGTAACGGGGCTCGTTCAGGCGCAGATCGGTGGTGACAACCGCCGGCAGGTTCAGGGCAACAGTCTGCAGGCCGCCGTCAACTTCACGGGTTACGTTCACTTTACCGTCTTCAACAGCAACTTCGGACGCAAAAGTACCCTGAGGCAGGCCGGCGAGGGCCGCCAGCATCTGGCCGGTCTGGTTGTTATCACTATCGATAGCCTGCTTACCGAGAATAACCAGTCCAGGCTTTTCTTCTTCGTAAACAGCTTTGAGCAGTTTGGCAACAGCCAGGGAATCCAGTTTTTCGTCAGTATCTACCTGAATACCGCGGTCAGCACCCAGAGCCAGGGCGGTACGGATCTGTTCCTGGCAGGCCTTGGGCCCCATGGAAACGACGACGATTTCGGAAGCCACACCCTTCTCTTTCAGGCGAACCGCTTCTTCCACAGCGATTTCGCAGAATGGGTTGATAGCCATTTTGACGTTGGTCAGATCAACATCAGTGTTGTCAGATTTCACGCGAACCTTGACGTTGTAGTCGATGACTCGCTTGACAGCTACAAGAACCTTCATACTTTTGCAGCCTTCCTTTTCGTTGTTGGGCTGAAGCAGTCTGTGAGTAGAGCTTTCATGAATCGTAAGTCTCTCACCCCCATTGCGAGACCGAGTCTATCAGCAGGCAAATACGTATTCAAACGTATGTTTAACTTATATGGCTTCCAATGACCTCTATAGCCTTTCAATTGTCCACAGTTCCCCCTTAACAGCTTTTACTGCTAAGCACCCGAAAGATATGGAATTTATGTAGGTATATGCCGTTGGCTATCTGCGGTACCCTCCGTATAATGCTCACAAAATAATTAAAACGAGCGTTTAATTTTAATAGCTGATTACGTGCTCGATTGCCGAATTGTCAAAGCAGGAGGTCAGTCATGGAACGCGAATCCATGGAATTTGATGTAGTAATAGTTGGTGGTGGTCCTGCTGGCCTGTCCGCCGCCTGTCGCCTGATGCAGCAGGCCCAGGAAGCGGAACAGGAGCTGACTGTCTGTCTGGTAGAGAAAGGTTCCGAAGTTGGTGCCCATATCCTTTCCGGTGCAGTATTCGAACCCCGCGCCCTGAATGAACTCTTCCCCGACTGGAAAGAGAAAGGTGCCCCCCTGAACACTCCTGTCACCGCTGATGAAATCCATTATCTGACTGGCGCAGAGAGTGGCAGGAAGTTCCCCCATTTCATGACCCATAAGACCATGCACAATGAAGGCAACTATATTATCAGCCTTGGTAATTTGTGCCGCTGGCTGGCGGAGCAAGCTGAATCTCTTGGTGTAGAAATCTTCCCAGGTTTTGCGGCCCAGGAACCGCTGCTTGAAAATGGTGTGGTTAAGGGCATCATCACCGGCGATATGGGTATTGCCGAAGACGGCTCCAAAAAAGACAGCTACATGCCCGGTATGGAACTGCGCGCCAAGTACACCATGTTCGCGGAAGGCTGCCGTGGTCATCTCGGCAAACAGCTGATCAATACTTATCAGCTGGACGAAGGCAAAGATCCTGCACACTACGGCATCGGCATTAAAGAGCTTTGGGATATCCCCGCAGAAAAGCATAAGCAGGGACTGGTTCTGCACACAGCAGGCTGGCCTCTGACAGAAAGCGGCTCCACTGGTGGCAGCTTCCTGTATCACTTGGAAAACAACCAGGTTGTTGTTGGCCTGATCACTGACCTGAACTACTCCAATCCCCATGTTAACCCGTTTGATGAATTCCAGCGCCTGAAGCAGAATCCTCTGTATAAGCAGTATCTGGAAGGCGGCAAACGTGTATCTTACGGTGCCAGGGCGCTGAACAAAGGCGGTCTGCAGTCCCTGCCCAAGATGACCATGCCTGGCGGCCTGCTGATCGGTTGTGATGCTGGGACCATGAACAATGCCAAGATCAAGGGTTCTCATACAGCCATGAAATCCGGCATGATTGCTGCTGAATCTGTATTTGAAGCCATCAAGGCTGGTGATGAAGGCGGCCAGGAACTGACCTCATTCACCACTGTCTTTGAAAACTCCTGGCTGTACCAGGAACTTCACGAGCAGCGTAACTTCGGCCCCCTGCTGCATAAGTTTGGTGCCTTTGTTGGCGGCGCAATCGCCTGGTTCGACCTGAACATCTTCAACGGTAAACTGCCCTTTACCCTGCGTGACCCGGCTGCGGATTATGCCCAGATGAAGCTGGCTTCCGAATGCCCGAAGATCGATTACCCCAAGCCTGACGGAAAAATCAGCTTCGACAAACTGAGCTCAGTCTTTCTGTCCAACACCAACCACGAAGAAGACCAGCCCTGCCATCTGCTGCTGACCGACCCTGACCTGCCTATCCGTGACAATCTGCCCAAGTTCGATGAACCCGCCCAGCGTTACTGCCCGGCCGGCGTTTATGAAGTCGTTGAAGAAGCCGATGGCAAAAAGCGCTTCCAGATCAACAGCCAGAACTGCGTTCATTGTAAGACCTGTGATATTAAGGATCCGGCCCAGAATATTACCTGGGTCACTCCGGAAGGTGCCGGTGGCCCGAACTATCCCAATATGTAAAATGTTTCAGCGTTGAAACAAAACACCCCGCAGACCACTCGGTCTGCGGGGTGTTTTTTATGATTTGAAAAAATGCAGCCCGGACAACCAGGCGTTTGCTCACAGATCGTATTCGTCTTCTGCAATATGGGGAGAGATCTTAAAAAATTCCCCACAACTCTCTACACCGTACCATTCTTTTCCGTCTACGCTGCGCACATAAGCCATACTCACCAGCTCATAGAAGACATTCCGGTGCACCCGGGCTTCCAGACGATCCCGCACCCGGATGTAGGGTTCCGGCTCTCCCGTTTCTGGCGCGAATTCAACCCACAGGGGATATTCATTATCGACGATAACGGCATCCCCCACATTGGTGACAAATTTCAGAGCCGGCCTGCCACTCTGCTCCAGCACCTCCACTGAAATAGCAATAAAAGGCACATCCTCAACGGTAATGCCCACCTTTTCTACCGGGGTAACCAGAAAATAGTCGTCATCATCTTTGCGCAGTACCGTGGAAAACAGCCGCACCATACGCTCCCGACCTATGGGGCTGCCCTGGTAATGCCAGGAGCCATCCCGTTTGATCACCATATCAATATCGCCGCAGAACGGAGGGTTCCAGCTATGCACCGGTGGTAATTTTTTTCCGTCACTGGCTCCAGTAATCTGCCCCAGCAGTCCACCCGCACGATCTTGCCCGTCGGTCATGTTTCCTTCTCCACTCTGTCATACAATCGCAACAGCCCCCTGTCAGTTTGTCACTGCAGGCTGATGGACAAGTATATGGGCTTAGCCGTCCCGTTTCATCGCCTGCAACTCACTATAAGTTAATCAAAAACCAACCGACATTATTAAACACGGAAATGTGAGGCAAAAGAGAATGGCAAGGGCAGACAAGATTCAAGGACGAATCCTGACCAACCTGATCACCCGCTTTAAGCAGTTCCGCCAAGGGCTTCTTGAAAAAGCCAGCGCCTGGCTGATTTATGAACCTCCCCTACCCGGCCCCATTACCGACTTTGATGAATTGCGCCACGAACTCAAGCCCGGTGATGTTGTACTTGTGGAGGGTCGTTCCCGGGTGGCCAGTATTATTCAGCGTTTAACCATGAGCCGCTGGACCCATGCGGCACTTTATATTGGCAGGCTGGAAGATATTGAAAGTGACCGGCTGCAGGGGGCCATTCTGAAAAACTTTGACCGTAAAAGCTGCAAAAAGAGAAACCCTCAACTGATTCTTGAAAGCGAACTGGGCATAGGCACGGTGGTTCGCCCCTTGGCGGTGTATAAAGGTGAACACCTGCGTATCTGCCGCCCGGAAGGACTGGCCCCCAAGGATCGGGATCAGGTACTGAATTTTGCCGCCTCCAGGCTTGGGCAGGAGTATGATGTCAGGCAGATTATCGATCTCTGCCGCCTGCTGATGCCCATGGGATTGTTACTTCGACGCTGGCGCTCCGTGCTTTTTCGGGAACCAGCACCTGCTCCAAAAACAACCTGCGCCACCCTGATTGCCGAAGCCTTCAGTTTTGTGAATTTCCCCGTACGCCCACTGGTTTTATCGGATAAGGACAATGGCAAACGGCTTTATCAGCGCAACCCCCTGTTCTGTACACCGGGGGATTTTGATTACTCCCCCTGGTTCCAGGTGATTAAATTCCCCTCACCGGAAACCGGTGCCCGGGGTTACTACCAGAACCTTCCCTGGCAAATGGGTAAGCACCGTAACGACAGGTTTGAACATGACCATATTGACGGGCAGACCTTAGAGCGCCTGCGTAAATTGCGGGAAGGACATCTTTATTAATACGGGTAACCCCGGCTATGCCGGGGAGACTCGCATAGGTTATACCGATGCTTCGGTAACCAGGGCTTTCCAGCACTAGGGATTAATATCCCGAACACTTGCCTTACAGAATTCCAACTTCAGCTCTTCATAAGAGTGAACAGCCGGGAACTGAGGAAACTCAGCAATCACATTATCCGGTGCCTTAAACAGAATGCCCGCTTCTGCTTCAGACAACATGGTCGTGTCATTGTAAGAGTCACCTGCCGCAATAACCCGGTACTTCAGACTATGAAAAGCCTTTACAGAAGTACGCTTGGGGTCAGGCTGGCGGATTTTATAGTTGGTCACTCGCCCTTTGTCGTTAATTTCCAAACGATGGCACAACAAAGTCGGGAAGCCCAACTGACGCATCAGGGGCTGGGCAAACTCGTAGAAAGTGTCGGAAAGAATAACCACCTGGAAATTTTCCCGCAGCCAGTCCACAAAACCACGGGCACCGGGAATTGGAGCCATTTCAGCGATCACCGCCTGGATTTCCTGAATACCCAGACCATGACGATCAAGCACAGACAAGCGCATCGTCATCAGCTCATCATAATCGGGTATATCCCGGGTGGTGGCCTTGAGTTCTTCAAGGCCCGTCTGCTCGGCAAAACGTATCCAGATTTCCGGAATCAGAACCCCTTCCAGGTCGAGACATGCGATTTCCACTGCGATCCCCACTTAAAAAGTTTTATTAAATAGTTTTATTGTCGTGTTGTACGTATATTTTGAGGCAACTCTATCCCCGCAGGCTTACGGTGTAAACCTGCAAGAGCAGGAAAATTTACCACGTTATATTTATATGGCAGGAAGTTACTATGCCTTCATAAACGCCCGTTGGTAGAATCTGTTCATCAAAAATAACAGTCGCTGGACGTGCACAGATACGATGAAGATAACAATGGTGAAAAAAATTCTGGCGAACGGCAGTCTCTGCCAGAAATGTGGCCAGGTTATGGAAAAGCTGGAAACATCCGGCCATATCAACCGCATAGATCACATTATTGAAGCCAGGGAAGATGACCCGACCAGCGAAGGTATGCAGCTGTCCACCCTGCTGGGCGTTGAAAAAGCGCCCTTCTTTGTGGTCGAACGTGAAGGTCAGGAACCCCAAGTGTTCACTATTTATTTCAAACTGGTTAAGGAAGTGTTGGAAGCCTGAGACGCTTTTAAAAAAGACATTTCAGAAAATATTTCTTCAGATATCGGGCGACTGTTCACGTCGCCCTGTCTGGCTCCAGCCTGGAGCCTTAAACTACTGGGCTTCAGAGTTCTGGCAGTTTGATATTCTCAAACAATTCCTCAATATCCGCCTTACTATGGTGAGCTACAGCCTGATCAATAAGGTCTTTGTTCAGGTGGGGAGCAAATTTCTCAATAAATTCATACATGTAGCCCCGCAGGAATGTGCCCTTGCGGAAACCGATATGGGTCACGCTGGGATCAAACAGATGTCCTGCTTCCAGGGGAACCAGATCCTGATCCAGTTCTGGGTCGTAGGACATTCGAGCTACTATGCCTATGCCCAGGCCCAGTCTTACATAGGTTTTGATCACGTCGGCGTCGGCTGCGGTAAATACCACCTTGGGGGCGATACCTTCCTTGATAAAGGCATCATCCAGTCGTGAACGACCGGTAAAGCCGAAGACATAAGTCACTATGGGATACTGACCAATATCCTGAAGACTGAGCCTTGGAATCTGGGTCAGGGGATGGTTTCGGGGGACAAGGATACAGCGGTTCCAGCTGTAGCAGGGCATCATAATCAGGTCGCTGAACATCTCCAGAGCTTCTGTGGCAATGGCAAAGTCCACAGTTCCGTCTGCTGCCATCTCGGCAATCTGGCTGGGGGTCCCCTGGTGCATATTCAGGGATACATCCGGGTACTTGTTGATAAATTCCTGGATCACCCCGGGCAGCGCATAACGAGCCTGGGTATGGGTGGTGGCGATGGCCAGAGTGCCCTTCTTTTCATTACTGAACTCCTGGGCCACCTGCTTGATGGAATCCACCTTGCGCAGGATTTCCCCTGCGGTCTCAATAATCTTCTCCCCTGCGGGGGTTATGCGGGTGAGGTGTTTGCCGCTGCGGGCAAAAACTTCCACCCCCAGTTCATCTTCCAGCAGCCGGATCTGTTTACTGATCCCGGGCTGGGACGTGTAAAGACTCTGCGCCGTGGCCGATACATTAAGGTCATGGTGGGCTACTTCCCATATATATCGCAGCTGTTGCAGCTTCATTTATTGCCTCCACTTAACCCATATTCGGTAATAGTATAAAAATATAAGCAAATATTACTTTGAAGAATAGATAGTGACCGATACATTTGCCAGCAGCCTGAAACGCGGAGGTTTTAATCGTGATTCTTCCCAAGTGGCCAAACATTTATAACTGTAGACAATAATTCAAATATGGATGTCCTGCTATATATTATCGCCGGAGCCGGAGTGGGCTTCGCTGTCGGGCTGACCGGAATCGGTGGAGGGTCACTGATGACACCTCTTTTGCTGATGTTCGGTTTCCCCCCAGCCACGGCGATCGGTACCGACCTCATGTATGCCTCCATCACTAAAACCGGAGGTGTTATAGCCCATCATCGCCAGCATACCATCCGCTGGTCCCTGGTTGGCCTGCTGGCGCTTGGCAGTATACCCGCCTCCCTGGTAACAATCTGGCTGCTGAATAATTATTTTCACGACAGTGATGCCTATACCCGCATCCTTACCAGCAGCCTTGGCTTTATGCTGATTCTGACAGCAATCGTGTTGCTGTTCCGTGGAAAAATTCTGGCCTCCGGCGAGGGCGATGGTGTCGTGCACTGGATGCAGGAAAAATCCATGCCGGTCACCGTTGTTATGGGTTTCTTTCTCGGGGCGCTGGTCACGCTCTCCTCCGTTGGCGCCGGCGCGTTTGGCACTGCCATTCTGATGATTCTCTATCCTGCCCTGACTTCGGTCCGTGTTGTTGGTACAGACCTGGCCCATGCGGTACCGCTAACGTTTGTTGCCGGTGTCGGGCACCTGTTTCTGGGCAACGTGGACTTCCTGCTTCTGGGCTGTCTGCTGATTGGTTCACTGCCAGCCATACATGTTGGCGCGAAAGTGGGCCAGAAACTTCCGGAAATCCTCCTGCAAAGAATCCTGGCCCTGATTCTGCTGGTGATGGGCCTGCGTTACGCGCTGGCCTGATGCAGATTTTCTGGAATCCAGGAACCGCATTCCGTTTCTATTGATTTTCTGTTTAGGCAAATACTAACGGGAGCGGAAGGAATCTGTAAACCTGTGAGAAATCGTTCTGAACATCCAAAAACGGTAAATAATTATGACCCTGACAGGTTTTGATTTAGAGTGTGCCCAACAACAAATGAAATATGATAAGAGGCAGTTTTGAGTGATGAGCAGTCATCCGGTAGAAGACCTTAACATTGCGTCTCAAACGGTTCTGGTAACGCCCCAGGAATTGAAAACCACCATTCCCCTGACGAAAGAAGCCCGAGAGCGCATTGAAACCAGCCGTGAAGTTATTCGCGATATTCTTGAGGGCAAAGACAAACGCTTATTCGTCGTTGTTGGACCCTGCTCCATCCACGATATCAAGGCCGCCCATGAGTATGCGGAAAAGCTGAAAGTCCTGGCTGATGAAGTATCAGACACTCTCTATCTGGTTATGCGGGTTTACTTTGAAAAGCCCCGAACGACAACGGGTTGGAAAGGTCTTATCAACGACCCGGATATGAACGATTCGTTTCATCTGGAAAAAGGCCTGCACACCGCTCGGCAGTTGCTTCTGGATATCGTGGATATCGGCCTGCCTACCGCCACGGAAGCCCTTGACCCCATCAGCCCCCAGTATCTCCAGGATCTTATCACCTGGTCTGCTATCGGTGCCCGGACGACAGAATCCCAGACCCACCGGGAAATGGCCAGTGGCCTCTCTTCCCCCGTCGGTTTCAAGAATGGTACCGATGGTGGCCTGACTGTAGCGATTAATGCCCTTGAATCTGTATCCAGCCCCCACCGCTTCCTGGGCATTAACCACCAGGGTCAGGTTGCCGTAACCCATACCCAGGGCAATCCCTATGGTCATGTCGTGCTGCGGGGAGGCAATGGCAAGCCAAACTATGACTCTGTCAGCGTTGCTTTGTGCGAGAAAGAGCTGACCGATGCCGGACTGACTACTAATCTGATGATCGATTGCAGCCATGCCAATTCCAATAAGGATCCAGAACTGCAACCGCTGGTGATGGAAAATGTGTCCAACCAGATAGTGGAAGGCAACACTTCTATTATCGGCCTGATGGTAGAAAGCCATCTGGGCTGGGGCAACCAGAAAATTCCTGCGGATCTGAGCCAGCTGAAATACGGCGTTTCCATTACCGACGCCTGTATCGACTGGGCCACCACAGAAACCAGTATTCGTGATATGGCTGAAAAGCTGCGGAATGTTTTACCTGGACGGGAAAGATAAAGCCTTAGAACCAGCTGACACCCTGTGCGGCTGGTTCTTTCCTACAGAAGAAAAAAGTTTTCTGAAAAATCTTACTTAAGATCAAGGCCAAGCTGGCAGATGGGGAGTTCAAACTGGCGAGGTTCTCCACCTTCCATGCGGTGCTTACGCAGGCCAGGCATATTACTGATACGCTGATCAAGAATCGCTTTGCAGATATGACAGGCCTGGACCAGATGAGCGTTTGAAAGAATTTCAAATTCCCACTCCCGATGAATAACTAAAGTGCACAGGGTGCGATTGCCCTGCTCTTCGATATCGTAATTGGCCTCGACAATATGATGACGCGGACCTGAACTATCCCGCGTAACAAAGTAGTCTGACAGGATACTTTGCTTATAACGCTTCACGTGTGACCAATCTGAACCATAACAATAGAAAGGCGGCGTAGCCTACATGATTTCTTTTTTGGTTACTATTACGATTAATGCTTGGCAACAAAGTTATTTATCCTCCCATGTCACGATATCGTCCACCCATGCCACCCTCTTCGTTTTATATCACTCCAGAGGGATACAGAAAACTTGAAGAAGAACATGATGAGCTCTGGAAAGTTAAAAGGCCTGCAGTAACTCAGGCGGTATCGGAAGCGGCGGCCCTTGGTGACCGTTCAGAAAATGCGGAATATATTTACGGAAAAAAACAACTGCGGGAGATAGATCGCAGGGTTCGTTACCTTCGTAAGCGCCTGGATCAGCTGAAAGTCATTTCTGATACACCGGATAATCCCGATAAAGTCTATTTCGGCGCCTGGGTCACTTTGGAAGATGATGATGGCATTGAAAAACATCTGCGCCTTGTCGGTCCCGATGAAATCGATCTGGCTAAAGGTTGGATCAGTATTGATGCTCCCCTGGCCAAAGCATTGATGGGAAAAGAGCGTAAGACAGAGTTCGACTTTACTCTAGAAGGCCAGACGATTTCTTATTTTATTTTTTCTGTCAGCTATAGCGATCCTGATCAGTAATCTTCAGAAAAAGACCTGTCCTGGTTCTGACAGGTCTTCTTTGTGTTTCCCATATTTACATTTATTAATTTGTTTCAGAGAGTGATTGGAAGATTTAAATCATATCTATATATGATTGTATAAAATTATATGAAATTGAAGCCTTACTACCGTACTTATTAGTTGGCAGCATCAATCCATTTCAAAAAGGTGTCCGGTTCAGGCCTTACCCGATAGTTATCTGTCTGGTCAGATGCCATCACTACTCCCTGCTCATCCACCAGCACCACCGTTGGATAGACAGTATCAGAGTCGTAGCCAGTAGCCTGCAACCCTGCGGGCAATCCACTCCTGTGGAGAATCCCCAGGGCTTTTGCAGAAGTGCTTCCGCTATCAACCAGAAATTCAAGGGGAGCATCAAAAGACCGGGCAAGTTCCCTAGTCTGCTTGTGGGACTGGGGAGAGATCATCAGTACCTTTACTCCCCTGCTCTCAAGTTCCCGGTAGCCCTCAGCAATCTCACGAATCTGAGCCATACATAAGGGGCACCAATTGCCCCGGTAAAACATTATCAGGGCTTTCTTCCCCTTATAATCACTGAGGCTGACGGCCTTACCATCTTCTTTCTCAAAATGAAGATCTGGCAGTTTCTCGCCTTTCTCCAGTACACCGGAACGCCCTCTTCCCAAACGGGAATACCAAAAGATATAAGCCAGGGTCATTGAAAACATAACTCCGCTGGCAATGATGGTTTGAGGAGTGCTTGAGAACAGCGAGAGAAGAAAACCAGCTCCAGCAGGAAAAGCAACACCGGGCATGAAAGCTGAAGTTCTGGCCCGTGGGGATAGAAACAATCCGATAAAAAATAACAGTCCAGGGACAGAGGACAACAACAGGCTGCCCCCGCTGAAAACTTGCCCTTTATAAATCAGGAAAAGAGACCAGAAAACAGCACCAGTCAGCAGCGAAATATATACGCTGATAAATATAGACTTTATAAGATTCATAACACTTGGAATTTTTATTAATTGTCAGGGAAGAATACTGAGTTTCCAGTATAAATCACTCACCCTGATGACATTTTCAGCCCCGGAAACGCCAATTCATTTCATACAGGTACAAAAAAGCCGGGGTATACCCGGCTTTCTCAGAAAAACATTTACTTGTAATAGGCGTTTTCACGATTTGTGTGATCAGTGACATCCCGAACACCTTTCAGCTCAGGAATCCTGGTCATCAGCGTTCGTTCCACACCATCTTTCAGGGTCAGGTCTACGCTGGCACAGCCCTGGCAGCCGCCGCCAAACTGAAGAATGGCATAACCTTCGTCATCCATCTCCACCAGGTTTACCGTACCACCGTGGGACGCCAGACCCGGATTGATTTCGGTCTGCAGGTAGTAACTGATCTTCTGGTCGATGGGGCTGTCATCGCTCACCTTGGGCATTTTCGCGTTGGGAGCCTTGATGGTGAGCTGGCCACCCATTTTGTCTGCGGCGTAATCAACGGTGGCGTCCTCAAGATAGGGTACGCTGCTCTCCTCGATCCAGGCGATAAAGCCTTCCAGTTCCATGGAAACATCGCCCTCTTTCTCTTCACCGGGCTTACAATAGGCAAGGCAGGTTTCCGCATGGGGCGTTCCCGGGCTGGAAACAAACATACGCACACCAATACCCTCAACATTCTGCTTGGCCAGCAGCTCCCCAAGGTATGTCTGGGCACCTTCCGTAAAATCAATAGCGGGTTGCTGAGTACTCAAAAGTGCTATTCCTGTGTTGGTTCCGGAAAGGATTCTACGCCCTTACCCTTTCTGGGAAAAGTCTTAGTATCATACTCAGGTATCAGCATCTGAAAACCCGGTGACAAGTCACCTATCCCTGAATATCTTCTGAATATTACCGCCTTGCACCATTCACAGCTCTAAGGCAATGCGTAAAATCACTGGTTCTCGCCCCAACGCCTTCTCTTTATTATTCGCCCCCTTTTTTCACACCTCCCCATGAAACAGTTCTCAGGAGTACATCTTTGTATCGTCTGGACCCAGTTAAACAGTCCCGCCCGGTGTTTCTGGTGCTGGTTTTGTGTGCAGTGATCGGCCCACTGTCCATTGACCTGTTTACCCCGTCACTCCCCGCTATCGCTCAGATTTTTTCTTCCACAGCGGATATGACCCAGTGGACAGTCAGCATCTTTATGCTTGGCTTTGCCATCTCCATGCTGGTTGTTGGCCCCATCTCCGATCGGTTCGGTGCCCGCAAAACCCTGCTGGGCGGTTATACGGTTTACCTGCTGGCGACACTGGTTATTCTTCTGACCAGCCATATTGAAGTCTTTATTGCCGCACGTCTGGTTCAGGCGGTGGCCGGATGCTTTGGTACTGCACTGTCCCGCTCTATCGCCCGTGATCTTTATAAAGGGAAAAATGATGTCCGCATCCTGGGGATGATCGGTGCCAGCCTGGTGGTTGCCCCCATGGTGGCTCCGGCTATTGGTGGATTATTGCAGGAAGCCTGGGGCTGGAGCGCCAGTTTTATTCTGATGTTGGTGATTGCCCTGTTTACCATGGCCGCCGTCTCTCTACTGCCCTCTTCAGATAATGGCAACCCCAAGGCAAAGTTCAGCGAATCGTTCCAGGGCTTCGCTGTGCTGTTTAAAGACAAACACTATATGGTTCCGGCGGTCACCGCTTCCCTGGCCTTTGCCGGTGCCTTCGTTTTTGTTGTTGGCGCGCCCTTTGTCCTGATTGAGGCATTTGGCATTTCTCCCGCCCATTACGGCATTATTATTGGTCTGGTTATGGCCGCTTATATCGGTACCAGCGCCATGGCAGGCCGTATTAATGACAAACTTGGCCACAACCGGACAATTCTCCTCGCCTGGGGGCTGATGCTGGCCGGCGCGGGAATTGCCTTTGGTTCCGCCATACTCACGGAAGGAACCTCCCTGCAGGGTCTGTCTGCAGGTATTTTTGTATACGAAGCCGGTCTGGGTCTGTTTTTGCCCGCCTGTCAGGCAAAAGCCCTGTCCCATCTGGACAAGCATGTCGGTACCGGCGCGGGTATGATCTTCTTCCTGGAAATGATTATTGCCAGCGGTGTCAGCTACCTGGCCGGCAGTATGGAGTTGACCAGCACTCTGCCACTGGCGGGAATTACCATGGTGATGGTACTGCTGGCTCTGCTTCTTTCCCGTTTTGGCCGTACTCAAAGCGAGCCTATGCCAGAAGCGGCTTAAAGTCCGGGCAGACCAAGGTCTTACAAAAGCACCGCTGTACAACTTATTCCTGCAAACTGACGAGGGTTTTACCGCCCTCCTCTTTTCTTTCGCACACCTCAATCTGGTACACTGCCTCAACAGAAACAGACTGCCCCACTTAACCGGCCTTTCACGCCTGGCAGTCGAATAATGATGAAGCAGAAACTACCAGGACTTCCCCCCGCATGAATCGCGAGCAGCGTCTTAAAGAAATCACCCGCAGTCTTGAGCAACGCATCCTGATCCTTGATGGCGCTATGGGCACCATGATTCAGTCCCATAAACTCGAAGAAGCGGATTACCGGGGAGAACGCTTCGCGGACTGGCCTTCGGACCTGAAAGGCAACAACGACCTTCTGGCCCTGACCCAACCGGATATTATCACCGGTATTCACAAAGCTTACTTTGAAGCGGGCGCGGATATTGTTGAGACAAATACCTTTAACGCCACCCGGGTTTCCATGGCCGATTATGGTATGGAAGACCTGGTGCCGGAAATTAACCGGGAATCCGCCCGTCTGGCGGTTAAGGCAGCCCAGCAGGTAGCCGAAGCCACAGGCCGCCCCCGTTATGTTGCCGGTGTTCTTGGCCCCACCAGCCGTACCGCATCTATCTCACCGGATGTAAATGACCCCGGCTACCGAAACATTACCTTTGACAAGCTGGTTGAGAATTATCAGGAAGCCACCCACGCCCTGATTGACGGCGGCGTTGACTTTATCCTGATTGAAACCATCTTCGATACCCTGAATGCCAAGGCTGCGGTTTTTGCCGTACAGGATGTCTTTGAGGAGCGAAATGAAAAACTGCCGGTGATGATTTCCGGCACGATCACCGATGCCTCCGGACGCACACTCTCCGGCCAGACCACCGAAGCCTTCTGGAACTCCCTGAACCATGCCGAGCCCATAAGTATCGGCCTGAACTGTGCCCTGGGAGCTAAAGAGCTACGGCCCTATGTGGAAGAGCTGTCCCGGATCTCCACCAGTTTTGTCAGCGCCCATCCAAATGCGGGGCTGCCCAATGAGTTCGGTGAATACGATGAAACGCCTGAAGAGATGGCAGAGATCGTCGGCGAGTTTGCCCGCTCCGGCCTGGTGAATATTATCGGTGGCTGCTGTGGTACTTCCCCCGATCATATTCGCGCCATTGCCAAAGCTGTTGAAGGTCTTCCGCCCCGTAAGTTGTCACAACCGGAAGTAGCCTGCCGTCTGAGTGGCCTGGAACCCTTTAATATTACTGCGGACTCACTGTTCGTAAACGTGGGCGAGCGCTGTAACGTCACAGGCTCCGCCCGCTTTAAACGTTTGATCAAGGAAGGTGATTACGAAACCGCCATCGACGTAGCCAGAGTCCAGGTTGAAAACGGCGCACAGGTTATTGATATCAATATGGATGAGGGCATGCTCGATGCCGAACAGGCCATCGTCACCTTCATCAACCTGATCGCCTCTGAGCCGGATATTGCCCGTGTGCCCATCATGGTGGACTCCTCCAAATGGGACGTGATCGAAGCGGGACTGAAGTGTCTGCAAGGTAAAGGCATTGTGAACTCCATCTCCCTTAAAGAAGGTGAAGAGCAGTTCCGTCACCATGCCAAACTGTGTCGCCGTTATGGTGCCGCAGTTGTAGTGATGGCCTTTGATGAGACCGGCCAGGCCGATACCGAAGCCCGCAAGAACGAAATCTGTAAACGTTCCTACGATATCCTGGTAAACGAAATTGGCTTCCCGCCGGAAGATATTATTTTCGACCCCAATATCTTTGCCGTCGCCACCGGTATTGAAGAACATAACAACTACGCCGTGGATTTTATCGAGTCCTGTTGCTGGATTCGGGCCAACCTGCCCCATGCCATGATTTCCGGCGGAGTGAGTAATGTCTCCTTCTCCTTCCGGGGTAATAATCCGGTGCGGGAAGCGATTCACTCCGTATTCCTCTACCACGCCATTAAATCCGGCCTGAGCATGGGTATCGTCAATGCTGGGCAGCTGGCCATTTACGAAGATATTCCCGAAGAGCTGCGTAATGTCGTTGAGGATGTCATTCTTAACCGCACGCCGGAAGGGACAGACAATCTGC
Organism: Parendozoicomonas sp. 209JJ7-1; assembly: GCF_058147085.1. Classification (NCBI taxonomy): domain Bacteria; kingdom Pseudomonadati; phylum Pseudomonadota; class Gammaproteobacteria; order Oceanospirillales; family Endozoicomonadaceae; genus Parendozoicomonas; species Parendozoicomonas sp. 209JJ7-1. Next base: position 141,650 of record NZ_JBYVJU010000012.1, on the reverse strand, counting down.
TGGCCATCGCTGAAAAATATCGCGGCGACGGCTCCAGCCAGGAAAACAAGGAAGACCTGGCCTGGCGCGAACAACCCGTGACCAAGCGTATCGAACATGCTCTGGTCAAAGGTATTACCACCTATATAGTTGAAGATGCTGAAGAAGCCCGTTTAGAAGCCGCCCGCCCCATCGAAGTGATTGAAGGCCCGTTGATGGACGGCATGAACGTGGTTGGCGACCTGTTTGGGGAAGGCAAAATGTTTCTGCCCCAGGTGGTCAAGAGCGCCCGGGTGATGAAACAGGCCGTTGCCCATCTGGTGCCGTTTATTGAAGCTGCGAAGGGCGGCAAAGCCCAGGCCAAGGGTAAGATCCTTATGGCCACGGTGAAAGGCGATGTCCACGATATCGGAAAGAATATTGTGGGAGTAGTGCTGCAGTGCAACAACTACGAAGTAATCGACCTTGGGGTTATGGTGCCCGCAGAAAAGATTCTGCAGGCCGCCATTAAAGAAAAGGTGGATATAATCGGCCTCTCCGGCCTGATTACCCCCTCTCTCGATGAAATGGTCCACATGGCCCGGGAGATGCAGCGTCAGGATTTCCATATTCCCCTGATGATTGGCGGAGCCACAACGTCCAAAGCCCACACCGCAGTCAAAATCGAGCAGCAGTACCAGAATGACCAGGTGGTTTATGTAGCCGATGCTTCACGCAGTGTCAGCGTCGCTACCAGTCTGATCAGTAATGAACTGAAAGCGCCGTTTGTGGCAGAAGTGAAGGCAGAGTACGAGAAAGTACGGGAACGCCATGGCAAGCGTCGCCCCAATGCACAGCGAATGCCTTTTGCTGAACTGGATAACCATATCACTCCTGTTGACTGGGAAGGTTACCAGCCTCCAAAGCCGGCCTTTACCGGTACAAAAGTCTTTGACCAGATCAGTTTGAAAGATCTGATTGATTATATCGACTGGACACCTTTCTTTATCTCCTGGGACCTTCACGGAAAGTATCCAAAGATACTGGAAGACAACGTCGTCGGCATTGAGGCCACCAAACTCTACAACGATGCACAGACTATGCTGCAGCGGTTTATCGAGAAAAATGAGGTTCAGGCAAAAGCTGTGATCGGCTTCTGGCCCGCCAGTCAGGTCAACCGGGATGATATTCAGCTCTTCAATGAAGACGGTTCTGAACTCGCCAGCCTGCATCACCTGCGCCAGCAGACCAAAAAGGTGAATGGTCAGCCCAACTACTGTCTGTCTGACTTTGTCGCACCGAAAGTCTCAGGCATTGATGACTATGTGGGTGGCTTTGTGGTCACTGCCGGTATCGGCGCAGAAGAACTGGCCAAGAGCTTTGAAGCCGCCCACGATGACTACCAGAGTATTATGGTGAAGGCGCTTGCTGACCGTCTGGCGGAAGCCCTTGCGGAATATATGCATGAGCAGGTACGTAAGGAGTTCTGGGGCTACAGCGCCGATGAACACCTCTCCAACCAGGAGCGGATCAAAGAGCGATACACAGGTATTCGCCCTGCCCCTGGTTACCCTGCCTGCCCGGACCATACCGAGAAAGGCATCCTGTTCCAACTGCTGAATGCCGAGCAGGAAATTGGTGTTAGCCTGACGGAACATTACGCCATGTGGCCCACCGCTGCTGTCAGCGGCTGGTACTTCTCCCATCCTGATTCCAAATACTTTGCTGTAGGGAAAATACAGCGGGACCAGGTTGAAAATTATGCCGAACGCAAGGGCTGGAGCGTGAAAGAAACCGAAAAATGGCTGATGCCCAACCTCGACTATGATCCCTCATAAGCCTGTTTAATGTTAAGGGAAGCCAGATAAATCTGGTTTCCCTTTCGACAACCCCAGCTAACCGACTCTATAAACCCTCCTGCTTCTGCAGTAAAATTTTTTGTAACTCCCCGCCCATCATGCGCCGGCTCCCGTTCAAGCGGTGTTACAATAAGTTCTGTTATGATTTCTACCGGTATTCTTGTTTGAGGTTGTCTTGCCCCAGTTCCCACCCTTAGAGCGCCTGCGCACCATTCTCTATCTGGGGTTGCCCATTACCGGAGGCATGCTGTCCCAAAGCCTGATTAACCTTGTGGATACCGCCATGGTCGGGCGACTGGGAAACGATACCCTGGCAGCAATTGGTACCGCGAACTATGCCCTGTTTGTCTGCTTTGCCCTGATCAGTGGCCTGTCGGTGGCTGTCCAGTCTAGGGTTGCCCGGCATTTTGGCAGTGGTGAAAAAAAACGCCTGCTGGAACCTGTTGGTACAGGGGTCAGGGCCACGCTGATTGTGGGTGTCCCCCTCACCGCCCTGCTCTATTTTCTGGCTCCCAGTATTATTGAAGGATTCCGTACCGATAACTCGGTAACAGTGCTGGCAGAAAATTATTTTCGCATCCGTATTCTCAGTCTGCCCGCCGCTATGCTGCTGCTGAGCTATCGGGGGTTCTGGAACGGCTGCCATTCTCCCTGGACGTTTCTCCGTATCCTTGTGTCGATACACCTGATTAATGCCCTGTCCAGCTACTGCCTGATCTTCGGCTTTGCTGGCATTCCTCCTCTGGGACTTGCCGGAGCAGCAGCCGGAACCCTGCTGGCCATGTACCTCGGGGCCATCATCAATACCATGACAATCTTCGGTTATGCCCGCAGGAAACAGCTACCCAATAAGCGCCCTGACCAGCAGAAGATGCTGTTGTTCTATCAACAGGCCTGGCCTGATTCCGCCCAGCAGACCCTGTTTGCCCTGGGGATGAGCGCTTTCTTCTGGCTGGTTGCCGGCATAGGCAACGATGCCATGGCCATCACCCATGTACTGGTGAATATCTCTCTCCTGTTGATACTGCCGGGTGTTGGCCTGGGTATGGCGGCGACCACGCTGGTCAACCAGGCGATAGGCGCAGAAGATAACCAGAAAGCCTGGCTTTGGGGATGGGAAGTGGCGTTTACCGCAACCGGGCTATTGACCCTTTTGAGTCTTCCGTTGCTGTTATGTCCGGAGCTGGTGTTGACCCTTTTCCTTGGCAGCAATGACGCCCTGATACAGAAAGGCATTATTCCTCTGCGTCTGGTTGGACTGGGAATTATTCTGGAGAGTGTATCTCTCGTTCTGACCCAGGCTCTATTGGGAACCGGATGTAACCGCAAGGTTATGCACATTCGCTTTACCACGGTCTGGATTATTACCCTGCCCCTGACCTGGCTTACCGGTATTTACCTTGATTTGGGACTAACTGCTATCTGGTGTATCCAGGTACTACAGAGACTGCTGGCGTCCATTGCCTGTGGGGTTATCTGGCAGAAGAAACACTGGTCCGGCGATAATCACGATGTCAGGCCAAAGGCAAATACCAGCAACAGCATTCCCGGTGAAATATAGCGGAAGACAATCTGCCAGTAACGCTGGGCTATTTCCCGGTTAACCGCCAGCTCAGTCATCACCTGCTGCCTGGTCATCACCCAGCCAACAAACACCAGAACCAGCAAAGCGGTCAGTGGCAGAAGTATATTGGTTGCCAGCCCGGTCCATAGATCAAACAGGGAACGGTTACCGTAACCAACGTCCTTCCACAGGTTAAAAGAAAGAGCCGGTATCAGGCCAAGCAGCCAGATGACACTGCCAACCAATACCGAAGCCTGTCCTCGCCCAAAGGCTAACTTACTGGCGGCTGTTGCCACCAACGGCTCCGCAAGGTTAATAGCCGAAGTCCAGGTGGCGATCATAAACAGCACAAAAAAGACCGGAAGAATCAGAAACCCAAAAGGCATATCATTCAAGGCTTTAGGAAGAGTAATAAAAATCAGTCCTGGTCCGCTGGAGGGGTCAAGCCCATCACTGAAAACCACGGAGAATGTAGCCACCCCCATAAGCAGGGAGACCAGCAAATCCAGAGTTACAACAACAGAAACTGCCCTGAGAATGGACTGCTCTTTAGGCATATAAGCTCCATAGGCCATTAGACAACAGGCACCAACCGCCAGGGTGAAAAAGGCATGGCCCATGGCTTCCACCAGTACCCGGGGATTAATCTGCTCCCATGAAGGGCTGAATAAATAAGAAAGTGCCCGGCCAAAACCGGTTAATCCCGCCCCATAAATCACCAGAACAATTAACAGTCCATAAAGAAGCGGCATTAGCAGGATATTAAGCCGCTCCAACCCTCTGGCGACCGGACGGCCATTAACACTAAGGGTCATAACAACAAAGAGGGAATGAAAAAAAATCATCAAAACAGGGTCGGCCAGAAAGTTATTAAAGAAATTTTCCAGACTCTCAGTATCCAGGCCAGTAAGATCCCCTCGGATTGATGCGATCAGGTAATACCCGCCCCACCCCGAAACAACAGAATAGAAGGAAATCACCATCAGGGCCGCCAGCATACCCAGCCAGGCAACTTTCCCCCAGGATGCCGATACCCGGTTCACTGCCGCCAGGTTCTTTAAACTCCCGGAAGGAACAGTTCTTCCTGCCCTGCCCACCAGTATTTCCGCGGCCATGGCCGGAACCCCCAGCAAAAAGACAAACAGCAGATAGAACAACAGAAAAGCACTGCCGCCGTGTTCTCCTGCCATATACGGGAAACGCCAGATATTGCCCAGGCCGACAGCGGCCCCCGCCACGGCCAGAATAAAACCAGTATGGGTTGTCATTTTCTGGTGAGCTGACATATCTCTTCCCCCCTCTTATTTAACCTGCTGGTGAGTCAGCATGCCTTATAGAGTGGCAGGGGAATTCGATATTTCCAAAATTGACAGTCCGTCTATACTCCATTTTTTTCAGAATGAGAGACGGAATATGGCCCGACTGTTCAGGAAACTTTCAGGAAATCACTTTACTTCAAATATCCGGATTGTCTTCTTAATCCTGGTCTCAGCCGTATCCCAGGTTTATGCCTATAAAACACCCTTTGGAGAAATTCCTGATTACCTGGATATAAGAATGAAAAGATTTTCGTCTTCAGCAGGAAATCATCACATCTACCCTTGGAGTTCAGGGTACTTCCACATTAATCCGGCAGAAAAGGCACTCTCTCTAATTACAACCCACGATGACCTCTTTGATAACCAGGTTATCAGAACTACTGAAGCAGAATCAGGAATTCCATCAGAACTATTTATTTCATCTCTGATAAATTCCTATGTTCATGAAGCAGATCTGAAGCTTCCTATTTTCCAAAGCCTAATGATTATTTGGCCATTCTTTTTAAGCAAACTGGAAGAAGAAGCACAATATTTATCCATGGAATCATTTGAATACCTTCTACCTGAAGAAAATTCAGATAACGCCCAGGTTCTTATGACAATTCCAGAAATCGCCCATAAAATGGACACACTTCAGATCACAATTCGCCTTCAGAAATCACAAGATACGGGCGCATCACAAGCCATAGGTGTGGAAGTAAAATCACCATACAAAGAGACCCTCCTTATATCCTGGAAACCTCCTAAAGCGGCAGCAGGCAATTCCGAGCCATCAGAAAAGTTCCACAGAGGCTATAGCTCGTCTTCAAGCTCAGCAACTTTTTCAACGTTATTCGGTGCTGGAGAACGATCGCAACATGCTTTCGTAGTTGATCAGCCCCCTACAGAGTATCCTGAATTCTCGGGACTCCCCCCTTCTCTCACCAAGGCACGAGGGAGTGGAAATAAGTAAAGCACCCACGTCCGTGAATGCCTCTGTAGAGCTGAATCACCCCATCCGGTTATAACCGTCCAGGGCTGCAACCCGGTAAGCTTCCGCCATAGTGGGGTAGTTAAAAGTCGTATCCAGAAAATACTGAAGGATATTTCGACCTTCCGGCTGCTCCATAATCGCCTGCCCGATATGGACAATCTCCGAAGACTGGTCACCAAAGCAGTGAATACTCAGAATCTCCAGAGTATCCCGGTGGAACAGAATTTTCAGCATACCAGCGGTTTCACCGGTTATCTGGGCTCGAGCCAGACGGGAGAAAAAGCCCTCCTTCAGGCAAGTGCAAACGTGCATGCAACAGATGATCGCAACCAAACAGCTTTAGACTGGGCGAAGAAATTTCAATATCCCGATATCACTTCTGTTCTGAGAGCTGCGGCCCTGGAAAAAGGCGAAACCGCCCCTTCCCTTGTGGCCGCTGATACCACTGGCCATTCTCGGGGCCACGGCACCAGACTGGATGGGCAAGGAATAGACCACCCTCCCTATTCCTCCCTTAACAGGCCGGTTACATCTGCTAACAGCCTGTGCTCTTTTTTCTGTTTCCCAAGTCCAAGAGGTTATATCTGTATTTATAAACAAGGATGTCTTTATAAAAATGTTGCTCCATGCATCTGGAAACCACACCGGTTCATCGCACCAGCATTATATTGATCAGTCTAATAAGCAAGAAGACCACCCCAAAGTTGTTGCAGATGTTTCACCGTCACTCCCCCGCAAACGTAATTTACCGGTAACCGCTCCCCTGTCAGAAAGCGACCAAAGGAAAATTACCCGATTAAATTCTCACGGCTCGGATACCAGTGAGGAGGCCCGAAAACCTCTCTCCGTTTCTCCCACCCCTGTGGCTACAAGTGTTGAGGCAATGGATACCTCTCCTTCTGGACGCACCCTCTGCGACTGGGTCTCACCGGACAATGAGTGGTTCGTCGAGGATATGAAAATCCACGGGGACAGGATATGGCAACACTTCCTGCACGATATCCATACACAGCCAGAACATCGACAAGCCCCCATGCCGGGTATGACAAAGGTCTACCAGCGAATACAGGGTTTTATAAACAGGCGTGTTCTGACCGACCATAGAGTTTCAGAAGAAGAAAAACGCCTCTACCAAAAACTGGTCTCAAACCTGGAAGAACTGAAAAGCCGCGGCTTCCCCTGGTTTGAAACCCTTGCCCTGACCTACAAAGCCACTCACTTTATCTCGTTCTACAACCGGGACAAGGCTCCTAACCGGGCAGGACATCGATCCTATTACAAGGAAGGAGCCACCCTGGCTGCACTGGATAGAATCTGCTGGTCCCTTTTTCTCAGCAAGTCCGATCAGTTTGAAGAGGAACTGGCCACAGTCTGGCACAGCCATCACCTGAGGTTTCGTAACGCGAGTAATACGATTCTGAGCCCTCTGACATATCTCAAAGCTTTCTGTATACCCTGCATAGATGCACTCACCCCCTGGTACTTCAATCGCACCTGGTGTTTGAATTTACCGCCACTGGGAGTGATATGTCCGGAAACAGATAGAGATGAACAAAGGGAAGCTATTGATGAAACTATTGATGAAACTCTGGAAACAGAGATACTGTTTGATGGTGCCTGGGGGCTGTGTAACGATTTCTTTGAACACGATATGCTCCATGCCGCCTATTCCCATATTGACACCAAAGATTTTCTGCCGGCAAAAGTGCTGGCCAATTATTTTGAATCGGATGAATACGTAAAAAACAGTCTCCTTGATTTTCCGCCGGAAGCCCTTGAGATGCTGTTGTTCCGCTTATCCCATGAAGAAAGCCTGAGCTGGAGAGACGCATCCTTTGATACGCTTCAGAAAGCGGTCAATGGTCTCTTTCCCGTCAAGGATAATTCATTGAGCAGAAACTACCGTGACCTTCCCAGTCGGTACCAGCAACTGCACAAGGCACAGGTACAACAGGCAGCCCATTATATGCAGTTACTCAGCCTTCTTGGTTTCTGGGAAGTACAAACGGAAGAACTGGGGATCAAATACTTAAAAGCCGCCAACAAGCTTTATACCCTGACACAACGATCCCTCCCATCATCATGGCAGCTCACCGGTTCCCTGATCACGGGGCTGACAATGTATACCCATGGCACAATTGCCGAGGTCTACCTTAATGCAGCATGGGAGCCAGTGGTAAAACTGCATACTCAAGTAACCGATGACAGCAAAATCAGTGCTGATACGTCTATGGACACTGGAGAAACGCGCCCTTTAAGCCCAGCCCGATATCTGGATCAACATTTTCATCAGGCTATTGCTCTCGACAGAAGCCATCTGCGCCTGACGGATCTCCATAAATCTCCGAATGGCTGTCTCTACCTTCCTTTTCCGGAATACGTTGTGGACTTTACCAGGGAAGAATTCTACCAGCAGACACCAGGAAGTCTGGCAGAAAAGTTCAACAGGGTTCTGGCAGAAAATGATTTCTGGGCCGCAAAAACCGAAGAAGAGATGAAAGAGCGCCTGCTAAAAGCCCGGGCAGAGTACAACGCTCATCTCCTGGCAGGCCTCTATAGCGTTCCACTTTCTCTGAAAGAAGCTCATCCCTATAACTTCGCCAAGCTCGAAGACCATCATTTATGTGCCAGAGAGTATAATTATTTTCGCTATCAGCTTGTCCGGGCTGAACAGGATCAGGCTATCCTGCTGCCTGACCACCTCAACTCTTTTAACTGGCACCTGTATCCAACAGGCACCCCAGAAGCCTCGGTTTTTCATACTGGCAAAACACTTTATATATACAAAGGCAAAACCTGCAGTAGGTACGATTCCTGTACAGTGAAGTACTCCAAGAGCAGTGGCCTGCTTATTGCCGAAACGCCTCAGCACATTCATCTTGTTCGCCTGAAGGGAGATAAGACACCTGACATCAAATCTTATTCACGGGGTCAATCAAGCGCTCTGTCTGCCCACTTCACCCCGGATGGAGAGAGAATAGAACTCATTCAGGGCGATCATGTTCTAACAATTACCCCCTTTACTGATCATTTTATTGAAACAAACATAAGTCCTCTGAGTCACAGAACACTTGAAGGGATTGATTTCCGGAAGACTGACCTCAGCAAAGCACAGATTGCAGGCTCGCAGCTCAAAGACTGTAACCTGAGTGGCTGTCTCCTTCCCACACTCTGTGGAGTGATCCTGGAAAACTGCGATCTTTCACAGACACAGCTTAACTGGCAGCAAATAAAATCAGCCTGCTTCATTCACTACCCGTTGTCCAGCCGCCATAAACTTCAACCGTCCATAAAAGCAGCTATCGATTTTTTACATACACCTGGACCGGCCTCCCAGGACTCACCATTGAAACATATTGCCCATACTGGCTTGCTTGATTTTATACCGTTAACTCTGGAAGAATTTCAGGCTGCTATACGCCTTGGCTATTTACCCTCTTATAATCTTTTATCCCACTGCCATGATTCTCAATGGCTGGCAGCCATGGACTCTCAAACACTCCTTAAAATCCAGGCATTTTTTGCAGAAGACACCCCACATAACCCGGTTGCCTCACAACCCCTGAAAAACCTGATCAAAGCGCTGAAAAGCCCTGACGATATTCGGCGTTTTCTTCTGCAAAACCCAAACCTGTCCTGTGGTGAGATCAACTCATTTGCAGGGTGTCACTTCCATAGAACATCTGTTTTTGTTGAAACGGACAGTTTGAGAAAGGGGTACGGCAGCCTGGAGGGCCTCAATTTCTCCCACACTGTTCTCGATGGCTGTATTTTCTACAATATGACCATTAAGAACTGTAATTTCAGCCACGCCAGCCTGGTAAGGTGCCCTATACACTGTACCCGACAAAGGTCAAATAACTATACTGGCGCGAATATGGAGGGAAGTATTCAGCACTCATCAACTATCACCCACTGCATCTACGACGAAGCCAACCTGGCCTGCAACTTTGACAACACCCACTTTCAGGGCTGTTCCATGACCAACGTCCGGAACATTCCCAAAAACATTCAGCTCTGTCTTTAGTCCGCCACCTGCTACTTTGAGAAAGACAGAATGCGATTATGAACGTTTTTCAGCATTCGCTCTCTAACCAGACATCCCGGACCCAGTGCCAGATAGGCCAGATAGAAGGCCACTCACCCTCAAGCAGCCCCCCCAAGTAACCGTACAAACTCAAGCACAAAACAGCGAAATGACCCAAGCAGCTATGCAGGTTTCTCAGACAAGGAGCAACCGCCGGTAAGAGTGCAGCAACAAAGAAAAATAAGGCACCAACATGTGTTGATGCCCTTTTAACCCTATCAATTAACTGGATTAACCCATGCGGTTATAACCGTCCAGGGCTGCAACCCGGTAAGCTTCCGCCATAGTGGGGTAGTTAAAAGTCGTATCCAGAAAATACTGAAGGATATTTCGACCTTCCGGCTGCTCCATAATCGCCTGCCCGATATGGACAATCTCCGAAGACTGGTCACCAAAGCAGTGAATACCCAGAATCTCCAGAGTATCCCGGTGGAACAGAATTTTCAGCATACCAGCGGTTTCACCGGTTATCTGGGCTCGAGCCAGACGGGAGAAAAAGGCCTTACCCACTTCATAGGGAATGGCTGCGGCAGTCAGTTCTTCTTCCGTACGCCCGAGAGAGCTGATCTCCGGAATAGTATAAATACCTGTGGGTACAGAGCTCAGTTTGCAGACCGGAGAGTCAGCGTGCAGGTTGGTTACAGAAAAACGACCCTGGTCGTAGGACGCGCTGGCCAGACTTGGCCAGCCGATAACATCCCCGGCGGCAAAGATATTCTCAACGCTGGTCTGATAGTTTTCATCAACCTTCAGCTGACCTCTGTTATCCGCTTCAAGACCGATATTTTCCAGCCCCAGTGATGCGGTATTACCGGTTCTGCCATTGGCCCATAACAACGCATTGGCACGAATAACCTTGCCAGACTTCAGGTGCAGGGAAACACCATTATCCGTGCCTTCAATCCGTTGATATTCCTCGTTATGGCGAATAATCACATTGTTATTGCGCAGGTGATAACTGAGGGCATCGGAGATTTCCTTATCAAGGAACGACAGCAACCGATCCCGGGTATCCACCAGGTCAACAAGCACGCCAAGGCTTGAAAAAATAGAGGCATATTCACAACCAATAACACCGGCTCCGTAAACAATAATACGACGCGGGGTATGGTTAAGTTCAAGAATGGTATCACTGTCGTAAATACGGGGATGACTAAAGTCCACATCGGCCGGTCGGTAAGGACGGGAACCGGTGGCAATCAGGATACGCTTGCCGGCAATGCGTTCAACATTGCCATTGCGTTCAACCACTTCAATGGTGTTCTCATCCACAAAGCTGCCGGAACCGAAATACATGGCAATACGGTTGCGGGAATAATACTGGGTACGGGATTTTACCTGTTCGCTGATCACACCATTGGCATTCTTCAGTACATTGGGGAAACTGAACCAGCGGGGCTCGCCAATTTCCCGGAACATCGGATTGTTGTTAAAGGTATAAATCTGCTGAACCGCATGCCTGAGTGCCTTGGAAGGAATTGTTCCAAGGTGGGTACAGTTGCCACCAACAACCTTCTTCTCTTCAACAACCGCCACACGCTGACCAAGCTTGACTGCGTTCATGGCCGCGCCTTCACCGGCCGGCCCACTGCCCAGAATGATCAGATCGTAATTTGTCACTCCCATGTAAACTCCCTGAAAACCGGGATCACCGGTTTATTGTTCGATATCAGCAAGCCTCTGGTTGTTCCCGGCTTGCCAGATTGTGTCCGGCAGAATACTATCTTTCGGACTTATCCCCAGCGGCCGCATCATAAAACAGCGCGTCAGCCTCTTCGGGCAGAGCCTTAACTTCATCTCCGCCACAGATCGGACAACTCTCTTTTAAGCCAAGATTGCCCAGACCGCCACAGGAACCCTTGATCGGCTTGTTAGCAAATACCGCCCCTACGGACATGCCGGCGATAATCAGCAGAAGCAGCCCGAAGGTCATCAGAATTACTGTCATATCTCCCTCTCACTTGGGCTGGACAAAATAGGATGCAAAGTTGCCTGTTGTACGGGACGCAAAACCATCATCCGTATGATAGATAAAGTATGCATCTATGCCCCGGGTCTCCGCTATCTCAGGCCCGGTCTTTTCACCAAGAATCATAAACATGGTGGCGTAAGCGTCAGCCAGGCCAGTGTCATCATCAATTACGGCTACGGAAGCCAGGCGATGACGCTCAGGGTAACCCGTCCGGGCATCAATCAAATGGGAAAAATGCTGGCCACCCACTTCATAATAATTCAGGTAATCCCCTGATGTAGCAATGCCCCTGTCATCCATAGTAACCACAGAATTTATCCGGTTTTCCAGAACAGGCTCACGGATGGCTACCTTCCAGGATTCACCGTCAGGCTTCACCCCTTTCAGGCGAATCTCCCCGCCAACTTCAAGCATGTAGCTTTCAATCCCAAGGGATTCCAGGGTATTAGCCGCAACATCAACAGCCCGCCCTTTGGCAATGGATGAAAGGTCAATAAAGACTGGCTCCGTCTTCTTTATTGTACGGTTTTTATCATCAATAATCAGGGTCTTATATCCTGTTTTTGCCAATGTCAGGAGGATTGTTTCTTTATCTGGTACTGAATTTACCCGCCCCTTCTTCAGCCATTCGACGAACGCAGGCTCCGACTGGTCCGGGACATGCTTGTCCGGCACGCTTTCCGCCAGCCCAGATGCTGTGTCCGGTTTACCACTGCCAAACCCCCAGAGATTGACCAGACTGCCAGCGGTCACATCGTAAGCCCCATCGGACATATCTGAGATGGCAATAGACTGTTTCACCAGCCTGAAAAGTTCCGGACTTACCCGAACAGCTTCGCCTACAGGAGCCTTGTTCAGCTGCATAAGCTCCGAACCTGGGATATAGGTGGACATTCTCTGATTAACAGATTCCAGGGCGTCGGTAATAGCCCTGGAAACATCTGTGTCAGACTGCTGGTCAATCACATACTTGGCAGACCAGGTGGTGCCCATAGTCGGTCCACCGGATTCAGCAATATGAAGGGAAGATGAAAAGTCGGAAAACCGGAAAAACAATGCCAGTGCGATAAAAACAACAATGGCCGGAAGGGTACGTCTACTCAAAGGAAAAACCCGCTATAACGGTAGAATTAGCGGGTTTATTGTATAGATGTGGGCTGACTGTGTCATGAAATCCACAGGTCAGTTGCAAAAGTTACTGATCGAGTTTCAAGCTCAACGCCGTAAATAAATTCTGAATCTCACCGTCATTCAAAGTCTTCCCGGCAGCTCCGGCCAGTACACGAATTCTGCTGCGCACTTCACCAAGAAAATTCGCATCAACAACTTCTCCGTATTCAGCCAGTAGCTCGGTTGATGTACCGGCAATATCCTCAAGAAGATAGTTATCATCTGTCAGGGAGCGACGGACAAAATCCTGGAACAAACCAGAATCTTCTCCACTGGAATGATACATATCTTCAAGATAAGCATCCGCAACTGTGGCCACCATTGTATCCCTGTCCGTAATACCAGACAGCTGCCCTCTGCCGTAGGGTCTGTCTGCATCAGGATGATAACCAACCTCATCCCTTTCACTGGCTATATGCCTTGTGGTCTGCTCATTCGCTGAAGCAATCCGCCGTTCTGACCATGGTGTCACACCAATCACTTCCCCATCCTCAAAACCAGCCTGAGGTATAAAGCGCATAGAGTCATTGGGCAGCAAAGAGACCTGCCTGGAAGACCAGATTGCCTTAAACGCCTCCCAGAGTGACTTTCCAAGGCTTTGATGTTCAACGTTCCTCAGTTGAGAATAAACCTGCGTTGCGAATTTAATACCCATGATCACCCTCCTTGATGATGCTCTGTTGACCTTGAGAAAGATGCCACGCAGGCCTTTTCATCAATATCAGTAAAATTTTCAGTTATCACCAAACTGTGCTTCCACTGCGGCAAACAGGTTATTAAACAATCCGGCCCGAAGAGATTCTTCTGTATTAATCTGGGATAAATCAGACTCACAAAGGGATTTCAGCCTGCGCTGTATTTCTTCAACCCCTGGATCATCACCGTCTATCTCCTCAAGCCTCCCAAGGGCTGGAGGCAGCTTCAAATTTCGAATAGCTTCCGCAGTACTTTCTTTGGAAGACAGAATACCGTTCACTTGGCCACTGAACACTGCGCAGCTGTTACCAGACTTTAGATAAAGACTCTCCAGCAATCTCTCTGTTACTGCACCATAAATGTTTTCATTCACTTTCTGGGTAAGGATGTCCGAAAACGAAGGTAACGACTTAGTGTTAGCTTTCAGACTGTCAGCCAGCTGTTTAACCTGCCATCCTGTAAACCCGAATTCTGTAATTTTGTCCTCAAGGGCTTTTTCAAATACTGGTATTTGTTTCAGTTTCTCTAACTCAGGAGCGTTTCTGGAAGGGATGATTGATTTGAGCTCTTCTGCAGCAACGCCCACGGAGAAATCTACCTGACTTTCTGAAGAAGACTCCTCCAGGTTCTCTGAAAGATCCGAAACGGCTGAGAAATAGAGCGGATTCTCGATATTAACCAGAGTTTTATCCACTTCAGCTTTGGCGACCTTGCGTTCATCGGAAGGCAGACTCAGAGAATCCGAGAATGAATTCCTGCCTGAAACCAGGGTTTCATCGGGTATTGTCAGGCGAATTCTGTAACCCCGAAAAAACGCGACAAAGGCTTCTTTTAAAGCGGTACCAAAGCCTTCTTTCTGCTCAAGGCTACGGTTAAATGCCTTCAGGGCCTGCTGCGGATGAATGCCAAATCCCATAATACTCCTCCCTGATTATTTACGGATTTGCTTATATACCTCTTATTTTTAGCAGTTTATGGGCCTGAGACCCGATTCCACGGGAGAAGCTGCCATAAAAAAGGGCCGGCAAAGCCGACCCTTTTTCGATTTTCTGGCAATCTGACGATTATCAGCCACCAACTCTTTATTTAACCATCAAGCTGTTAAGCGCCGGACTCCTAGCCACCGAAGTCATCCAGCAGGATATTCTCGGGCTCAACCCCCAGATCTTCCAGCATCTTGATAACAGCGGCGTTCATCATGGGCGGTCCACACATGTAGAACTCACAGTCTTCAGGGGCCGGATGGTCCTTCAGGTAGTTCTCCAGAAGCACGTTATGGATAAAGCCGGTCTTGCCATTCCAGTTATCTTCGGGCTGGGGATCGGACAGCGCCAGATGCCACTCAAAGTTGGGGTTGTCTTCCGCCAGCCTGTCATACTCTTCGGTATAGAACGCCTCACGCAGGGAGCGGGCACCATACCAGAAGGACATCTTGCGCTTGGAGTTCAGGCGCTTGAGCTGGTCAAAGATATGGGAACGCATCGGCGCCATACCGGCACCACCACCGACAAAGACCATTTCAGCCTCGGTATCCTTGGCGAAGAACTCACCGAAGGGACCATAAACACCGATCTTGTCACCGGGCTTCAGGCTGAATACGAAAGAGGACATCTGGCCCGGAGGTACATCCATGCCCGGAGGCGGTGAAGCGATCCGGATATTGAATTTGAGGATGCCCTTCTCTTCCGGGTAATTCGCCATGGAGTAAGCGCGAATAACCGGCTCGGTTACCTTGGACTTGTACTGCCACAGGTTGAACTTGTCCCAGTCACCCCGATACTCCTCATCAATATCGAAGTCCTTGTAGTCCACCTCGTGAACAGGTGTTTCCAGTTGGACATAACCACCTGCGCGGAAGTTAACGTCTTCCCCTTCCGGCAGTTTCAGAACCAGTTCCTTGATAAAGGTGGCAACGTTATCGTTGGAGACAACCTCACATTCCCACTTTTTCACGCCGAACAGTTCTTCTTCAACTTCGACTTCCATATCCTGCTTCACTGCCACCTGGCAGGACAGACGCCAGCCTTCACGCAGTTCACCACGGGTAAAGTGTGGTTCTTCCGTTGGCAGCGGAGAACCACCACCATCCAGAACCTTACACTTACACTGGGCGCAGGTACCGCCACCACCACAGGCGGAAGGCAGAAATACGCCATTACCCGCCAGGGTCTGCAGCAGCTTGCCACCGGCAGGAACAGTTACGCTCTTGTCGGGGTCATCGTTAATGCCGATAGTGACATCACCGGTGCTCACCAGCTTGGAGCGAGCCGCCAGAATCACCATAACCAGTGCCAGGACGATGACCGTAAACATGGCCACACCCAGCATTATGATTTGAGAATTATCCATAATACTGCTCCTTTACAACTGGACACCGGAGAAGGACATAAAGCCAAGTGACATCAGTCCAACGGTGATAAAGGTAATGCCCAGCCCGCGCAGCCCCGGAGGCACATCGCTATACTTGAGCTTCTCACGAATACCCGCCAGGGCAACAATGGCCAGCATCCAGCCCGCGCCCGCGCCCGCGCCATAAACAACACTTTCGCCAAAGCTGTAATCCCGTTCCACCATAAACAGGGACGCACCGAGGATCGCACAGTTCACGGTAATCAGGGGCAGGAATACACCCAGGGCGTTATAAAGGGCCGGGACATATTTATCCAGGAACATCTCCAGGATCTGTACCACCGCAGCGATAACACCGATGTAGGTGATGTAACCCAGGAAAGTCAGGTCAACACCTTCCACCAGCGCACCTTCCACCAGAACGTGCTTGAAGATCAGCTGGTTCAGGGGAACCGTTAACACCTGGACAACGATAACCGCGACACCCAGACCAAAGGCGGTCTGGATTTTTTTGGACACCGCCAGGAAGGTACACATGCCCAAGAAGAACGCCAGGGCCATGTTCTCAACGAATACCGCCTTAACAAAAAGGCTCAGATAGTGCTCAAACATCAGTGAGCCTCCTTGACCGTAGTGTGGGCAGCCATTTTGTAGTCAGGTGTCTCAACCTGATCAGATTTCCAGACCCGCAGGGCCCAGATCAGCAGACCAATCAGGAAGAAGGCACTGGGGGCCAGCAGCATCAGGCCGTTGGGGTTGTACCAGCCACCACTGTTCACGGTGGGCAGAACCACAACACCAAACAGCTTACCCGCCCCCAGCAGTTCACGGAAGAACGCAACCACCAGCAGGATCACACCGTAACCCAGACCGTTACCAATACCGTCAATAAACGACGGCAATGGTGGGTTCTTCATGGCATAGGCTTCCGCACGGCCCATAACGATACAGTTGGTAATAATCAGACCAACGAATACCGACAACTGCTTGCTGGTGCTAAAGGCATAAGCTTTCAGCACCTGATCCACCACAATTACCAGGGAGGCAATAATGGTCATCTGCACAATAATCCGGATGCTGCCCGGAATATGGTTACGGATCATGGAGACAAACAGGTTGGAAAACGCTGTTACCAGGGTCACCGCTATCGTCATAACCACAGCTGTCTGCATTCCGGTGGTGACCGCCAGGGCAGAACAAATGCCCAGAATCTGCAGGGCAATAGGGTTATTGTTGAAGATCGGTGAGATCAGGACTTCTTTGGTATTAATAACACTCATGGATTATGCCTCCCCCTTCTTCAGGTTGGCGAGGAAGGGACCGAAGCCATCCTTGCCCAGCCAGAACTGTACAAGGTTGTTCACGCCACGGCTGGTCAGGGTCGCGCCGGACAGGCCGTCGATTTCGTGTTTGGCTTTCAGGGACTCAGGATTTACAGAACCCTTGATCACAGCAATATCAACCTTACCGCTATTATCAAAAACTTCTTTGCCTTTCCAGCTGGCTTTCCACTTGGGATTATCCACTTCGCCACCCAGACCAGGGGTCTCGGCGTGCTCGTAGAAACCAAAGCCAACTACGGTTTTCAGATCCGCGTCCAGGGCCATATAGCCATAAAGGGTGGACCAGAGGCCATAACCGTGAACCGGCAGGATCAGGGTTTTCAGCTTGCCGTTTTCCTGAACTTCATACACTTTGGCCAGTTTTGCCTGACGCTTGATCAGGGCCGTGTCTTCGGCCGCGGGCAGCGCGGAAGACTCAGTCGGATCTTTGGCAGCGGCACGCTGGTCATAGGTCACAGGATCAATACCGGAGGTATCGAACTTACCAGTGCGAATATCCACCAGCTTCGGAGTGACCTCTTTGAACTTATCGGCAATTTCATCCCGGCTCAGGGCTTTGGGATCTGCCACCAGGCCGGAAATAGCCAGAATATTCTGCTGAACATCCAGCAGCTTGTTCTCTTCCTGGCGGGGCTTCAGGAAAACCGCTGCCCCGGATACCAGCACTGAACAGACAAGGGACAGGCCCACGGTCACTATCAGCGTCTTTTTAATCGTATCGTTATTAGCCATTGAGACGGGCCTCCCGGCGCTTGATATTGGCCTGGACAACAAAATGGTCAATCAGAGGCGCAAACAGGTTACCGAACAGAATGGCCAGCATCATGCCTTCCGGATACGCAGGGTTGATTACCCGGATCAGGGCGGCCATTACACCGATCAGAATACCGAAGAACCAGCGACCGGTATGGGTCATGGAGGCGGACACAGGGTCAGTCGTCATAAAGATCAGACCAAAGGCAAAGCCACCCATAACAAAGTGCCAGTACCAGGGCACCGCAAACAGCGGGTTGGTGTCGGAACCTACGGCGTTAAAGACCAGGATCATGGCAATCATACCCAGAATGGTACCAGCCACGATACGCCAGGAGGCGATACCCATAACCAGCATCACCGCACCACCCAGCAGAATGGCCAGGGTTGAGGTTTCACCAATGGAGCCCTGAATATTGCCGTAGAAGGCATCAAACCAGGTAACACCGTTAGCCATCAGCGCCTCAACACCACCCGTCGCGGCAATGCTCAAGGCCGTCGCGCCGGAGAAGCCGTCAACCGCAGTCCACACAGCATCACCGGACATCTGGGCAGGGTAGGCGAAGAACAGGAAGGCACGGCCGGTCAGAGCCGGATTCAAGAAGTTCTTGCCGGTTCCACCGAACACTTCCTTACCGACAACAACACCGAAGCTGATACCCAGGGCCACCTGCCATAAAGGAATGGAGGGCGGAACAATCAGGGCAAAGAGAATGGAGGTGACAAAGAAACCTTCATTGATCTCATGCTTGCGTATGGTGGCAAACAGGACTTCCCAGAAACCACCCACGGCAAAGGTCACCGCATACACCGGCAGGAAGTATGCCGCGCCATAAAACATGTTATGAAGCAGGTTCGCCGGGTCGTGGCCGATAAAAAACCAGCTGCGCCAGTCCGTGGGAGCCGCCAGACCACCAGCAATCGCGGAGTTGGCCTGAAAGCCGACATTCCACATACCGAAAAGTATGGCGGGGAAAGTACAAACCCAGACTGTTATCATAATACGTTTCAGGTCGATTCCATCACGTACATGGGAGCTGGTGTGGGTTACGTTGGGAGGACTGTACAGTCCTGTATCTATCGCCTCATAGAGGGGATAGAATTTTTCGTATTTGCCGCCCTTCTCGAAATGAGGGGCCAGGCTGTCTAAAAGTTTTCTCAGCACGCGGATTATCCCTCTTGCTCAATTCTGGTCAGGTTATCCCGCAGAATCGGGCCATATTCATACTTGCCCGGGCAGACATAGGTACACAGGGCCAGGTCTTCCTCATCCAGCTCCAGGGCACCCAGCTGACCAGCCACTTCGATATCGCCCACAATCAGGCTGCGCAGCAGCTGGGTGGGCAGAATATCCAGGGGCATGATCCTCTCATAGGAACCCACAGGCACCATGGCACGTTCACTGCCGTTGGTCGTGGTTGTGAATGGGAAGATCTTCTTCATCAGGGAAGAAAAATAAATCGGCATCACAGAATGACGATTCACCCCCGGAGTGAAGTAGTGCAGCAGAGGACGGTCACGACCTTCTTCCAGCACAGTCACCTGGGTGTGATAACGGCCCAGGAAAGCAAAAGCGCCGGAAGCGGTGCGGCCACCCAGTATAGAGCCGGAAACAACCCGGTTCTCACCCTCTTTCAGGCCACCAGCCAGCAGCTCATCCAGGCTGGCACCCAGACGGGTACGCACCAGACGGGGTTCCTGCACCTGAGGGCCAGCCACAGAAACCACTCGTTCAGTCCACAGCTTACCAGTGGTAAACAGTTTGCCCACAGCGATGACATCCTGATAGCCAATGGTCCAGACAGTACGCTCAGCACCGACCGGATCAAGGAAGTGGATATGGGTACCCGCCAGACCGGCGGGATGAGGTCCGGCAAACTCTTCAACCTGGGCAGAACCGGCAGGCACCTTGGCACCGGGCGCCTTACAGAGATAAACCGCGCCATCAGTCAACCTGCTCAGGACTTCCAGCCCCTGCTCAAAGGCTTCGCTGTACTCAGCGATTACCACTTCAGGATTGACCGCCAGAGGGTTGGTATCGATTGCGGTTACAAAAATAGAACGCGGCGTTGAGCCCGGCACCGGAACCTTGCTGTAGGGACGGGTCCTCAGCGCGGTCCACAGCCCGGATTCCAGCAAGATATCAGCAACCTTGTCACGGCTCAAAGAAGAAAGAGAGCCAGATAATTCAACGTCGAAGGTTACGGCATCATCACCTTCCACATCGATAACAACAGATTGAAGTACTCGCTTTTCACCCCGGTGAATGGCCGAAACTGTGCCGGCAGCCGGTGCGGTGTAACGAACACCGGCGGTTTTCTTGTCGGTAAATAACAGGTCACCTACCCGGACCTTATCCCCCACCGACACCGCCATAGTTGGCTTCATGCCAATATAGTCAGGACCGACAATAGCTACGGAACGAACATCCGGAGCTTTGCCGAGACCTTGCTGCGGTGATCCGGAGATCGGCAGATCCAGGCCCTGTTTAATGTTGATCATACGTATTGCCCAACCTGGTACATGCAGGAATTTCACAAAAGGCGACCACTGGCAAAGGCAGAACTCTTGTTCTACTTTTTCCGCCTGACCTGTGATCGGCCTCCCGTGGGATGCTGGCAGAATTCAGGAAACGGGACAGTCTCAGGCTGACTATCACTATAAAAAATACACCCGACATACGGGACTAATACATTCCCTGAAATTTCCTGACGGCGATTATAATGACCACGGTGGCATTATTCCATATGGAATTAAGGGTTTAGAGCATTATCCATAGGACACAAACGGATAGACAGCTTTGAAACAGAAAAAACGACTGCCAAAACACCCTCCCCTGTTCATCAGGCTGACAATTGCCATGGTTGTCATGTGCGCAATGCCACTCCCGGCCGATACCACCGAACCGGATTACGGGGTAAGTCATCCCGTTAATATTTCTCCAGATCAGTTTCCTGAAACAAAGAACATCAACATTGACGGCACCGGAATTGAAAACAGCACCACTGCAAACAGTGACGTTAAAAAAGAAACGACTGTAACCCCTGATTCAACCCAACCCGTTACAGAGTCACCAGCAGAATCACAGGCAACGGCAGAAACAGAATTTAAAGCCAGCGAATCTTCGCAGGAGCAACAGACAAAAGAGCCAGAACAGGAACCTGCCGAACCACAGACAGTGGAAGGCATGCCTGAAAACCTTCCCCCGGTGCAATCGCTGGAAACCATGGGCTTTCAGGTTGTACAGACACCGGACGGCCCACAAATGGTCTATAACCCTCAGCTGGACCAGAGCCTGCGCAGAAACTTCCAGCCCAGCCCAGCCCTGGCTGAATACTTGGATATGGAAAAGCGCAATATGCACGAGGCGTTTCACTACTTTCTGTCAACACAACTGACCCAGGTCCAGCGGAGCCTGCTGCGTAACTATCTGATAGAACAACTGTCCCGCTCCCCTCAGGCGGAAGCAGCGGATATGGCAGCGGAACTGCAGAATACAGAACTCTCTCCCCAGAGCACGGCGTATCTGGTAAAAGCGGTCACCGCTCTCTATTTCTATTACACCTATATTTTCAAACCCCTTGAGGAATTCGCTTCCAATGAAACAGATGCCGGCCAGGAAGGTCTGGTTATGCCCCATATTATTGCCATCAGCGAATACCTTCTGGGCATGAACCATAAAGCCCGCCCTTTCTCCAACCTGGCTCTTGTCGTGCCTATTGCCGCCCAGCTCTTCCACCGTTTTTATACCGATCCCGGCGGCCCCAAGCTGACCATGGCCCTGGCCAGCAGCAGTTATGCCGTCACTCTGGCACTGGCGGCCCAGGCATCTGCAGGTATTCTCAGCAAATTTACGACATTCAACGGTTATACCGCCGGACTGGTTGCCAGCTCCTACAGAAACTATCAGCGCCAGGAATATTTCCAGGCACTGATTGACGGCATTTACAGCCTGCACCACCAGCAGAACAAGCGGGGGCTGATTATGGCTGCCCTTGGCGCGGCGTTTATGAACAGCTTTGGCATTCCACGGCAGGAGTGGCCCTATTCCTCAGCAATGACGGCCAACAACATCATGCCCCTGATTCTTTCCGTCTGCCTGACCCAGGACTGGGCCTCATCATTTATTACCGGAGCCACCTTCCTGCTTAACCAGCACCTGCTCTATAAAACCCGGCCGGCCTTCCTGACTCCAGGCAACCTGACCAAAGACAATGAACCCTACTGGATGGGTCTTACCGGTATGGCCATTGCCGGCCTTGCGACCACCGCCGTTTACTGGAACAGCTTCCCCAGCATGAAGCAGGTACAGGACGGGCTGGCCTATGTTACCTCAGAAGCATCCGACTGGGTTGATTACCTGCTGTTTATTAAAGGCACCGTCCGCCATGACAAGCCTCACAGCGGCCTGATTTCTGCCGCCAGCAGAGGCGCGGCCTGGTTTTACCCCCGCTACAACGGCGAGCGTACCATTGCTTCAGAGTATTCCTATGACAGTTCCTCTGCCGCACTGCAGGAAAGCAGCTCATCTATCAGCAACCTGACATCATGGTTTAACTGGCTGTGGGGAAAAACCCACCCACAGCCCTATAACTCCGTGGACGATAAAGCAGAGGCAAATAGCAAAGGAATACAAAAAGAAAACCCGGATGAGAATGAAAACAACCTCACCCAGGCTACGGATACTCCAAAGGATAACCAGGACACCTGATTATCCTCTATTTTCTTCTAAGAATTTAATTCTGAGGGTAAATCCGGCTGCCAACACCAGCCATCTGGTGCAGGATACGGCTTACCTGACAACTGTAACCAAACTCATTGTCATACCAAACGTAGAGAACAGCACGCTTGCCATCAACGATGGTGGCTTCCGCGTCAACAATACCAGTGTAACGGGAACCAACAAAATCGCTGGAAACCACTTCCTGGGAATTCACGTAATCGATCTGCTTCTGCAGATCGGAGTACAGGGACGCCCAGCGCAGGTAATCGTTCAGGCTCTCAGCATCGGCTTCAGACTTCAGGTTCAGGTTCAGGATCGCCATAGACACGTTAGGTGTCGGAACCCGAATAGCGTTACCGGTCAGCTTACCCTTCAGCTCAGGCAGAGCCTTGGACACAGCCTTGGCTGCGCCGGTCTCGGTCAGAACCATGTTCAGGGCGGCACTGCGTCCACGGCGGTTACCCTTGTGATAGTTATCGATCAGGTTCTGGTCATTGGTGTAAGCGTGAACAGTTTCCACATGACCGTTTTCAATACCATACTTATCCAGCACCGCCTTCAACACCGGAGTAATGGCATTGGTGGTACAGGAGGCTGCGGAAAGAATACGATCATCGGTGCTGATATCGGAGCTGTTCACACCGTAAACAATGTTCTTGATATCGCCCTTGCCCGGCGCGGTCAGCAGCACACGGGAAACACCGTCGGACTTCAGGTGCAAGCCCAAACCTTCTTCATCACGCCATTTACCGGTGTTATCAACAACAATAGCGTTCTTGATACCGTAAGCGGTGTAATCCACGGAATCAGGGGAAGACGCATAGATCACCTGGATACGCACACCGTTGGCGATCAGGCAGTTGTTCTCTTCATCAATGGTGATGGTGCCCTTGAAAGAACCGTGTACAGAGTCACGGCGCAGCAGGCTGGCACGCTTCTGCAGATCATTATCGGCACCGCTGTTACGTACGACAATGGCCCGCAGGTTCAGACCTTCACCACCACCGGCACGCTCAATCAGCAGGCGAGCCATCAGACGACCAATACGGCCAAAACCGTACAGAACCACATCCTGGCCTTCGTCATTATCACCATTGCGACCATCGATAATGTCAGTCATTTCCTGTTTCAGGAAATCACTCAGCTCGGCAATTTTGCCCTGACGACGGAATTTCATGGCCAGCTTGCCAATATCGATACGGGCTTCACCCAGGTTCAGGGTACCCAGCAGCTCCAGCACCGGATAGGTATCCTGAACGGACAGTTCAGTGCCTTCCATCTGACGGACAAAGCGGTGGGCCTTGATAATGTCGATAACAGAACGGTTAATCAGTGGACGGCCATAAACGGAAGTGACCACATGATTTTCACGGTACAGCTTGCCAACCTGAGGAATCATTGCCTCGGCCAGAGCTTCGCGCTCAACCCATTCATTACGGGTGTTTCTGGTGATATCGGTCACGGACAGTTTTCCTGCTCTAGTACTTAGACTTATGTTTCACTCATGGGGCCAGATCAAGTGATCTCCATTATCACCGGGCCTCCTGCCGGCCCCCATTGTTTTCGCGGCCATTATCCTGATTGCTTCTGACTTTCGCAATACGAGATGTTCATTGCTGTTATTTTTTGTTGGAAGAGGAGCGTTTACAGCTGAGTTTTTGCCCCTTTAAGAACACTGACGCGCCTTAACGCGTCTGCCCGTTGGTACACACCGTACCCAAAAGCTTCTTCCAGTGCAGACTGTACCATCCAGAGCATTGACCCCTCCCTCACCGGAGCCTGGAGACCTGAACTTCGCAAATCATCAGCATGGTCAGCCAGATCCCGCTCAACAAAAGCGTGTCCGGCACCAATCAGAGCAAGATCAAGCAG
The DNA here is from genome assembly GCF_058147085.1 of Parendozoicomonas sp. 209JJ7-1. Taxonomy (NCBI): domain Bacteria; kingdom Pseudomonadati; phylum Pseudomonadota; class Gammaproteobacteria; order Oceanospirillales; family Endozoicomonadaceae; genus Parendozoicomonas; species Parendozoicomonas sp. 209JJ7-1. The sequence goes on along the minus strand of NZ_JBYVJU010000012.1, from coordinate 117,012 downwards.
CGTACCTCCGATCTCAACTAATAAAGAGGGCAAGTTAAATGCCGGTTTCGCCGGTGTCACAGGCTGGAACCAGGGACTGTAATGCGATGACTCAGGCTGCCACTGGGCGCTGAAAGCCCCGTAAACACCTTCAATAGCGTAAAGGCTGATATGGGTGGGAGGAATTCCGGCGGCTAAGGCCGCGGAAAGATCTTCAGCAAACATCTGAGGAGAGTATGCTGTCAGTGGTAACGGGGCAACGCCCAATGTATTGATTCCAAGGTCAACAGCTGCCCTGTCACCAAACTGCCGCTTTGCCCGGCGGGCAAACCGATAGACAACATCATTACTTAGCCGCCCAAAATGCTTCAAGGTGCCACTATTATTAAATGCTGTTCGGTATACCTGAAAGGAGACGACATCCCATGGCAGATCATCCACCACGCACTGAAATGCCTCCTGCAAACGAAGGGTTCCATCCAGAAGCAACGGCATGGTTGTAAGCTGCACCTTCCAGCCCCGACCATTTCCCCGGGGCTGATGCAACTCATCAATAAGCTGCCGGAAGCTTTGGGCAGCACTCTCAAATTGCTGGCTGTTTACGAGGCTTCGCAGCAGGCGGATTTCCTTCAGAGGGTGCCCCTGGGTTAACAGATCACTCAGCTTTCGGGAGGTTGCATGGGATGTTTCCATATCCACAATCAGGGTGGTCACCGGTAACCCGTGGTCATGCTCCCATATCTTGACCACCTGCTCCACCAGCTTGCGGTACTTCTCCACATTTGTGCTGTTGGGCCAGTATCCATTCTCCATTGATAACAGAGGCCAGGGATTAACGATAACTCCTGCGCTCATGCATCGCTGAATCAACTTCCATAGTCTGGGGTCTGTAAAAGATCGTTCATGAATAGCCAGATTAAGAGCCAGCTGATGCTGCTTCAGCTGCATGATCATGGCATGCTGCTGTTCCTGACTCATATCCAGCAGGGTAAACACTCCCTCCAACTCATCGTAAATTGCCCGAAAGGCTGGCATCACTGGTTTCGGAGCCCCCTCCAGAATCTGGGCCTGCAAGACTCCGGCAACACAACTCCAAGCAAAAACAACAGCACGCAACATACTGCGACATGAGATCAAGCAAAGGTCAGAAGAGATACGCACGGAAAATTCTCCACGACGGGTCATAACGGAAAGAGGACAAGTATAACCCTCCTTCAGCAACAGTCTTTTATAACCTGCTTTCACAATCTGCCTACGGTCAGGGGTGGTGTATTCCCCGACAGCCCCTTAAAATTGCAGCTTTTACTTATCAGACAACAGGAAGTTCATGACCCTGAATGATTTTCCGCTGCCGGAACGTCCGGGTGACCGACGGCACTGGGGTCAGGCTATCGGCGCGGCCGGAGCCTGTGCAATCGCCAACGCTGCCCGTCGTTACCCGGGCCTCTCTCTGATTATCACCGCCGACACCGAGAGTGCGGAACGACTGCAGCGGGAACTTGGCTTTTTTCTGGGAGGTGATCGCAACACCCTGGAACTGCTTCACTTTCCCGACTGGGAAACCCTCCCCTATGACAATTTCTCCCCCCACCGGGATATTATCTCCAGACGTCTTAATACCCTGAACCGCCTGCCATCAGTCACCCGGGGCGTGATAATCGTTCCGGTCACAACTCTTCTGCACAGAGTCAGCCCCCGAAAATGGGTACAGGGCAACAGCCTGATAATCTGTAAAGGGGACACTCTCGACCGTGAAGATTACCGGAAGAACCTGGAAGCCGCCGGTTATACCTGCGTGGATACCGTACTGACCCATGGCGAGTACGCCCTGCGGGGTTCACTGCTGGATATTTTCCCCATGGGCAGCGAACAGCCCTATCGCATCGACCTGTTTGATGATGAAGTGGATACCCTGCGCACTTTTGATCCGGACAGCCAGCGCTCCCTGGACTCCATTGAACAGATCCAGCTACTGCCCGCCCATGAATTCCCGATGGATAAACCCGCCCGAGACACCTTCCGGCAGAATTACCGGGACAACTTCGATGTTGATTACCGGGAATGCCCTATGTATATAGACATAGGCCAGGGTATTGCTGCCCCCGGGATAGAGTATTTCCTGAACCTGTTTTTTGAACAGACCGAAACCCTGTTCGACCACTTGCCCAGCAAAACACTGGTGATAACCGATAACGGTCTGCAAAATTCCGTGCAGCAGTTTTTAAATGAAGCCCGCAGCCGTTATGAAAATCACCGGGTCAATCCACTGCGGCCCCTGCTGCCCCCGGAGCAGGTTTTCCTGGGGGAAGATGAACTGTTCAGCCAGCTGCTGGATTATCCCCGTATCACCCTCAGCCCAGAGGCCCAGCCTGATAAAGCCGGTCGCTTGAATATTCCTGCCAGAGTACTGCCGGAACTGGCCGCAGAGCCCCGACGGGAGCAGCCTCTGCAAAAGCTGCTGGACTTTCTCAACGGAAACAACCGGCTCAACGGAAACAGCCGGGTTCTGTTTACCGCCGAAACAGCGGGTCGACGGGAAAACCTGCTGGAAATGCTGGCCCGGGCCGGACTGCGACCGAAAACCTGTGACAGCTGGCAGGAGTTCCTGAACAACAGCAGCCTTATTACCATAACCGTCGCACCACTGGACCAGCCCCTGTGGCTGGAGCAGCCCGATATTTCCCTGATCACCGAAAGTCAGCTGCTCGGCGGACAGGTGATGCAGAGACGACGGCGTAAAAGCGAAACCGATACCACCGACCAGGTTGTCCGCAACCTGAGCGAACTACGGGAAGGGGCACCTGTCGTTCATATTGACCATGGCATAGGCCGCTACCGTGGCCTGACTACCTTTGAGCTGGACGACCAGCCCCAGGAATTCCTGCAACTGGAGTATGCGGGCGAGGCCAAACTCTATGTGCCCGTCTCGTCACTGCACCTGATCGCCAGATACACAGGCGCTGATGACGCTTTAGCGCCCATGAGCCGGCTGGGCAGCGATCAGTGGACCAAAGCCCGACGGAAAGCCGCAGAAAAAGCCCGGGACAGCGCTGCAGAACTTCTGGATATCTACGCCCGGCGGGAAGCACGTAAAGGGTTTGCTTTTCCCGCCACAGATACCAGCTACGACAGTTTCTCCGCGGCCTTTCCTTTTGAAACCACCCCGGATCAGCACTCCACCATTAACGCAGTGCTTTCCGATATGACCAACCCCCGCCCCATGGACAGACTGGTATGCGGTGACGTGGGCTTTGGTAAAACAGAAGTGGCCATGCGGGCAGCATTCCTTGCCGTGAACGGCGGCAAGCAGGTCGCCATTCTTGTTCCCACCACACTGCTGGCCCAGCAGCATTATGAAAGTTTCCGGGATCGCTTTGCTGACTGGCCGGTGACCACAGAAGTCATATCCCGCTTTAAGTCTGCGAAGCAGATTACGGATATGAAAGAGAAACTGGGCAATGGCTCTATCGATATTATTATCGGTACCCACAAGCTGTTGCAGCCGGATATCCAGTTTAAAAACCTCGGCCTGTTGATTATTGATGAGGAACACCGCTTTGGTGTTCGCCATAAGGATCGTTTGAAATCCCTGCGTTCCGAAGTAGACATCCTGACCCTTACGGCCACGCCGATTCCCCGAACCCTGAATATGTCCATGTCCGGCATTCGGGATCTATCGATTATTGCCACTCCTCCGGCCCAGCGCCTGTCGGTGCAGACATTTGTTCGCCAATCCGATGACCTGCTGATCAAAGAAGCTATTCTCCGTGAACTGATGCGGGGCGGGCAGGTGTACTACCTCCATAACGAAGTGAAAACCATTGAGAAGGTAGCCACCGGTCTGGGAGAAATGATCCCCGAAGCTCGTATCGCCGTTGGCCATGGCCAGATGCGCGAACGTGAGCTTGAAGGAGTGATGCAGGGCTTCTATCACAAGCGCCATAACGTGCTGGTGTGCACAACAATTATTGAAACCGGTATCGATATTCCCAGCGCCAACACTATCATTATCGACCGGGCAGACAAATTCGGCCTGGCACAACTTCACCAGCTCCGGGGCCGGGTCGGTCGTTCCCATCACCAGGCTTATGCTTATCTGCTGACCCCTTCTCCCCGCAGTATCACTAAAGATGCGAAAAAGAGGCTGGAAGCGATTGAGCAGGCTCACGATCTTGGTGCCGGTTTTACCCTCGCCACCCACGATATGGAAATCCGCGGTGCCGGTGAACTTCTCGGGGAAGGCCAGTCCGGACAAATCCAGAATGTGGGCTTTACCCTGTTTATGGAAATGCTGGAGCAGGCTATTGAATCCATTAAAAATGGTACGACACCTGATCTTGACCGCCCACTCTCCCATGGCGCAGAAATCAATCTTCGCACCCCGGCATTGATTCCTGAAGACTTTGTGCCTGATGTTCATAGTCGTCTTGTGTTGTATAAACGCATTGCCTCAACCACACGGGAAGAGCAGTTGAAAGACCTGCAGATTGAGATGATTGACCGCTTTGGTCTACTGCCGGAGCCCCTGAAGCAATTGTTCCGGCAGACCAGTCTGCGCCACAGGGCAGAAAAGTTCGGCATTGAGCGCATAGATATTGGCAGCAATGGCGGCCGGGTCGATTTCAGCGCTTCAACCCAGGTTGACCCGATGAAGGTCATCCGTCTGGTTCAGCAACAACCCGACATCTGGCGCATGGACGGCTCTTCAACCCTGAAGCTGCTAAAAGTTACGGAAAAAGTTGAGGAGCGTTTCCAAATCACCCAGAATCTGCTGGACAGGCTTTCCTGAACATGGGTTTATCGGTTTTATTATCACTTCCACGCACAGGGTGTTTCCGGAACAATATGATATTGCGCGTTTTTTTCGCCAGCGGATTATTGCTGACCGCCGCAACTGCAACTTCCGCTGAACCCCTGCCCCAGGACTCACCGGAAGAACAGGCCAGCTGGTACCAGTTTGATGTTTTGCTGTTCCGCCAGCATAGCCAGTCCGATGAACAGGAGCAGCCTCCGGAGGTTGTTCCTCATTTTATTCCTCTGGACAGTATCAGCCTGTACTCTGAGGCACAGTTGACCGTGCCTGCGACCTTGCTGCCTTTACCCCTCAGAAAACAGCCCGTGCATTCGACAGTGGATAGCACCAATGCTCAGTCTCTGACTGCTCCCGATGAGTTTCTTGGTGAACCCACACCAACAACTTCCCTAATAACACAAAGTGAACCTCTTTCTTCTCCCAGGGCACGTAAGCCAGACTTGGACAGGGACGCTTTTGTCCGTCTGCCAACGGAAACATCTTCACTGGAAAAAGCTGCCAAGGGATTAAGATGGTCCAAGGATTACCAACTGCTCTGGCAGGCCAGCTGGCGCATGCCTCTGATCAGAGAGGGGGAGCCTGTCTCTATTCAGATTCAGGCGGGCAGGCGTCAGGGCCACAATTATGAAATTGAGGGGACTCTCTCCCTGTCACTGCAGCGCTTTATCCATGCCCGCTCAGATCTCTGGATCAATCAACTGAACCCTGTACGCCCCCTGTACCAGATTCTCGATGATGCCCCCCTGTTTATACCCCAGAACCAGAACAAAAAGACTATGACCAATCTTCCCGGCCCGGTTCAACATATCAGTTATCATATGCCAAAATGGCCGGAAGCCCTGTCTTACACCGCCAACGCACCTTTTCAGGACAGCAAACGCCTGCACCTGAATAAACTGATTTATCTGGATAACCCCCTCGCAGGTATTCTAATCAGGGTCACCCCTTGGGAGAGACCCGAAGCTGAGCAAAAAGAAGTTATAAACGAAGAAGGGGTAAAAACAGGGGCAGAGGTAATCCAGCCCCCGGCTCAGGACAGCTGACGAATCATATGGAACGAGTTCCGGTTTCCCACGGACTCGTAATGGATGGCGTCCATCAGTCTGTTAACGATTGGCAGGCCACGTCCCGATGACATCCAGGTGTCCGGATTGTCCGCAACCGGCACCTGAACATCTTTGACCTGACTAGCACCTGATTCCATCATGGTCTTGCCTTTGTCACTGACCACTATCTCCAGACTTTTGTCCGGGTCCAGGACAATATCTACATCCACGGCATGACCACTGTCACCGCCATAGGCATGCTCTATGGCATTATTTACCACTTCCACTACACACAGCTCAATATGATTGATATCTTCAGGTGTCAGGGTGGTCATGGCGCAGATTCCACGGACAGCCATAGCCACCAGCACAGTATCTTCGAGCCGGCTATTGATGATCAGCCTCAGGCTTTGGCACCGGGAATGACTCTTAGTCAATGTTTGTCCTGCCCAGAGCATCATCCACGGAACTGTGGATAGTGAAAATTTTATCCATGCATGTCAGATCAAACAGGTCATTAACAGCCTTACTGGGGGAAGCCAAATGAAGTCCGCCTTTACCTTCCAGCTGCTTCAGAGCCGCGACAATGGCTCCCAGGCCGCTGCTGTCCATAAAATCCACACTTGAGAGATCAACCACAATATCTGTCTGCCCACCAGCGATCAGGGCAAACATATAGTCACGGAAGGGGGTTGCCAGACTGGCATCAAGCCGTGATTCGCCTATTTCCACCACTGTCTTCTCAGCTTCCTGCCGATTACTGAATCCCATACTGCTACTCTCCCTGGTACTCCAATACAAGACACGTCATATCATCATCAAAACTTTCACTGCCCCGCCACTGGCAAAGACGCTCTTTGAGCTGCCCTATCACCTCAGTCATCGGCAAATTCCGGGTATCATGGAGAGTAGACTGTAATCGCTGATCGCCAAACAGTTCCTTCTCCCTGTTTTCACATTCCGTAAGGCCATCCGAATACAGGAACAACCGATCCCCTTTCTGCAGCTGTAGCTCGGAACTCTGCCAGACGGCACTGGATACCATTCCCACCGGCATACCGCTGTTATTGACCGGTTGAACGCCTCCTTCCCGGGAGATGCCTCCCCGCCTGACCCAGAGCGCCGGAGGATGCCCGCCATGACTGATAGATACCTTGCCGCTCGGGGTATGGATCACACCGTAAATCATAGTGAAATAAAGCATATTGTCAGCGGAGGACTGAAAACGATGGTTCAGCCGGGCAAGAATTTCGTGGGGAGGCAATATTCGATAATAAGGAGGCTGCTCAATTTCAGCCCGCAGGATGGTGGTCCGACTGTCTCCGTCCATCAGCAGATTATTCAGGGCAAAGGAGAACAGCGCGGAAGGAATACCGTGGCCAGCCACATCCAGCTGATAGAACATCACATGTTCACTATCCAGAGCATGGTAGCCGAACATATCACCACCAAGGATTTTACTGGGTTGAAAATACCACTCAAAACCAACTTCCTGAATCACCGCAGGCTGGGCCAGCAGGCTCTCCTGGGTTTTGGCGGCGGAGGCCAGATCCTGCTCAACGGTGTCTAGCGCCTTAGCCAGCTCTTGATTATTCTGTTCAAGGGTCTGCTCAAGGGAAATTACACGACACCCCGATTTCAACCGTGCTTCAAGCTCCTGATAATCAACGGGCTTGCTGACAAAATCATCCGCACCCACAGAGAGGCCACGAACCATCGCATTTTTGTCAGTCTTTCCGGTTAAAAGAATAAAATAGATATATCGCTGGAGGCGCCCGTCACGAACAGCTTCACATAAGGCGATCCCATCCATATTCGGCATCATCCAGTCGCTGATAATCAGGCTGACGGAGGGATTTTCTTCAAGAACAGCAAGAGCCTGGATACCATCTTCAGCCTGGTGCACAACATGCCCCAGCTTACGTACAACGGCGGCCAGCAGGTGACGCTGATCCCGGGCATCCTCAACAATCAGTACATCCATCTACCACTGACTCCCTGAACAGCTTTCTGATAACCCGGAACTTATCCGGAACAGAGGAATAATTCAGTTATAGCAGTGGCGCAGTGTCAGCTACCCGTCACCGAATCAGCTGAAAGGAAGGAAAAACAGATTACAGGAACTTCAGAGCTGCTCCCAGCACCTGCCGGGCTTTGTCCATACCGATGGAGAGCTGGCGACCAATCTCTTCCATAGTGATTTCCCGGTCAGTTTTTCCGGCGGCTTTATTGACCACCAGGGATAGATTACCGTATTCAATCTCCAGCTCACGGGCCAGGGCAGCCTCCGGCATAGCGGTCATACCTACGATGTCGCATCCGTCCCGCTCCAGACGCCGGATTTCCGCCGCTGTTTCCAACCTTGGGCCCTGGGTGCAGCCATACACACCACCATTCACGACCGGGATATTGTCAGCCTCAGCTCCACCTTTCAGTGCCTCGCGAAGGGTCTTGCTGAAAGGCTCAGACATATCAGCAAAGACCGGATGCTCAAGACCATCACTGAAAAATGTGGATTCACGGCCCCAGGTGTAATCAATAATCTGGTCTGCAATACAGAGAACACCATTATCCATGCCTTCGGTAATACCACCTACGGCATTGACCGCCAGTATCCGGTCTACACCCGCGTCGTTTAACGCCTGAATATTGGCCCGGTAATTAATCCTGTGGGGGGGCAGCTTATAATTTTCCCCGTGACGGGGAAGAAAGATTACCTCCCTGCCGTAGTATTTTCCCCTCAATAGCGCAGAGGATACATCTCCCCAGCGGGTGGTCACTCTATCTGAGGAGGTAATATCCAGCCCTTCAAGGGCGGTCAGCCCAGTACCACCGATAATCGCTGTAATCGTCATTATTCATCCTTAAGGGGCTGAAGGCTCTCTGGGAGTTGAAGGCTCTCTGGGAGTTGAAGGCTGCTCTGCAGGCACCTGAACAGGCAAGGTATCAGGCAGGTTCAATGTCTGGGTCGGGAATGCCACATCAGCGCCATGCTTATGAATAATCCCGAGGATATCCAGTAGTACCTGCTCCTTGACCTTATGATAAGTGGCCCAGTCGCAGGTTCTGGTAAAACAGTAAATAAAGAAATCCAGTGATGACGGTGCAAAACTGTTGAAGTTCACCATTATGATTTTGTTCGTATCAATATCGGGGTGTGAGGCAATATATTCCCTGACTTCCGCCAACACTTGCGGCAATGAGCGGGCATCACTGTAACGCAGACCAATTGTCTCCTTAATGCGTCGGTTCTGCATACGGGACGGGTTCTCAACAGAAATACTGGCAAAGGTAGAATTGGGTACATACAGGGGGCGCTTGTCGAAGGTGCGGATACGGGTCTGGCGCCAGCCAATATATTCCACAGTGCCTTCAATGTTCTTGTCCGGAGATCGAATCCAGTCACCCACTTTGAAAGGACGATCCAGATAGATCATCATGCCACCAAAGAAGTTGGCAAGAAGATCCCTTGCGGCAAAGCCTACTGCTACACCACCAATACCACCAAACGCCATAATTCCGGACACGCTGAATCCCAGGGTCTGCAGCACAACCAGAGCGGCAATAATAATCACCACAGCCCGCAACAGCTTGGTAATGGCCATAGCGGTGGTTTCATCAAGACGACTCTGGCCGTCCGGATGCAGTATCTTGACTTCAATCTCTCGAATAAAGCGAATAGCAGACCAGGTAATCACCACCACTATAGCAAGGTCATGGAGTGCTCCCAACCCCTTGAAGATAGGTGCCTTGGATTCTTCCTGAACAATATTGGCAACCCATGACAGGCCAAACAACCATACCAGGATCAGGGATGGTTTGCGGACTGCATGAAGCAGGGCGTCATCCCAGATATTGCGGGTCTTCTCCAGCCCTTTGGCCAGTTTGCGTGTTAACAGTCGTACAATAAGGTGCCCCGCCGCAGTAATCAGCAGCACAATAAACACTTGGAACACCCAGCTCCCCTGAGCGTCCACCCATGCCTGTAACGACTCAAATGCATCCATGAAAAACCTTCAAACCTCAATACTGGTAATTTTTATTAATTAGTTATAGCTGGATGTCTTTACTTCAATCAGACAATACCGAAAAACGACTGAGAATATCAGCTCTTCTGGAACTTTGCTGAACGCTTTCCCAGTCGGGAAAGTATCTCCCCCGCAGCGCCCCCAAACGCGACATATGCTGCCTATCAAAATCAATATCCGAGAAACTGCCATTATCAGAAGCTTTAAGAACCTGGCTCACACCCAGGGAGTTATTGCAGACAAGCGTTAAATCACAGCCCGCCTGCAGGGCCTTCAGAACCCGTTCCGGCACATCGCCACCTATTTTAGCGCCAGCCATACTCAGACAGTCACTGATAATCGCGCCCTGGAAACCCAGCTTTCTCCGCAGAACTGCCTGCAACCAGTAACGGGAAAAACCAACAACCTGTTCATCTAAGGCAGGAAAACGGATATGGGCCGGCATAATTCCCTGGATACCATAATCAACAAGCTTCCGGAAAGGCAGCAGATCATCCTGAAGCTCTCTTTTTGAACGCTTATCCACCGGAAGAGCGATATGGGAATCAACACCCACACCACCATGCCCCGGGAAATGCTTGCCGACACAAGCCATACCGGCCTCACCTGCCCCCTCAACAAAACTCTGGGCCAACAAGGAAATAGCTTCCGGATCAGAAGAGAAGCTACGGTTGCCAACAACACGGCTGATACCCCTATCAAGATCAAGCACCGGAGACAGGCCAATATCAATTCCCACTGCCAGAAGCTCTGTGGCCAACAGCCAGCCTGCGTCGTATGCCAGGCCCAGAGCCTGTTCCGGCTGACTTCGCCATAAACGACCAATCTGCCCCATGGCGGGCATTGGGGTAAAGCCATCCTCTTTAAATCTTTGAACTCGCCCTCCTTCCTGGTCAGTCATTACCAGCAAAGACGGATTCAGCCCACGAATGGCTTTAACAAGATCAGTAAGCTGAGAACAACTTTTAAAGTTTCGGGAAAAGAGAATGATCCCGGCAACGGCAGGATGAACGAGCCTGCTCTGTTCGTCAGGGGTTATATGGGTACCGGCAATATCCATAATCAGAAAACCCTGTACCTGGGGTGATACAGTGACCTCGGGCATAACAACTCCGTTGTTGTCCTTCAGAAGAAAAGGAACAAACTCAGGGAAGAATGTTGACGATCATTCCGTGGCAGGTCAATGGGAAAAGCTCAACAAGGTCATCGCAATTCATGCGAATACAACCATGGGAGAGAGGAACACTTAAGGGTTCAGAGTCTGGTGTTCCGTGAATATAGATATAACGGCCCATCGTATCCACATCACCCAGCCGGTTAAATCCAGGTTCCAGACCACTGAGCCAGAGAATACGACCAAGAATCCAGTCACGGGCGGGGTACTGTTCATACAGCTCAGGTGTCCAGCATTCGCCGGTAAAACGCCGTCCACGGAAAACAGCCCTGGATGGGCATCCTTCGCCAATGCGAGCACGAATACTGTGTCGTCCTAGGGGGGTCTGATAGCTGCCTGTTTTTTGCCCCGCTCCCTTAAGAGCCGTTGATACCGGCCACTCCCGTACAGTACTTCCGGCATCCAGCACCAGTGTCTGTTTGCTGATATCAACGATAATCGACACAACATCCCCTTCAGGTGGTCAGCTCCGAACTGATACCGGACACCAGGAATCGGGACAGTCGCTGCAGGCCATTCTCAATACTCATGGTCTGGCCATATTCCGCTTCACTGATAGCATTCAAAGTATCAAAGTCCGACATAGTGAAAATCACCGAACCCATCATAAAGTTAATTCGCCAGCCCAACTCAAACATAGGCAAATCCGGCGCAGCCTGCATAATCAGTTTAAAATAGCGGGAAAATATATGGCCATAGACTTCTTTTAAATGACGGCGCAAATGCCCCTGAGTCTGAGCATAGGCCAGCGCGAGCAGGCGCATAAAAACCTTCAGGTCATTATCGCCACGGGGCTTCACCCGCAGAATTTCATCAAAAAGCATACGAATCAGCTGTTCAACATCCGGTTGCATGCCAGAAGCTTCCAACTCATCAATAGATTTCTTCAGACCCTCGGCAAAAGGGTCGAGGAAACGGGTAAAAACAGCTTGAATGAGAACTTTCTTGGAACCAAAGTGGTAATTGACTGCAGCCAGATTGACACCTGCCCGGCTTGTTATTGTTCTTAGAGATGTTTCAGAAAACCCCTTCTCGGCAAAAAGGGATTCTGCCACATCAAGTATCCGTTCTACTGTATCTGACTGTGCCATTGACTCACCAAACTCCAGGCCGAAACGCCTGTTTTAAACAATTGTTTGGCTTAAGCATGCATCCTGTCAAGTTTTCTCGTCCCTCCTTATATAGAGCAAAAGTTGTCACCGGAATACTTGCGGGCAAAAACAAACTGTATATAATCACAGTTACTGTATAAAAACACAGATTCATTCTCGTATGGATAGCCCCATGACCAGTACACCGATCAAGCTGACCCCGAGACAGTCCGAGATTCTGGCTTTTATCAAGTCTCATATAAATGACACAGGCTTTCCTCCTACTCGTGCAGAGATTGCACGCCAGCTGGGCTTTCGTTCGCCCAATGCCGCAGAAGACCACCTCAAGGCCCTCGCCAGGAAAGGTGCCATTGAGATTATTCCCGGCACCTCACGGGGTATTCGTATTCCTACAACCGAAGAACCTGAACCGGCATATGGCCTTCCCATTATCGGCCAGGTCGCAGCCGGCTCCCCTATTCTTGCCCTGGAACATATTGAGACCCACTGCCAGCTCCCGCCAGACTTTTTCAACCCAAAGGCAGACTACCTGCTGCGTGTTAAAGGTATGAGCATGAAGGATATCGGCATTCTGGATGGTGACCTGCTAGCCGTCCACAAAACCACAGACGTCCACAATGGTCAGATAGTTGTAGCCCGGCTGGATGAGGAAGTAACGGTGAAACGGTTTGAACGCAAAAAAAATATCGTCTGGCTGCATGCGGAAAACGAAGAGTTCGCTCCTATCAAAGTCGATCTCAACCACGACCACCTGGAAATAGAAGGCCTGAGTGTCGGTGTTATTCGCCACTGAGCCAATCCTAAATCAGCCATAAGGACAACATCATGCAGACCCAGCCCTTGGCTTTAGACTGGACCGAAGAGAGTCAAACAATACAAAGCAGAGAGTACACTGCTGTTACTGAAGAACGTATCAGTGAGGTGATTCTCCCTTCACTGGGCTTCTCCCTGTCAGCCCTGGTGGCTCCCATGCTGACACAACTCAGTCGTGGCGAAGACCAGCGCTGGCTGACCATGATCTGCAGCTCCGCCCAGGCCAGGGATTTCGGCCAATGGCTGAAGACAACAGGGGTCAGTATCAACAACCTGCTGCTGTTGTCAGCCCCCAATGACGAAGAGTGCCAGGCCCTGAGCAGACGGGTGCTGTCTACTGGCAACAGCCATACCGTTGTCAGCTGGGTTAAGACCATGACTGCGGAAACTCTGGATAATCTGGAAGAAGCTGCCAGTCAGGGAAATAGCGCTGGCGTTATTATCCGTCAGCGCAAGGGATAACAGAAAAATAAATATCGCTCACCACTCCTGAAGCTGGCCACGAATCTCCTGCACCAGCTCTTGCAGTGCTTTCAAACAGAGAAACTCCTCACCGCGGCACGATGGTTGAGCAATTCCTTCAACTGAAACAGCAATAATATTCGACGACTGGGGTCGAACCGGCTCCACGCTTATTCCTGAGGGATCGGAAAAATGTGACGTTTGACGATAGTCTTCCAGAACCCCTGCAAGCCAGCCACTCTCTGCCTGATTACGGATCTGCTGAATTCCGCCGGAGAACAAACTTCTCTGTCGCAGCAAAGCTTCCGCTTCCTCCAGGGAAACCGGGCGATCAGTCCTCACCTGACTGCTTTCCAGCACTTCAGACACCAGCCCACAAAGCGCCCCATACATATGAAACAGGAATCCCTGCCGCAAACCTTCCCTTCCCGGTTCCTGGGCATCCCCGACCATTTGCCACAGAGTGCGGGCCATCAGCAATTTTCTATTGGTGTACTGGCTGTATTGTTCTGACATAGAGTCAATCTTACTACTGTCTGCCGGCAGACAGGGTACACGGTCTTTCCAGGGAAAACAAAGAGTCGAAATAATATTAGATACAAAAGAAAACGGCTGCGGAATCAAAGCACTACAGCCGTTTTCTCGATCACAGAATGATCTGTTTATTTTTTCTTTCGCTTATCCCGAATATCCCAGGCACCATCCACATAAAAGGCCTGCCAGCCACTGGCCTTACCATCAACCTCAGTCATCAGATACTGCTGTTTGGTTTTACGGCTGTATCGGATCATGGAAGGATTGCTATCAGGATCTTCCACCGGTCCGGTCATCAAGAAGTGGTACTTCTTATCGATCTCTTCCTTGTGGGGCAGCAACTCTTTCAGCAGCGGCGCACGGGTTTCCCGGTTGCGGGGGAACTGGCTGGCTGCCAGAAACAGTCCGGACGCACCGTCCCGCAGGATATAATGATCTTCCACCTTCAAACACTTGAGTTCCGGCATAGGCACCGGATCCATCTTCGGAGGCGCGGCTTCACCACTCTTCAGCAGCTTGCGGGTATTCTTACAATCTTCACCGGTACAGCCAAAGTACTTGCCGAAACGACCAGACTTCAGCTGCATCTCTGCACCACACTTATCACACTCAATCACGGGGCCTTCATAACCCTTGATCTTGAACTGGCCCTCTTCAATTTCATGGCCAGAGCAGTCCGGATTATTACCACAGATATGCAGCTTGCGGGTTTCATCCAGCAGGTAGCTTTCCATGGCGGTGCCACAGATGGCGCAGCGATGCATAGCCCGCAGGGCATTCACTTCCGCATTTTCATCATCGGAATTAATCGCCTCATCACCGGACACCAGGTTCATGGTCTTCTTGCAGCGCTCTTTCGGCGGCAGTGCATAACCGGAACATCCCAGGAACACGCCTGTGCTGGCGGTACGAATCTGCATGGGACGACCACAGTCAGTACAGGGAATATCAGTCATTACCGGCTCATTGGCCCGCATGCCCCCTTCCGGCTGCTCCGCATGCTCAAGACGACTGTTGAAGTCCTTGTAAAAACCGTTCAGCAGCTCCTTCCAGTCGGAACCGCCATTGGCCACCTCATCCAGATTCTCTTCCATACGGGCAGTAAAGCTGTAATCCAGTAGATCATGGAAGTTCTCCACCAGTCTGTCGGTGACAATATCACCCATTTTTTCCGCATAGAAACGGCGATTTTTCAGAGCCACATAACCCCGATCCTGAACGGTGGAAATAATAGAGGCATAGGTAGAAGGACGGCCAATACCCTTTTTTTCCAACTCCCGCACCAAAGCCGCTTCCGAGAAACGAGCCGGCGGCTTGGTAAACAGCTGACGGGAGTCAAGGGCTTCAAGATCAAGACTCTGACCCTTGGTAATCTCCGGCAAAATAATATCCTCTGCCTTGCCGGCCACCGGTGGCATCACCTTAGTAAAGCCATCAAACCTAAGGGTACGACCGCGGATTTTCAGGTCGAAATCACCGGCATTCACTACAATGCTAGTGCTGAGGTAGCGGACCGGCGGCATCTGACAAGCCACAAACTGACGCCAGATCAGTTCATACAGCCGCTCTGCATCGCGCTCAAGGCCTCTCATCTTGGCGGGCACGGCATGAACATCGGAAGGCCGAATCGCTTCGTGGGCTTCCTGGGCTCCATCCTTGCTGGAGTACACATTGGGATTATCCGGCAGATAGTCTTTGCCAAACTGATCACCAATATAATCCCGTACACTGGCCACAGCCTCGGCACTGAGGTTGGTGGAGTCCGTACGCATATAGGTGATATGACCGGCTTCATACAACCGCTGGGCCAGGGTCATGGTTTTCTTGACCGAGAAGCCAAGGCGGGTACTGGCGGCCTGCTGCAGCGTAGAAGTAATAAAAGGTGCCGGAGCCTTGGTTGAGGTAGGTTTGTCATCTCTGCTCAGCACTTCATAGGCTGCGGCCTGCAACAGGGCCACAGAGGCCTCTGTCTGCTCACCACTGCCTGGGCGGAATTTCTTCCCTTTCTCTTTCTCGACCTGAAAACGAACCTTCTCTCCGGCGGAGGTTTTCAGATCCACATAAACTTCCCAGAACTCTTCGGGAACGAACTTACGGATTTCCCGCTCACGCTCAACGATCAGGCGCACAGCTACGGACTGTACCCGGCCGGCCGACAGCCCCCGGGCGATCTTGGCCCAGAGCAGGGGAGAAACCATATAACCCACAACCCGATCCAGAAAACGACGGGCCTGCTGGGCATTCACCCTGTCGATATTCAGCTCACCGGGTTCTTTAAAGGCTTCCTGGATAGCGCTTTTGGTAATTTCGTTAAAAGTCACCCGACGGTAATCGGAGACATTCTCGCCAATGGTCTGCTGCAGATGCCAGGCAATCGCCTCCCCTTCCCGGTCCAAATCCGTCGCCAGATAGACAGTGGGAGCGTTGGCGGCCAGGCGGCGCAGCTCATCAACCACCTTTTCCTTACCCGGTAATACTTCGTATTTGGCAGACCAGTCATTTTCCGGATCGACGCCCATACGCTCAATCAGCTGGGTTTTCGCCTTGGCCTTTTTCCTGCGCTCACGCTCTTCCGAAGACAGCTTGCGGGATTCCGCCGCGGCTTTAGCCCTGGCCTTCGCATCAACAGGTTTACGCTGGCCACTGCCACTTACGGGGAGGTCACGGATATGTCCGACACTGGATTTGACGACAAACTCCTTGCCCAGGTACTTATTGATGGTCTTCGCCTTCGCCGGCGATTCCACAATGACCAGTGATTTACCCATATACGATTAACTCACATCCTGTATTGTCACCCGTCCGGGCAGGAGACCGAGAGGGGCTTCGCAAAAATTTGAACAACTATATATTTTTTACAGTGCCTGTGGTCAAGGCTCTTTTGGAACAATTTTTATCATAGCCCTGTTTCCAAAAAAACACGTCTACCCACCGGACCATGCAATTTCAGGCATGGCTCCTGACTTAAACTTTACATAAATATTGTTATACAGGGTACACAGTTCCTTCGCCCGGCTTCAAGCCATCCTCCCGAAAAAGCCCCTTAACCGGCTGTTAGGAATACTGACAGCACTGTCAGAGTAATCCTGCCGAGAACAGGGCAAAGTCAGCCATAACAGGTCTGTTTGTAAGGAATACTGACATGGATGCAGTCAGTCAAAGCCTCCAGGGTATGGCAGGCACACAACAGAATGGAAACATCAGAAGTACCCCACTAGCGGTGACAAGCTGCCCGCCAAATGCCTCTATCCAACTTCCGGAAAGTTATTCATGGGGCGAATTGCAGGATGATCTGGAAACCATACGCCGTGATCACACCCCTGGCCCTCTGCGTAAGGCTACAGGCTTCTGCGTCGCTGTTATTCCTGCAGCGGCCATGCTGTCCGGGTTTACCGGTGTCGGGATAATCGCTGGTATATTCACGGCGACCGCCTATGTTCTGGTGCCGACAGCTCTGGTATCCATTGCCGTACAGCTCTACCGTGGCAATAGCTCACAACAGGCCGCAGACCGGGTCACCTCTCTGTGCACCCAGGTTCTGGGCAGCAACCCCGAAACCACCGTCACACTGGCTGAGTGCCGTAAAACCCTGATCCGGGGACCATCACTGCTTGTGCCAGCGCTCTATCACCTGCTGCTGGACGGTTCCATGTTGCTGACCTCCTGGTTTCTTGGGTTTGGTATGGGCGTCAACGCTCAAACTAAAAACGAGGCCATTCCTTTCGCAACCCTGATGTTCACACTGTTATACAGCACCCGTCTGACGGTGCAGGCGCTGTGGTCACCTTCAATCTACTCTCCCCAGAAGAAGGCCCTGGAAATACTGACAGGCCTGGCCAGGGATGCCCTCTCCAGGAAGGCAACAATCACTCCGGAAATACCAGTCACCGAACAGGATCTCTACCGGGCTAAGCAAGCGGCACAAGAGGCCCGGGAAGACCTTCTGAAGGAGATGGGAAAGCGGAGCGAAGAGAACAAGGCAAGCAAGGCGTACCAGGAAACGTTGAAGCACCAGATATGCCAATTAAGGCGTGAAAAACTGAGCGCAGAAGAAGTCGCCCAGGCCCAGAAGCAATCCATAAAAGAACTGGAGCAGCAACAGCAGCTGGAACAGCAGATTCGCGAGAAACAAACGGAACTTGAGCAAGTCAGCGGCCAAATGAGCCAGCTCTCACAGGAGTACAAAGAGGACCGTGCCTCATATTTCAGACAGCATATTGAGGATAACAAACAACTGCTTAAGGCCAGCGACCACCTTATCCGGCTGGGACAAATCGCCGAAGAGCAGGAATATCGCCATACACTGATGACTATCGCCCTTAATGGAAGACGTCAGCAGACCAAGACTCTCTGGAAAAAAGTCGAAGAGAAAGAGAGTCAGATTCACGCAATTAAGATGGAACTCGCAAAGAAAAATCGCCAGATTCGAATGCTTGGCCACGAAAAAGAGGAATACACCCACAACCTCTCTCTGGTGAAAAACACCCTTAAGGAGACCCGGGCGAAATATAAGCACCTGTCCACAGAGCATGAGAAAACAAAAATTGATGCGCAAAACACGACAGAGCTTGAAGTTCAGATTACAGAGCTTGAGATTGAAATTCTCGAACTCAAACAGCAGGTCAGAGAACTCACGGAACTGCTGGCTAACACACCCGTTCCACATACCGCACCAGAGCTGACCCAGGACTATCCAGTCCCTCCTTTCAACAGCTTCAAAAAGGGAGCAAATGAAACAGACAGGGAGAGTGTTTCCGCCCTGTCCGCCCGCTCCTCTGCTGACAGCGGCTTCGGTGATTCCGGCCCCCGGCTTATTGCCCTTTCGAACGCCTCAGAAGACAGCGACTCTCTCTCCTCTGGTGAGTTTGCCCATAACAAACTCAAGGAGGGACTGTACAACGCAATTGAGCATCTGCAACAGGAGCTGAGAACCAGAAAGGTACTGTATGAATCCAGGATTACCGATCTGAACATCCTGTATCAGAAGGTCTTTGAACAAAAGCGTGAGCTTGAGAACCAGCTCAAACAGCAAGAAAGTGAGATAACCACTCTCCAGGAAAGGCATGCCCGGCAACAAGATCATCTGCAGCAGGAAGTCGACTACGCCTACCAGCAGAACACAAGAATGAAGCAAGCATATACACAGGAAAACCAGGATCTCGCCGAATACAGTCAGGCAACAGAGCAGAAGCTTGATGAAGTGACAACACAGCGGAACCAGCTCGCGGAGGCGCTCGCTAAGTTGATAGCTGAACCGGATACTTTCGAGTCACTCAGCAGCCTTATCAAAACAACAGGCACGGGAGAGAGATTCCATACCCTGACAGAGGAAGAAAAGCAGAGACTGGTTCTGAAGCTAATCTGCCCTGGTTCCAACCAGCCAGAAGGCAGCGTTGTGACTGAAGAAGACAATCAGGCCGAAATGGCAGACAAGGCATAACTCCGGACAGCTCAACCTGCCCGGAGCCATAAAAGGGTTTATACCCGCTCAATCACAGTAGCAATACCCTGACCCAAGCCTACACACATGGTGGCCAGACCAAGGGTTGCGCCCTGACCTTCCATCACGTTCAGCAGGGTACCGGTAATACGGGCGCCGGAGCAGCCCAGGGGGTGACCCAGGGCGATAGCGCCGCCGTTCAGGTTGACTCTGTCATCCATACGATCGAGGATCTTCAGCTCTTTCATCACAGCCAGGGACTGGGCCGCAAAGGCTTCGTTCAGCTCAAATATATCGATATCGTTGATGGACAGCCCCGCACGCTTCAGTACCTTCTGGGTGGCCGGAACCGGACCACGTCCCATAACAGCCGCTTCACAGCCTGCCACAGCCATGCTGCGAACCTTGGCACGAATGTTCAGGCCAAGGGCCTGGGCACGTTCAGCGGACATCACCAGCAGCGCAGAAGCACCGTCAGACAGCGCAGAAGAAGTACCGGCGGTCACTGTACCGTTCTTGGGATCGAATACAGGTCGCAGGCCCTGCAGACCTTCCAGGGACGTTTCCGGACGAATCACTTCGTCAATCTCGCACTTCACCTTAAAGCCGTTGGCGTCGTGACCTTCGATGGCAACGATCTCATTGTTCCAGCGACCTTCCTGAGTCGCTTCCCAGGCCTTCTGGTGCGAACGGACACCGAACTCATCCTGCTGACTGCGGGAGATGCCCTGCATCTGGCCTAGCATTTCCGCGGTCAGGCCCATCATATTGGACGCCTTGGCGTAGTGCTTGGAACCTTCTGGATTCAGGTCAATACCGTGGTCCATTTTTACGTGGCCCATATGCTCAACACCACCTACCACAAACACATCACCGTTACCGGTCATAATGCTCATGGCCGCAGTATGCAGCGCCTGCATGGAAGAGCCACACAAACGGTTCACCGTCTGGCCAGCCACGTCACGGGGCAGGTCTGCCAGCATGGCGATATTCCGGGCGATGTTCATGCCCTGCTCTTTGGTCTGATTTACACAGCCCCAGATCACATCTTCCGTCTCCTTCACATCCCAGTTCGGGTTGCGGGCCACCAGGCCGCGGATCAGTTCGGAAGAGAGTTTTTCTGCACGCACATTACGGTACATACCGTTCCGGGAACGTCCCATGGGGGTACGTACCGCATCAACAATAACTGCGTCTCTCGGATTCAGACTCATCGTTTTAGCTCCTGAATTCTTTTTCTGGCCAGCTATTTAAAGCTGGCCATTAATCCGTTGAATTAAGATGACAAACTGTGGGCCTCTATTCGGGCCAAACCCGCAAAGAGCCCTCTCGGGTTAATAAAAGGTCTTGCCTTCAGCAGCCATCTTCCGCAGGTTCTCAGTGGGCGCGTACAGCGGACCGAGATCAGCATACTTTTCACACAGATCAACAAAGGCCTGTAAACCCATCTCTTCGATATAACGGATAGCCCCACCGCGGAACGGAGGGAAGCCGATACCATAGATCAGGCCCATATCAGCGTCGGCCGGGGTTTCTACAATCTTGTCTTCCAGGCAGCGCACCACTTCCAGGCACATGGGAATCATCATACGGGCGATAATTTCGTCCGCTTCAAACTCCTTACGTTCGGCAACGACGGGTGCCAACAGCTCGTAGGTCTTCTCGTCAACAACCTTCTTGGGCTTGCCCTTGCGATCCAGCTCGTATTTGAAGAAGCCGACATTGTTCTTCTGGCCGTAACGCTCTTCCTTGAACAGCACTTCAATGGCACTTTCAAAGTCAGGCTGCATACGATCGGGGAAACCTTCTGCCATCACATCCTGGGCGTGCTTGGCGGTGTCGATACCCACCACATCGGTCAGGTAAGCGGGCCCCATGGGCATACCGAAGCGTTCCATTACCTTGTCGACTTGCTGGAAGTCGGCGCCGTCACGGACCAGGGCAGCAAAACCACCAAAGTAAGGGAACAGCACACGGTTGACCAGGAATCCAGGGCAGTCATTAACAACAACCGGAGTCTTACCCATCTGGCGGGCATACTTCACGGTCGTCGCGATGGTCTCTTCGCTGGTCTTCTCACCACGAATAACTTCCACCAGGGGCATCATATGCACAGGATTGAAGAAGTGCATGCCGCAAAAATCTTCAGGACGATCAAGGGATTCCGCCAGCTTGCTGATAGAAATACTGGAAGTATTGGAAGCCAGTACGGTACCGGGTTTCACCTGCTTCTCAACTTCCGCCAGTACGGCATTCTTCACGTTGATGTTTTCAACAACCGCTTCAACCACAACATCAACGGTTTTGAAATCACCGTAAGACAGTGCAGGCTTGATGATGTTCAGTACATCACCCATCTTGCCAGCATCCATCTTCTTGCGTTCAACACGCTTGGCCAGATGCTTTTTAGCTTCACTCAGACCCAGGTCGATTCCGGCCTGGTTGATGTCCTTCATGATAATGGGGGTGCCTTTCAGGGCAGTCTGGTAAGCAATACCGCCACCCATAATGCCCGCACCCAGTACGGCCGCCTGCTCAACCTTGCCGGCTTTCTTCTCAATCTGCTTGGCGGTCTTCTTCAGCGCCTGGTCATTCAGGAACAGACCCACCAGGTTCTGGGCTACGCTGGTCTTGGCCATCTTGACGAAGCCCCTGGACTCAATCACAAGCGCATCATCACGCTTCTTGCCCGCATGCTTCTGGATGGTTTTGATGGCAGCAACCGGTGCCGGGTAATGGGGACCAGCCTTACCGCCCACAAAGCCGATAGCGGAGTTAAAAGCCATCATCTGCTCCATCATGGGCAGTTTGATGGGGTCCAGTTTTTCCTGACGCTTAGCCTTATAGTCCAGTTCCCCGGAGATGGAACGCTTCACCACATCGACAGTGGCTTCCAGCAGTTTCTCAGGCTCAACCACCGCATCAACGGCACCCACTTTCAGCGCGGCATCCGGGCGGTTTTCGTTACCCATGCAGATCCACTCAACGGCATTGTCACAGCCAATCACACGGCTCAGACGTACAGTACCGCCAAAGCCGGGAAAGATACCCAGCTTCACTTCCGGCAGACCCACTTTGGCCTTGGTAGACATAACACGGTAATCCGCCGCCAGACACATCTCGAAACCGCCACCCAGGGCGATGCCGTTAATGGCCACTGCGGTAGGCACTTCCAAGTCTTCAAAAGCGCTGAAAATTGCGTTGGTTGCGATGGAATCTTCTACCAGTTCCTCTTCCGGCCTGGCGAAAGCGGCGGTGAATTCGGTGATATCCGCACCGACAATAAACACATCCTTGGAGCTGGTAACCACAACCCCTTTGACATCATTGCTGTTCTTGACAGCTTCAGTCGCGTCCTTCAGTTCCTGGACCGTAGCCGCGTTAAACTTGTTGACTGCCTCACCCTTAAGGTCGAAGTCAAACTGTGCAATACCATCGTCAAGCAGCTTGACAGTAATGGCCTGTCCTTCGTAGATCATTAAGGTTTCTCCACGCTTGTTGGATACCGGTCTGCGTTGGTTATCACCGCCCCAACCTCTGGCGATGATAACGAATTTTCTTCTATCGCCTGTTAGCCCAGCCCCTGAAAGGCGGCTTCCCTGACACGTCTGCTTCCTCAGACCTGTCACCTGACAAATTCATACAAACGTTTGAATCAAGCTGCGCAACGATCAACCAATTTCCGAATTAAGTCAAGGTTAATACCTACATAAATAATGCGACACGCCGGTTTTTACCAGGTTTATGCGTTGAACTTAATGGGAAAGTAAAGAAATGCGAAGGCATAAGACGGCAGCTTCACAAGGTGGCCAAATGTGTTTGCGTGGGGAATATTCACTTTTATATGACAAATTTTATGAATCATGTCATAGATTCCTATGCTATTTGTTTTAGACTGTTCTCAGCATCCACTGGACGCGCATCAGCCTCGGGCATGCCTGCTCAGCAGTATCAAGCACAACTCATAAGGCACACTAAAGCTGAACGCCGTGATGGATCACAGGCAGCAATACACGAAAACGACGAACACAGAGCAATACAGATAAACAAGAGTAACCAGCCCCAAGGAATAGAAATATGAGTGTTTACAAACATATCCTGGTTGCCGTTGACCTTACCGATGAAGCTGACGCTGTTCTCGATAAGGCCCGCGAAATTGCCGAAGCCAACAACGCCCGCCTCACCCTGGTGCATGTTGTAGAACCCCTCAGTGTCGCTTACGGCAGCGACATCCCCCTTGACCTGACCACTCTGCAGGACGAAATCACCCAGCAGGCCCGGGAGCGCATCTCCAGGCTGGCGGATAAAATCAATGTTGATAAAGGGGAGCAGCATGTGGTTTACGGACGCCCGGAACGGGAAGTCCACCGTATCGCGGAAGAATCCGATATTGACCTGATTGTTGTCGGCAGTCATGGCAGACATGGTCTCGCTCTGATTCTCGGCTCTACATCTACCAGCATTCTCCATGGCGCAAGCTGTGATGTGCTGGCCGTAAGGGTCGGAAAATAGACAACGGGGCACGTTCACAATAAACACAGGGCATGCATTATCGGTTATTTTTATCTGAACGTGCCCTGACAAACACCTCTGACTTTTGAGACTTCTGACCTCTGCCCCGCTCCTTCAACAGACCTGAAGCTTGCCAAATTACCTTTAAAAATCAGAAAATTATTTCACCTTTCTATAAACAACATTAAGATACTGTTTTTTTAGCCAGTAGTTTTTAGCCTGTAGTACCATGGCCAACTTTCCCACACATATAGCCGTTGCCGGTGTCACCAGCGGTGCTCTGGCCATCACCTCCCTCTATGCAGAGCTGGCTACGGCCCAGCAGGCGCTGCTGCTCTGGGGAGTGGGAACCCTTGGTGGCCTGCTGCCGGATATTGATTCCGATAATTCCACCTCCCTGAGAATTATTCACGGCCTGTTAACGATTATCCTGGCAGGGTGTCTGGCCAGTTATCTGGTTACCCGGGTTTCTCTGGTAATGAATATGGCCCTGGTAATTACCGCCATTCTCAGCCAGCACTGCGTGGCTCTGCCCCTGATTCGTCGTATAACAATCCACCGTGGTAACTGTCATTCACTGCTGGCGGGATTAACATTTTCTTTGCTGACCGCCAATATCAGCGTGCATATTCTCAACACCCTGCCACAGACTGCCTTTTTGGCAGGGTTATTTATTGCCGTTGGCTTTCTGGTCCATTTGCTGCTGGATGAGATTTACGCAGTAGATCTGACCAGGGCCCGACTGAAAAAATCCTTTGGCACAGCCATCAAGCCCTTTGCCACCGGCACACCTGTTACCACTGGCCTGCTGGCGGTTTTCTGTTTACTACAGCTTCTTCTCCTGCCCGGATTTAAACCTCTGAAAGTGGTACTTCTGCAACTGATGGCCACCTCCCGGCAAGCACTGGGCTAATAATAAGCCGTTGCATAGAACGATTGTGAATTGATAGAGTCCACCTTAGTATTTTTTTTACTATCCGGTCACTAAACGCTGAACAGCTCAGGTAGAGTGAAGCGATAGGAGATCAGGTACTCCAGCTGTGATAAACAGGCGATTTTTAAAGTCAGCTAGAACGATGTAAATCTTGCAGCATCGATGAGCAGGAGCGTTCAAAAATCGGTTTTGCATCAACGTTTTTTATTTCTCGAGGATAATAATGAAGTCCCCCATTGTTGTTATTGCGTTTGTTTTATCGTTACCGCTATTGCCTCTTACCAAGGTGTTTGCGGATGATGCAACTGATCAACCGATTCCCCTTACTGTGGTTGCAGTGAAAGTCGGCTCAGGGCTGGTAGTAGAGGATCTACCGGGCCGGGTATCGGCCTACTGGCTGGCAGAAATCAGGGCACGGATCAATGGCATTATCGAGCAGCGTGTTTTTACCGAGGGCAGCCAGGTTAATGCGGGCGATGTCCTGTTTAAAATTGGCGGTAAAAGCCTGAGTGCAAGTCACCGGGCACGGCAAGCCGACCTGGCCAGCGCTGAGGCCGCGTATAGCCTGGCCAAACACACTCTGGTGCGATACAAGGATTTGCTGGCCAAGGGTGCCGTCAGCCGACAGGAATATGATACTTACGCAGCGCAAAACCGGCAGTCTGCGGCTCGGGTGGAACAGGCAAAAGCCGGCCTGGAGATTGCTGGAATCCGGTTGGGACATGCAACGGTGAAAGCACCCATTTCAGGACGAATCGGCAAGGCGCTGGTGACGGAAGGCGCATTGGCGCTGGCAGATACCACGCAGCTGGCGATGATTGAGCAGATCGATAAGGTCTATGTTGATTTTACCCGCCCCAGTTCCGATATCCATAAGATTAGAAGAGCCATGAAGTCCGGGCAGCTGAAAGCGACACCGGATAAAAACATCGAGGTAGTCTTTGATGATGGCACTGTCTATCCATACAAAGGCCAGCTTGATTTTTCGGCACTGATTGTTAACCAGGAAACCGGCTCTGTCTCCTTGCGGGCGGTGGTTGAAAACCCCGGTTTTGAGCTGCTGCCGGGCATGTATGTGCGGGTCAAGGTGCCGGTCGCCAGTGAAAAGAATGCCCTGCAGGTGCCGCAAAAAGCGGTGGTGATCGGCCCTGCCGGGGCAGTGGTTTATATGATCAGGAACCAGCAATTGGTGCCGGTCAAGGTCAAGCTGGGTTCCATGGACAATGGACAATGGACAATACAATCGGGTCTGGAAGCCGGTGATCGTGTTGTTGTCAGCGACACCTCGCACCTTAAATCGCAACCCGGCTTGAAATTTGTGGGTATGACGGCTGCCGAGCTGAAAGCAGCACAATCACAATCAGCGCTTAGCAAGCAGTAAACGGGAATACCAGCAATGCCACAATTTTTTATCGACAGGCCCAGGTTTGCCTGGGTGATTGCGATTCTGCTTACAATGGCCGGTATCCTGGCGCTGAAACAGTTGCCGGTTTCAGCTTATCCCAGTATTGCGCCGCCCCAAATCACCATTACCGCAACCTATCCGGGGGCATCGGCTGAAACCGTTGAGAACACTGTTACCTCAGTTATTGAAAGTGGAATGAACGGCATCCCGGGTATGCGTTATATGGCTGCCCAATCCAGTCGCTCCGGTAACAGCACGCTGGTGCTGACCTTTGAAACCGGTACTGATATTGATATAGCGGGGGTTGCTGTACAGAACCGGCTGAAGAGTGTTGAAGCCAAGTTGCCGCCGGAGGTGAGACAGCAAGGCGTCAATATTGATAAAACGCGGCCGGATTTTTTGATGGTTGTCGGTTTGACGTCGCCAAAGGGTACGCACAATGAGACAGCCCTTGGTAATTATATTTCGACGAATATTATCAATGAAATTCGGCGCCTGCCGGGTGTTGGTACCGTGCAGTTGTTTGGTTCAAAGTATGCAATGCGCATCTGGTTGGATCCGAAAAAAATGGCGGCGTACAGTATTGCCCCGGATGACATTATTGCGGCGATAAAAAACCAGAATGCGCAACTGGCTACTGGCGAACTGGGGTCATTGCCGTCGCCTGCAAACCAGCAGCTCAATGCAACCGTGCTGGTGCCATCGCGCCTGTCCACTGAGCAGGAATTCGGCGATATTATCCTGCGTTCCTCTACGCAGGGCGCGGTTGTGCGTTTGCGTGACGTGGCCCGGGTTGAGCGTGGTGCCGAGGAATACGCTGTCAAGGTAACCCTCGGTGGCCAGCCTATCGCGGCTTTTGCTGTGAAGCTGTCTAACACCGGTAACGCTCTGGTTACGGCTGAGGAAGTCAAGCAGAAAATGGCTGAGTTGGAACAGTTCTTTCCAGATGATATGGAATGGAGCGTATCCTACGATACTTCGCTGTTTGTTGACGCCTCGGTCAAAGAGGTCATTGAGACCCTGATCATTGCAATTATCCTGGTCACCATCGTGATGTTTGTGTTCCTGCAAAACTGGCGCACTACGATTATTCCTTTGTTCGCCGTACCGATTTCTTTGATCGGTGCGGTTATCGGCATGTACCTGTTCGGCTTCTCAATCAATATGTTGACCATGTTCGGTATGGTGTTAGCTATTGGAATCGTGGTCGATGACGCTATTTTGGTGGTGGAAAATGTTGAGCGTTTAATGGAAGAGGAGGGGTTAAGCCCTTACCAGGCGACTAAAAAGTCCATGCGTCAAATTAGCGGGGCAATCGTTGGCACCACTGCTGTGTTGACCGCTGTGTTTGTGCCGATGGCTTTTATGGGCGGTTCGGTCGGTCAAATCTACAAGCAGTTTTCCCTGACGATTATTGTCTCAGTGGTGACCTCGGCCTTTTTGGCCTTGTCCCTGACGCCGGCTATGGCGCAAGGATTGCTTAAAGCCAAGAGTAAGCCATCCACGAACCCGTTGATACGGGCACTGGCCACGGCGGGCGGTAAATTCAATGCCGCGTTTGCCAGGCTGACCGACGGTTATATGAAGATTGTTGGTAAAGCGCTGACCCCTGTCGGTATTATTGTCATGGTCGTTGCCTTTCTCGCTATTGTGCTGATTGATTACCAGCGTCTGGCAACTTTGCCCAAGGGGTTTGTGCCGTCGGAGGATCAGGGTTTTATTCTGGTCGGCGGCCTGCTGCCTTCGGGAGCAACCCAGGAGCGCACCGCGGAAGTGGCCCAGCAAAGTGATGCTTGGTTAAGAAGCCAACCAGAGGTGAAGGCAGTTACCACGGTGCTTGGTTTTGGTTTCCTGGGTGAAGGCCAAAACACCTATATTACCTTTGCGAAATTGCACACATGGGATGAGCGGACTGCCAAAGGGGAACGTGATGCTGACACCCTGATTGCAGATGCAGCGCCCGTTTTTGATGCGATGATCGGAGAGGGGCTGGTGTTTGCCTTTAATGTGCCGCCGATTCCTGGTATGGGTGACGGTAACGGCTTTGATTTCAGGCTGCAAAACCGCAGCGATGATCCTGAATTATTGGATCAGGCCGCTGAGCAGTTGATGGGCATTGTGGCCCAGTCCCCGGGAAAGATTGTCGGCTTTCGCGCTAATACCTTGCCGCCTACGCCGCAGCTTAAAATCAATGTGGACCGTATCAAAGCGCGCGCCATGGGCATAAACATCGAGTCGCTGAACGATACGCTGCAAATTGCCTTGGGTTCTGCCTATGTCAACGATTATGTCAATGACGGCAAGCTGCACGAGGTTTGGGTTCAGTCTAATAAAGATACCCGTTCCTCAGTGGCTGATATCATGGATTTGCAGGTGCGTAATGCGCAAGGTGGTTTGGTGGACTTGAAGCAAATTGCCTCGGCTGAATGGGTGCAGGGCCCGGCCAAACTGAACCGGTATAACGGTATACCTTCAGTGCCCTTTACCGGTAATCCGCCGCCCGGAGTCAGCAGTGGTGCAGCAATGGATACCATGCAGGATTTCGTCAAGCAATTACCGAAAGGCATTGGCTATGCATGGTCAGGACAGTCCCTGGAACAGAAGATTTCCGGTGGCCTGGCCCCAATTGTATTCGCCTTGTCAATCGTGTTTGTGTTTCTCGTGTTATCCGCCCTGTATGAAAGCTGGTCGGTGCCGATGGCGGTCATTCTGGTGGTGCCGCTGGGAGTGCTCGGTTGTGTGTTGGGTGTGACACTGCGTGATTACAGCAATGACGTGTATTTTACTGTGGGCCTGATTACCATTGCCGGCTTGTCGACTAAGAACGCTATTATGATTGTCGAGTTTGCGCGTAATTTGCAGCACGAAGGTAAAAGCGCTTACGATGCTGTTGTGGAAGCCTGTAAGCTGCGTTTTCGCCCCATTTTGATGACATCATTTGCATTTGTATTGGGTGTGCTGCCGCTGGCGATAGCAACCGGTGCCGGCTCGGCCAGTCGCCGGGAGATTGGCACAGGCATCCTGGGCGGTATGGTCACCGCGATTGCCTTGGCGGTTTTGTTTGTGCCGGTATTTTACGTGTTGATTCGCAAATTCTTCCCGGCACAACCGTCAAAAGCTGAGCTGGAGGCGCAGCAAGCACCTGTCGCGCCGAATCAACCCACTTTATCGGGGGACGCATAATGCGCTAAGTTAGCCGGTGCGCCATTGTTCCTTGTACCGCGCTGCTGTTCAGCGGCTGTATGAATTTTGCGCCTGATTAATCATTAGGTAAATCCCCGGCTATGTCGGGGAGACTCGCACAGGTTAAACCGATGCATCGATAGCTGGCCTTGATAGCTGGCCTTGATAGCTGGCATCGATGAATCCAACCAAGAGAGCTACACCTATGTCAGACTACAAAAATCTGACCCATACTCGCTGAGATTGTATGTACCATGCTGTATTCATTCCCAAGAAGCGGCAAAAGGTAATCTATGGTCTTGATGAGGACATTGTCAGAGAGTACATCCGGAATCAGGAAAAGAATGATGAGTATCGCGAGCAAATAAAGCTTGGGGTTGATTCGCGCCCTTGGGCGCAACAATAGCCCTTCGAGGGCGTCACCGAATAAGCCTCCGGCTTTGCCGGAGGTCATTTAACTTTAAGCGTCCTGCACTTCCGGTGAGTGAAACCGTGAGTGGTCGCAGTATCGACGAAGTCGAGCTGGCCGACTGACAGGTTTTTTTTACTGATCAGACTGCGGCCAAACTGGTCAATTTTAACCGTTCTGCATATCCTCCAGCTCAGCCCAGCGCTCCATCTTCTCTTCCAGCTCCGTATTCATGGCTTCCAGCCTGGCCAGAGTGGTCTGAACCGTCTGCTGATCCTGCTGATAAAAACTGTTTGTGCCGGTCTCTTCTTCCAAAGCAGCCAGCTCCTCTTCCAGGTTTTCGATTTCAGCGGGCAAAGTATCCAGCTCCCGCTGAAGCTTATAACTGAGTTTCTTTTTCGCCGGTTTGGCAACGGCCGCAGGCTGAGGCTGGGCTTTGGACTGTGCTGGTTTTTCCTCAACCACCTTGCCGCCGTCGCCTTTTAGTGAAAGCTTATCAATACTGCCCCCCTGGCGCAGCCAGTCTTTAAAACCACCGACATATTCCCGAACAATGCCATTGCCCTCAAAAACCAGGGAACTGCCCACCACATTATCGAGGAAATCCCGGTCGTGGCTTACCAGCAGAACT
Source organism: Parendozoicomonas sp. 209JJ7-1 (assembly GCF_058147085.1). Classification (NCBI taxonomy): domain Bacteria; kingdom Pseudomonadati; phylum Pseudomonadota; class Gammaproteobacteria; order Oceanospirillales; family Endozoicomonadaceae; genus Parendozoicomonas; species Parendozoicomonas sp. 209JJ7-1. Next base: position 86,537 of record NZ_JBYVJU010000012.1, on the reverse strand, counting down.
GTGCCTTTAAAGTCCACCAGAATACTTTCCAGCAGCTCCAGTGTTTCCACATCCAGGTCGTTTGTGGGTTCATCGAGAACAAGAACATTGGCAGGCTTGCTGAACAGGCGGGCCAGCAACAGGCGGTTACGCTCACCACCGGACAGGGCTTTAACCGGTACACGGGTACGCTTGGGGGAAAACAGGAAGTCTTCCAGGTAACTGATAATATGGCGTTCCCGGCCATTGATGGAGATCTTCTCCCGACCTTCAGCCACGTTATCAATCACCGTTTTCTCCAGATCCAACTGCTCGCGCATCTGGTCAAAGTAGGCCACCTCCATCTTGGTGCCCTTTTTCACCTTTCCGTTTTGGGGCTGAAGATCACCCAGCAGAATTTTTAAAAGAGTGGATTTACCGACACCGTTAGCGCCAATCAGACCAACCTTATCCCCCCGCATCAAGGTAAAGTCCAGATCCTTCATCAACAGGCCATCTTTATAACCGTGGGTCAGGCCAGTAACCTCCACCACCAGCCTGCCGGAACGTTCCGCCGACTCCAGCTTAAAATTGGCATTGCCCTGAAGATTACGCCTCTCCTGTCGTTCAACCCGCAACGCCTTCAGAGCACGCACCCTGCCCTCATTACGGGTCCGACGGGCCTTGATACCCTGGCGAATCCAGGTTTCTTCCTGGGCCAGCTTTTTATCAAACTGGGCATTCTGCTCCTGCTCCACTTCCAGGGCATGGGCCTTGCGCTCAAGGTAGGTGTCGTAGTTACAGTCCCAGCTGGTGAGATGACCACGGTCCAGCTCCAGGATACGGGTCGCCAGGGATTTCAGGAAAGCACGGTCGTGGGTAATAAACAGCAATGCACCACGGAAATCCTTCAGCTGCTTTTCCAGCCAGGCAATGGTAATAATGTCGAGGTGGTTGGTAGGCTCATCCAACAGCAGAATATCCGGCTCACATACCAGGGCACGGGCCAGTTCCACTCGACGACGCCAACCTCCTGACAGTTCACCCATGGTTTTATCCGCCGATAGCTGCAGACGTTCCAATATTTTTTCCACTCTTTGCTGCAGCTTCCAGCCATCCCGGGCTTCCAGGGCGTGCTGCACCTGCTCAAAGCGCTTCATATCAGCGTCGGTTTTGATATTGCTGGCCAGATTGTGCCACTCAGCAATTAGACGACCAGCATCATCCAGGCCTCCGGCCACAACATCGTACACCCGCTGGTCATCGGCCAGGGGCAGGTCCTGATTCAGTATGCCGATCTTGACGCCATCACCCTTACGTATAACACCATCATCCGGCTGGCTCTGTCCGGAGGCCAGTCGCAGCAGGGTCGATTTACCGGTGCCGTTGCGACCAATCAGACAAACCCGCTCACCGGGCTCAATCTGAAAACTGGACTTCTCCAGCAGGGGCTGATCACCATAGGCGACAGACACATTATCAAAACGTAACAGGGGCATGGGTGCTCAATTCAGAAAACTGTTCAGAAAAAACCGGAGAAGAATAACGGTTTCTCCGCCGAACGGAAACCTGCGGTCCATCAACAGATACACCCAACAACAAATATAATCTGCGTCAGCCCGTTTCGGCACACCCTAATCTTTCACTCATTTACACAGCCCCACCTTTTACATACACTCGTGCATGTATATTTTTTTCCCGAAAACTATCTCCCCATGAAACCATCAAAAAAACTTCTGATTATTCCCGCTGCCCTGCTTCTTGCAGCACTGATTGGTTACCGTCTGCATACCTACCTGACAGAACCGGAAGTGGTTTCCACTGCACGGGTTATCAAGGTGAATGCCCAGACAGTCGAACCCGTCCATCTCACCAACTGGGTTTTCTCCGAAGGAACCGCAGAAGCCCAGCGCAAAGCCTTTCTTGATTTTGAGCGCCCCGGCAGGGTTGTTGCCATTGGGGTTGATGAAAACAACCTGGAGCTTCGGGAGGGCTCCAGAGTTGACGGACCGAAAGTTGCCGGACCGAAAGGTGGCAGCCAGAGAGGCCAGCGCCTTGCCAGCCTTGATACACGCAACTCTGCGGCGGCAGTGCATAGCCTGACAGCCCGTCTTCAGGCGGCCCGCCGTAATAACGAACAGGCAAAAACCCAGATCACCCGGGCCGAAAACGACCTTAACCTGGCCCGTATTGCCTTTAAACGCACCAGCCAGCTGCACCGGGATGGCCTTATTTCCCAGGATGCCCTTGACCGGGACCGTACAGCCCTGCTGAACGCTGAAGCTGTGGTCAATGAAACCCGCAGCGCGGAGGCCTCTGCCCGCGCCCAGGTGGCCAGCATCTCCGCAGAGCTGGAAGGGGCTTTGGCCACCCTGGATAAAGACAGTCTGTTCGCTCCCTTTGACGGACTTATCACGGTAATGAACCTGCGGGAAGGTAATTATTATTATCCGCCCGCCGGCATCACCAGTAACAGCCAGCGGGAAGCGGCCTCAGCCATTGTGGTGGTCGACGACAGTAGTTTTGAAGTTACCCTGTTTGTGCCGGAAGTACATGCTGCCATGTTGAAAGAAGGCCAGACTGTGTGGCTGTCCGGGGATGACAACAGCCTGTACCGCTCCGCCCGTAGCGGAACTCCGGCGGAAAATGTAGTCACCGGTACAGTCTGGTCCGTCAGCCCTTCACTTAGCCTTCAGAATCGTGCCCACACCGTGAAAGTGCGCACCAACAGTGCCAATCCAAAGTTGCAAGATGGACAGTTTATTCGCGCCTGGATTGCCGCACAGGAAAAATCTGAAACCCTGGCCCTGCCCTTTGAAGCCATCTCTTTCCAGAAGGGTGAGCCATACATTTATGTAATCAACAAAGATCAGAGTACCAGCCGCCGCCGTATCACCACAGGCCTGTCCGGTATTAACAGCCTGGAAATCACCTCTGGCCTAACGGCTGGGGAACGGGTAGTGACCCGTGGTCATCACCTGCTGGGCAAAGGCACAAAGGTTGAAGTGATCAGCTCTGCCGCAAATTCGCCTGAAGGGCGCGTTGAGGATGCTGTAAACAAAAGCCGGGAGGAACAGCAGTAATGTCCTGGCTGAAACCTGAAGGGCCGGCCAAACGGCTGTTTGTAGAGTCACTGCTGGCCCGCCTGCTGCTCACCTTGATTGTCACCATGGGTCTTGCGTCGTGGCTCTCCCTGCCCCGGGAGAATTTTCCTGATCTGGAAATCCCCCAGGCTATTATCACTACGGAATGGCCCGGTGCCTCGCCGGAACAGATAGAGAAAGAGATCACCAAGTATCTCGAAGATGAAATCCGCAGTATCAAGGGACTGAAAGATTTTACCAGTGGTTCCTACAATTCTTTTTCCATTGTCGCCGTGGAATTTGATGCGGACATGCCGGTAATGGATGCCATGCAGCGCCTGCGGGCAGCTGTGGACAAGGCAGAAAGCGAGTTCCCCAACGACGGCAATATCGAAAAACCCGATATTGAAGAAATGTCCCTGACCAACACCCCGATCATAACCTGGGTGCTGCACGGAGACAGTGACGACCTGCTGCTGACCGACACCGCCGAACGACTGAAAAAAGCCCTGGAAAGCATCAGTGATGTAAAAAAGGTTGAGCTCGGTGGCATGCGGGAAAAAAGCCTTCATGTCCAGCTCTATCCTGAACAGCTGCGTAAATTCGGTATCTCACCTGTCACCATCAGGGATGCCCTGACCACCAGCAACCGTGATATGGGTTGGGAAAAATTTGAAAGCGATAACAATGTCTTCTCCCTGTATCTTCAGGGGCGCTTTGACACCGTTGAAAGCGTTAAACAGCTGCCTGTCCTGCGCATAAACGAAAACCGTGTCGTACGTCTGGGGGAGCTGGGCGATATCAGCCTGCGCCTGGATCGGGAAACCTCCCAGACCGAATTCAGTATTGGCGGGAGAGCCGCTACCCGGGGCATCACCCTGGATGTGATGAAGCGTCCTGGCGCGGACACCCTTAAGGTGATCGAGACCACTGTCAGAGTGATGGAGGAAATACAGCAGAAAAGTGACTGGCCTGCTTCACTGACCATTACCCAAGTCAGCGATGACGCGGAAATGATTGAGTTGGCTTTCAATGATATTTCCAGCTCCATGTTCCAGGCAGTATTAATTGTTTTCGCTATCCTGATGTTCCTGCTTACCTGGCGGGAAGCTCTGGTGGCTGGCCTGGCCATACCCGCCACCCTGCTGGGTATGATTGCCCTGCTGCCAGTACTGGGTTACAGCTTCAACTCCATGGTGATGATTGGCATGGTGCTGGCTCTTGGCCTGCTGGTGGATGTCTTTATCCTGGTGATGGAAGGCATGCATGAGGGGCTTTATGTCCGAAAGGAGAGTTTTGCCGAAGCCGCCCTTAACACAGTAAAAACCTATGCCATGCCCGCCATTGCCGGACAGATGACCACTGTTCTGGCAATGATTCCGATGATGATGGTGGGAGGCATCGACGGTAAGTTTATCCGGGTTCTGCCTATCACCATCGCCATTTGCCTGCTGTTAAGCCTGGTGATTGCCTTCCTTATCTGTATTCCCCTGTCCCGCTGGCTTCTTGAGGCCCGCAAACAGGATGAGGAACTGGCCATAGATCGCCTGACCTATGCTTATGGCGCTAAACTACAAACCTTCCTGTTGAACAATCCCTTGTCCAGTCGCCGTCGTACATGGCTATGGGTAGGTGGTGCCCTTGCCCTGTTCATGGTCAGTATCAATATTGCCAAACTTCTGCCGGTGGAAATGTACCCGGAAAGCGATGACCGCAAGATTGGTATCGCCATTGAACTGTCTCCGGATGCCACCCTGGAGCAGTCAGCACAGGTCACTCACAAAGCCTCACAGTGGCTGCAACAGCAACCCTGGATTGAAAAGTTTGTCAGTTACACTGGTGCTTACAGTCCGGTAACAACGGCCAACCTGAAAGACGCCCTGCTACCCAACAAGAACTCCCACCTTGTGGGCTTTACTGTGATTCTCCTGCCCAAGGATGAGCGGGACCGGCTCTCCTTTGATTACCTGGATGACATCCAGAATGGCCTGAACGATGTACTGTCCGAAGAGCCCGGTCTCAGGTTGCAGCTGACCCATGTCGGTGGCAATCCGGATACATCGGCTCCGGTCGCAATTATTCTTACCGGCCCGGACTACCAGGTGCTTAACCAGCTGTCCCGGGAGGTTCAGGAAGAACTGGCTGCAATCCCCGGCACCCGGGATATAAGGGATAATATGGGGTATCCCCTGCCCGAAGCCCGCTACACCTTTAACCGGGAGCAACTGAACTTCTACAAGTTTAATGAAGCCGATGCCTCCGCCCAGGTTCGCATGGCTATGAGCGAAGATGATTATGGTCGCTTTAAGGTGGAAGGCACCGATGATGACCCGAAGCTGCGTATCGGTTATCGCTGGCCCTCCAACAACGGTGATGTAGGCGGCCCCAAGCATGTTTCCGAAATACAGCTGCTGGATATTATTACCCCCGACGGCAAAGCCATTCCCCTTATGGACGTAAGCGAGTTCACCGTTGACAGCGTCCCCAGGGTTTACCTGCACCAGGATGGCCAGCGTGCCGTTACTGTCCAGGGCCGAACCAAGGACGCGACCGCCACAGATATTATGATGGTGCTTAAGCCAAAGCTGGAAGATCTGAAAAAGCATTGGCCGGCCGGCTATGACTACACCCTGGGGGGGGAGGTCGCCAAGGCCGATGACAGCTACGGAGATATGGGCAAAGCCTTTGTCGCCGCCATGATTATGATCCTGATCCTGCTGGCGCTGCTCTATAACTCCCTGAGACAGCCGTTTATTATCCTGCTGATTGTGCCCCTGGCGGTCACAGGCACTCTGCTGGGTTATTTCCTGAGCGGTATTGCCCTGTCGTTTACCGGATTGATCGGTATTGTGTCTCTGTCGGGTATTGCGGTAAACAACGCCATCGTGATGGTGGATACCGCCAACACCAACAGGGCAAAAGGCATGGCCAAAGCCCAGGCTGTCGCCAAAGCCGCCGGTGATCGTTTACGGCCTATAATCAGCACCACCCTGACTACCATTCTTGGCCTGATGCCCCTGGCGCTCAGTGACCCAGGCTGGTACCCACTTTGCATGGCCATTGTTTACGGCCTGCTGGGTTCTACGGTTATCGCCCTGTTTATTATTCCCTGTCTCTATGTCCTGCTGACCGGAGAGAACAGAGAAGGGAGTACCACCTGATGGCCCGCAAAACCAAAGAAGAGGCGGAAAAAACCCGTCGGCAGCTGCTGGACTCTGCCCTGAAACTGTTCAGCAGCAAAGGACTTGCACAAGTGACCCTTGCGGATATCGCCAGGGATGCAGGCACAACCCGGGGAGCAATCTACTGGCATTTCAAGCACAAGAATGAAATGCTGAACGCCCTCTGGGAAGAGGCCTGCGCACCTCTGGAGCGCTCCTTTGAGACCCTGACCGGCAACCCGGAAATTCCCCCTCTGCGGGCGCTGGAAGGTTACCTGGAGAATACGTTTCTGGAAATCGCCACCAATACCATCAGTCAGCAGACCATCCGTATCTTTGTCCAGGCCGTTTATATGCCCCCCTATACGGAAGGACTGAAACGTATCCATTGTGAATGGCACAAGGATATTGCCGCCAGTCTCAGGATCGCGGAGAAGAACGGTGAGCTGCGCGCCGACCTCGATGCCGACATGGCCGCGGCCCTGATTATGACCAGCATGGACGGTCTGATTACCAGCTGGCTGGTAAACAACGACCTTATCGATATCAAGGGCCATGCCAGGCTTCTGGCACGGCAGCAGATTGATTCTATCCGCAATCCTGAACTTATCCGTATTCAGGTAAAGGAAGATAGCGCATCACTGAAGACTGCATAACTTCTGTAAAGAGGTTATGATTATTGGCGGCTGTTCATGCGGACAGCCTTTAACCTGTTTTTATCGGAATCTATTCAATGGCTGTTATCCTGCACACCAACTACGGTGACATCACTCTGACTCTGGACGCAGAGAAAGCCCCGGCGACCGTAGCCAACTTCCTGGAGTATGTGAAATCCGGTCATTACAACAACACCATTTTTCACCGTGTGATCAGCAACTTTATGATCCAGGGCGGCGGCATGGCCCCCGGCATGGAAGAGAAGCAGACCCGTGCGCCGATCAAGAATGAAGCAGACAACGGCCTGAAGAACGCCCTGGGCACCATTGCCATGGCCCGAACAATGGATCCCCACTCCGCCACCGCCCAGTTTTTTATCAATGTCACCGACAACGACTTCCTCAACCACTCTTCCAAAACCGAGCAGGGCTGGGGTTATACGGTATTCGGCAAGATCACCGAGGGCATGGATGTGGTTGACAAAATCAAGGCTGTGAAGACTGGCAGCCATGGCTTCCATCAGGATGTTCCCACGGAAGAAGTCATTATCGAATCCGCTGAAATCGTGGAGTAAAGTCTGTTGCGATCGCTGTTTATCTCCGATCTGCATCTGACGCCAGAACGCCCGGATATTATCCGGGCGTTTCTGCGTTTTCTGGAACAGGAAGCCCTCAAAGCCCAGGCCCTGTATATTCTCGGGGACTTTTTCGAATACTGGATTGGTGATGACCTGATGGATGAGTTCCATCACCGCATTGCCAATGCCCTGAATGACCTTGCCAGTCAGGGTGTTCGTGTCGCCTTTATGCCAGGTAACCGGGACTTCCTCACCGGCAAAGGCTTCTGCCAGACAGCCAACTGCCAGCTGCTGGACGACCCAAGCCTTATAAAACTGGGCAGCGACGAAGTGCTGCTGATGCATGGTGACAGTCTCTGTACCAGCGATATTGGTTATTTGCGTTTTAGAAAAGTGGTGCGTAACAAAACCGTACAGACACTGTTTCTTGCCCTTCCTTCCCGCCTCAGGCAACGTCTTGCACAAAAGCTGCGCGCCAACAGTAAATCCGCTGTCAAAGAAAAAACCATGATGATGATGGATGTCACCCCAGGTGCTGTCTCAAAAGTTATGGCCCGTCACAATGTCAGTACCCTGATCCATGGCCATACCCACAGAGCCGCAGTCCATCAACTACAGGGAACGGACCAGCGCATCGTCCTGGGGGACTGGGACGTGAAAGGCTGGTACCTGAGCCATAACAGTGATTTGCCTGAAGGCCAGCAGTTCAAACTGGTGAGTTTTCCCATTCAGGACTGACACTTCTCCTCCGAATTAGCAGCTACCCTTTCCGGCTTACCCAGACTCTGGATTTGCCATGACACTCCGAAAGGGCTGCCTGCTGATGTTATTTCCCACGATACTTGCATTGGGTACCGACGCGCCCGCGCCCTCCTCACAAATCCCATCCCTGACCGCCGGTGAAGTTTTACCCTTGGTGTTACCGGCCAATATGAAAGGCTGTTACACGAAATTTATGAACCTGAAGTTTCCGGTTTTTGATCACCCAGTGTATTCCGGGCAGACTCTGATCCTGCTTTCCAGCCCCCTGGACACTCCGGCAGGTATCCGGGATGCCATTATGACCTGCCCAGATGGCCGGAAACAGATTATTCCCATTCAACTAAATACCGGGAATTACCCAACCGAGTCACTGAAGATTGATCCGGATATGATTACCCCCCCGGACGATGCCCTTGCCCGCATCAAGAAAGAGAGGGCGCAGATTCGCCAAGCCCTGGCCAAAGCAGATCGGAAAAGATGCCTGAACGGCGCATTCCTCACCCCAGTTCCCATCAAGAAAGTCACCAGCCCCTTCGGCATTGGACGGCTTTATAACAATCAGCTGAAAAGCCGCCATACCGGTGTAGACCTGAGGGCAGCCAGCGGAACCCCCGTGGTTGCCCCCCACAGCGGTATTGTGCGCATGTCCCAGCATAACTGGTATACCGGAGGGCATGTCCTGATCGAACATGGCTGGGGTATTCACAGCAGTTATTTTCACCTGTCAGAACTGCAGGTAAAAGAGGGAGACACTGTCCAGTCTAACCAGCTGATAGCCCTGAGCGGAGCCACTGGCCGGGTAACAGGCCCCCACCTGCACTGGGGCATTTCCCTGCAGGGAATCCCTGTTAACCCCCTGAAGTTTGTTGAAACAACCCAGGTCCTGTTCCGGGAATCACCAGCCAGAATCCCCCCGGAACAGTCTGAAAAAAACCAGTCAGGCACGTCGAGCCAGACCCACCGGAAGGCATGATTTTCAGGGAAGAGTTATTCCGGGCGGCCCGAGTGAAAACGGAACTCATCATCAGGGTCTTCAATGACCCTGCGGTCAATCTCCGCGAATACCTGGATACGATCCTGAAGATCATAACCGGCCGCTTCAATGGCCAAGCGCAGGTAATCCTGAAAGTGTCGTGCTTCGGATTTTAACAGTGACAGGTAAAAGTTTTTCAACTCATCATCCAGTAAAGGGGCCAGGGCTTCAAAACGTTCACAACTGCGGGCTTCTATAAAGGCACCCACCACCATGGTATCAATCATTCTGGCAGGCTCATGGGTGCGTACCGCTTCACGCATTTTCGCCGCGTACCGTGACGCGCTCAGGGGGCAGTAGGCTATTCCCCTTTTTTTCAGCAGGGCAAGCACCTGCTCAAAGTGGCGCAATTCCTCCCGAGCAAGGCGGGACATTTTGTTCTGCAGGTCGGTGTTTTCCGTATAGCGAAACATCAGGTTAAGGGCTGTCGCTGCCGCCTTCTTTTCACAGTGGGCATGGTCAATCAACAGAACATCCTGTTGTTGCAGGGCGGCCTTAAGCCAGGCTTCAGGAGTGGAACACAACAGGAACTCATCCCTCTCCGGCAAACTCCACTCGGCATTATTGCTCATACATCATTCCCCCGGATATCAAAGGCCGGACTATAACAGTCCGGATAAAACGACAATGATTCAATATTATTCATTGTGTTGGTTATTTTTCGCCAGTAAATAAAACGGACGTTTGTCTATAAATAAGGCGTGAAAATTGATATAGATCAATAGACAGCTTCCCAGCTCCGGCTACCATGATTCCATGGTGCTGTTATCTTATGACCTTCTAATAAAAAACGTTGCAACCCAATCAGGAGATCACCATGCGAGCCCTCACAAAAATGCTGGTGGTTGTGGATACCCGCAAGGAAACCAGCGTGGCCCTCAACCGGGCCAGGCATATTGCCAAGGCAACAGATACCCCCATTATCGCCCTTGCCCCCAACCCCCGTGCAGATAAAGATTCCCAGGCCAGACTGGACAGCATGCTTCAGCCACTGAAAGACGAAGGGCTAACGGTATCCGGCCGTGAAGAATGGCATAAAGGTGTCGTAGAAACCATCATTCATGCGCACCAGCTGGAACGCTGCAGCCTGGTGATCAAAGCATTTAAAAAGACCAGCCCGCTCACCAGCATTGTTTCTACTCCGGAAGACTGGGGCCTGCTGCGCCAGTGCCGGGTGCCTGTGTTGCTGACCAAACATGATAACCCCTGGGCGAAAGGCCAGATTCTCGCCGCCGTGGATGCCTGCCCCACTGACTCTAAGCATGACATCCTCAATACCGTTATTCTTGAGCATGCCGCCGCCATCAGCGGCGTAGCCGATGCAGAATGCCATATAGGCAGCGCCCATCCGGGCCTTATGCTGTCCGGCGAGGACACCATCAGATCCGTCCATGATCGCTATGAAAACGTCTGTATTTCCCTTGCGAAGAAATTCGGGATTCCCAAAGAGATGGTGCATGTGGAAGACGGTCCGGCAGAAACGTTTATTCCCGATCTGGCCAAACGTCTGAGTGCCTCCCTGATCGTAATGGGCACCGTGGCCAACACCAATCTCAAGGGTGCGCTGCTGGGCAATACCGCCGAGCAGATACTGGGTATGGTGGATACCGATGTCCTTACGGTACAACCCCGGGACATTATGGAACCCCTGGAAAACGTCGTTTCCTGATCCAGAACCCTGACTCTCTCAACCGAAGCATCATTTTGAAGAGAATAGCTTTCATGAGCACGCTATAGTTGAGCACATTGGTTGCCGGCTATGAAAAGCAGCATTGCGCAAGCATTCATCAGCTCCATATAACCGAGCCTGACTCTTCCAGTAAGGTCTGTGATTTCTAATAGCTGGGGTTCTTTAGATGCCTTGCTAGAACCATCGTGACATTATGATCTAGTCAAGTGATCAGTCAGAACAACCACGGGAGGATGGGTCCAGCAGGACGCGAATCTTCGGTCAAGAGATTAAGTAAAAATGCCTGCACTAACAGCGGGCATTTTTTTTATCTCCTCCTACACTCTCTGCACTGTTTGTGTTCAGGGCAATACATTCCCAGGCTCGGGTGACTGCAATTATGATGTTCAAGCCATCCCTCTACCTGCTGGCAATCCTGCTGCTTCCCTTCTGGAGTCTCGCCGCCATCCAGTCAGAAAATGGCATGCAAGAATGGTCTGACCATACCTACATTCATATAGAACGACAGAAGATACACAGGGACAGGCCGCTCAAACTGCCTGACTGGACACCTCCTTACCTGCTGCGAAAACTGGATCTCCCTCCCCCTGCCTTCACCCAGGGTGTGCTTGACTGGCTGACTGAAGAAGCGGGTACGGCAAAACAGGTAACGGCTGCAACAATAACTGCCGTAGCTGCAGGCTTATTGCTCCCTGGCCAGAGTTCAAAGGCCATTGCTGCCAGTGGTGAATCTCTCCTGTCCTACCTGACATCAGCCAGAGTACTGATACAGGTCGCCAGCGCTCCAACCCACGGGGAATCCCTGTACCGGACTCTGGCATTCCTGGTTGTGGCCAGTCTGTACAGGCCGGAAAAAGGCCCCTATCCATGGTTCACCGATATCGCAGCTTATTACGTCCAGACCTTTATATTAAGTGGCCGTGGCACCCGGCTTTTCGCGCCCAGAATATCAGGTATCCAGAAAATCGGGTTTGATGATCCACAGCTCGACAACGCTTTCGTCATAAGCCTGCGCAGCCCAGCTATTATTCAGCACTCTCCCGCTCTGATAGAGATATATGTGACACCACTGCCTGAAAACTATCTGGATATACCCAACATCAGCGGAAAAGAAACAGCCCTGGGTAAAATTCCCTGGCAGAAGCTATATAAGCATTGTGCAGCCAGAGATATTCAACATATCCGCCTGTACCCGGAAACAGAAGATGGTGACAGCACACTCTACCTGAAAGCCTGGCAGGGGAACCGTCCCGGACGGAAAGTCCTTATCGCAAGAGCACAAACACAGGGCAACACTCAGAAGCAGACCTGGTGGACAGAATCTCTCCGCCACAAAGCCCCTTTTCACAAAGGCAGCCTTAACCCCCTGGCAACAGAGCTGATCAGTCACATGCCTGACTACCTTGATGACAGTCTGAGCGAAGAAGAACCTCTGCGGATACCCCTGCTTCGCTCACCGGTCAGGGGCTGTCACCATGATCACTATACGGCCCTTCCCGACAATAACCATAAAGCCGGAATGCTTCTGTTTGACTGGAACGATGCCACCAGCGACAGGCTCTTTCCCCGAATAACCCTGGTGACAAATAACTTCAACGATCCCGTTAACATCAGCCAGCTGTCAACACTCAGCCAGTTCCAGCCCCGTAATCTCACACCAACAGCACAGTTTGCTGCGACACTGGGACACAACCTGTTCTGGTGGCTCACAGCACATGGCCTGAATACGGTTGTAAAAACAATCAATAACTAATCTGATGGAAAAGAGTAATCCATGACTGCCTGTTTACAGCTATATAAACGACAAAAATAAAGTTAAATAAAAACACAAACACAAGATAATCAATATTGTTTAAATAATAATTGAGCAAACTGTTTTATTTTCAAAAAAGAAACATTTACAACAATCTATACCCTGTCTATTTTTCTCACGTCCTGACAGGCTCAAAATAACTAATGGTATGTGTTCACAGCAATATTTCACGACATCTTAAATAAACGACAGAGCATTGACTATATTTTAAACACAAGGGTTTCAACGTATGAACCTGTTAAAGCAATTTGGTATCCCGATATTGTTATTCCCCTTATCGCTGAACTTACAGGCCGGGAAGCACAGCCAGAGTTCCCCTACCCTTGTTGAAATATTTGTTGAGAACAATAGCCAGCATAATCTGCTTCTGCACCATTCTGATGTACCAGGAACCTTCAAGCTATCCAGTCAGCAGACTATTGACGATACTCAATCACCCAGCCAGACAACTTCCTCACACGTTAATAAAAGTCCCAGAAAATCCAGAATCAGAAACAAGGGGAGCACCCAAAGAGCAGAGAACGCAGATAAACAGCCCAACTTAACAAAAATTCGTCCCGGTGATGTTTTCCTTATTGGTCAATACGAAATAAAAGCCACCCCAAAAGGCCAAAAAAATACAAGAGCCGCATCCGATGCAGAATCCTTCAGGCTGCCGTTTCACTTTGAAGGCGCGACACGAACAGCGGCAAACCTCCCCAGTGGTTTTGATATTTTCTTTCGTGAACGGTACGGAACAGTCAATATCGACAGGAAACCATCATCCAGGATACAAAATTCCCTGTTCAGCCCGTCCGTGGTTGTCTATGAAATGGCAGATGTTAATGAAAAAAGATTTCAGGAGTACACATTCCACAGGAAACAGATCCGCCAGCACCTCTTCACAGTGGAAAGCGCTCCGGTTCCAAGGAAAGGATGGCCAGCTCCAGCTACAGAACGTATGACCGATCCCCGCCGCAGGAATATGGTGGAAGCCCGTCACTCCCTTATAACCCCTTTACAGGAAGATCTGTTCACTGGTTATACAAAAACACTGGCAGAAACCAGTCACCTTATGGCAACCAATCTTACTCAAAACATTAAACTGTATAAAAGCAGGAATCAGTCACAAAGAGAGCTTGAGGAAACACAAACAAGGCAAGAAAGAAAAGTTCGATATAGCAAACGTCAACACTTAATAAACAGGGAAAAAGATATAATTCTCAGAGATATTAACGAGATTGAAGCGGGGTTGGAGGAACTTACCGCGATCCCGAAAACGAAAGAAGACGGAAACTTTTACTGGAGGCAACTGACTCACACCCCCTATGACAGTTCTATAAGTGAAAACTTTGACAGGGGTTTAAGTACCATGGCGGCTCTCAGGCATCTGGGATCACCACAGAACGCCCCGGACAGTGGTCTTACGAGTTTTCTTCAGCAACTTAATATCTGGACATCACCTTCTGCTTATAATCCGCAGGTATTTGGCGAAGGTGCATTTGGCGAAGGTGTATCTGGCGAAAGTAAAGGAGCTACGCCATTAAAACTGCTGCAAGAACATGAAAGCTTTATTGAAGTCCTGGCAATCCTGCAAAATCCAGAGCTCAGTAATGCGGTGAAAACAGCCCGGGATATAATGCCCGACAATTTGCAGGACGGGGGTTATATATCAGCAAGGGGCATTTCCTGGAAGCTTGCTCTGGATCATATGCCTCCGGTTCCCCTGGAATCAGAAGCAGAACTTCTCTCCAAGCGTACCATTTATCACGCCTTAAGCCCTGAGGCCATAGAGCAGGTGCTTAGCCTGACTTCCCAGGCCATTGATCCATCCACTAATACCGCATTCCTTATCAGTAGCGGCGAACGTGTCTTGTCAGTGCTCAGACTCAAAAATGGGAAATTCATGGTCGTTCACGCAGGAAAGTTAACCACTGATACACACTTTTTTGCCAATGACAGCTTATCCCGTATAGCCGAAGAAGTTTACCAGTTCTTTTTCTGGCGAATCCGACATAACCCCCATCACTGCACAACCCAGATTCTTGTTAACGGTAACAGCCGCCACTTTCTGCCGGACCTGTCTGAGTTGAAGAAAGAACGGATGCTCCATTTCTTAAACGGTCTGCGCGAGACAGAACAGCTTTATTGCCATGCTGACCTGATCTCGAATGGTACCGAAATCGCGGCAGATGACCCGTCACTGTTACCACTGTTATTAAGGATTTACAAAGAGAATGCTGATCTTGCCGGTTTCCTGCTGGCAGGTGACTCACGCTGCCGATTCAATGTTATGCAGCAAATTCAGATCCAGAAAAGCCTCTGGCAAAACGACCCGATATTGCAGGAGTCCATTCTTATTCCCCTGCTGGAGTTACTGCAGAAACAACCCGCGCTGGCCCGTGGCATTATCCCCACTGGTTCAAAAGAACGACAACTGTTTGAAGCCATGATGGAGCCCTTTATCGCCTCCTATCAAGCGCAAATCAGTGCACACTCCAAAAACGACCTGATAAAACTTTACGACAGCGCTAAAAAACACCCTGCTGCGTCCCTCCTGGAACTCTCCCAAAAGGCCGTTCCACCCAAAACCTGGCAGCCCTATTTTGAAGAACAGCATATTGCCACAGAAGGCCAGACTTACTTCCTCAACTATCACAACCTGCACCATAACCTTCAGACATATGCTCAAAGGCAAGGTCTGAAGCAACAGCTGCCTCCTTTTGTCAATGGGCTGTGCCATGGTCTGTCTGCCAAGGCCATATTGGCCCATCTCCATGGGCCGATGTCCAGTTCCGATGATATGAGAATGCCGGCGACCTTGACCCCACCGGCAGATAAACGGGGGTTCCATGGATTCCTCAGGGATCTTCAACTTTGGAGTCGCAGTTTTAACTCATCAACCTCATCCACCATAAACAGTTACCTCAGCAAAGCCACTGAATTTGCTGAACACCTGCTGATGATGCAATACCCAGACCTCAACCCACGGGTCATGAAAACCAGAGCTGTTGGCAGAAGTGGCCAAGATACCCAAACCAGCAAAGAGCCCTTCAGAAGTTACATGACGGGCCGACGCCTGGCAGCCGCTGATATGCACATTGACTTAGGCCCGGATAAGGAGACGGTTTACAATCGCACCCTTTACCATACGCCCGCACAACTGAAAAACGTGCTGCAGGCCATGTCAGACCAAATACCTGCAAATATCCCCGCCGCCTTTCTGATCCATAACAACAGCCACGCCCTCTCGGTTTTGCGCCTGGAAGATCAGAGTTTTATGGTTTTTGACCCGAATATCCTGTCAAAGACATCAGAATTTCCAGTCAGCCATAGCCTTCAAGAAACTGCGGACACCGTGAATGCCATGTTCGCGGCCGTTGCCAAAGAAACAGCCAGCCCCCATCTGGAAACATCTCTGCTGGTCAACGCCAGCCGACCAGGGGTTGGAAAACTCCCCGACTTCTCCCAGCTGAAAAAACAACAGCTGGCACAACTGCTGCCCGACCTGCAGAAATCAGAATCGTCTCTCCCCCCTGAACTCAGAAGCCATGAACAACACTATGCCGGCCAGGTACAGAAAACTTTCTGGCCTAATGCACATATTAACGGGCCTTTAAACAGGGATCTATCCGCTGTCACCCTTGTACTGGAGCTCTGTGCCCAGGGCGCGCCCTATACCGAAGAGCTGCTGTTACCCGACGCCGGGTATATACAGCATGTTATTGAATATCTGCGTAAAGCCCCTGATATCCTCACCCAGGATTCACAGATGACCTACAGGCTGTTCTCAGCCCTTATCTCAACCCTTGAAAAGAACACCGAGCTGGCCCGCCAGCTACTTTCATCCGTAGCCGAAGAGAGAAGATATTTGAATGAAACCCTGTTGAAACAGATAGCGAAATCAGCCCGGGATGCGAAAAATATCGCGGCACGATTTACCCAACTGACCGAGGAAGTCGATGCCTTTGAGGAAGAAGGCGAGACCGAAGAAGAGAACGATTCTGAAGAGGGTTAACCGAACCCAATGCCCGGCCTGGGAAAACGAACATCCAGGCCGGGTCCACAACCATTTACACTCTCGCCCTACTCGCCCTAAACCTTCCCATTCCTCCACACAACACCCTTTCCCTCTTCATTCACAGAAAATATACCCGCCATTTCGCCATTTACTTAACTTGCATCAGGTCCTTGGGTATACTCGGCGCGCCGAGAACAAGACAAATTCAGTAATGTGGCTCTGCCGGCTGGATTGCCAGACAAACTCATCGTTTCCACCGAGGGCAGCAGACCGGATCATTGTCACGACCCGGATAGTCATTGCAGCGCCCTCCCAAGCCAGGCAGTCCCGTCCGCAGGTCATTTGATGAGGGAATAGAAAGTGCTAGAAGCGTATCGTAAACACGTTGAAGAGCGTGCGGCCGAAGGAGTGCCGCCCAAACCCCTGAGTGCCGAGCAGGTCACCGGGCTGGTTGAACTTTTGAAGAACTCTCCCGCCGGCGAAGAAGAGTACATCCTCGATCTGCTGGAAAACCGTATCCCCCCCGGTGTTGATGAAGCGGCCTACGTAAAAGCCGGTTTCCTGGCCGCCATCGTATCCGGCGAAGCTACCTCTTCCCTGGTCAACACCGAGAAAGCCGTTCAACTGCTGGGCAATATGCACGGTGGTTACAACATTTCTACCCTGGTTGAGCTGCTGGACGACAGCAAGCTGAGCGAACTGGCTGCTGCCGAGCTGAAAGGCACCCTGCTGATGTTTGATGCCTTCCACGATGTGGAAGAGAAGGCCAAAGCCGGCAATGCCAATGCCAAGGCTGTTATCCAATCCTGGGCCGACGCCGAGTGGTTCACCAAGCGTAACAAGGTGGCCGACAGCATCAAGATGACCGTCTTCAAGGTCACTGGTGAAACCAACACCGACGACCTGTCTCCGGCTCCCGATGCCTGGTCCCGTCCGGACATTCCCCTGCACGCCCGCGCCGCCTACAAGATGACCCGCGACGGCCTGACTCCCGAAGTTCACGGTGAAGTCGGCCCCATGAGCCAGATCGAAGAGATCAAGGCCAAGGGTCTGCCCGTTGCCTTTGTCGGAGACGTTGTCGGTACCGGCTCTTCCCGTAAGTCCGCCACTAACTCTGTGCTGTGGTTCTTCGGCGACGATATGCCCGGGGTACCCAACAAGCGCTCCGGCGGTGTCTGCATCGGTGGCAAGGTTGCTCCTATCTTCTTCAATACCATGGAAGATGCCGGCGCTCTGGTTTTCGAAGCCCCCGTTGACAAGATGAACATGGGCGATGTCATCGACATCCGTCCTTATGAAGGCAAGGTGCTGAACGAAGCCGGTGAAACCATCTCCGAGTTCAGCTACAAGTCCGACGTAATCCTCGACGAAGTCCAGGCCGGTGGCCGTATCAACCTGATCATCGGTCGTGGTCTTACCGAGAAAGCCCGTGAGTCTCTGGATTTGCCCGCCACTGACGTCTTCCGTCGTCCGGTGGCTCCCAACGATTCCGGCAAGGGTTACACCCTGGCCCAGAAAATGGTTGGTAAGGCCTGTGGCGTTGACGGCGTACGTGCCGGTCAGTACTGCGAACCCAAGATGACCACCGTTGGTTCCCAGGACACCACTGGCCCGATGACCCGTGACGAGCTGAAAGACCTGGCCTGTCTGGGTTTCTCTGCCGATCTGGTGATGCAGTCCTTCTGTCACACAGCGGCTTACCCCAAGCCTGTTGACGTGGAAATGCAGCACACCCTGCCGGACTTCATCATGAACCGTGGCGGTGTAGCCCTGCGCCCCGGCGACGGCATTATCCACAGCTGGCTGAACCGTATGCTGCTGCCTGATACCGTGGGTACCGGTGGTGACTCCCACACCCGTTTCCCCCTGGGTATTTCCTTCCCGGCGGGTTCTGGTCTGGTCGCTTTTGCTGCTGCAACCGGCGTTATGCCACTGGATATGCCAGAGTCCATCCTGGTGCGCTTTAAAGGCGAAATGCAGCCCGGTATCACCCTGCGTGACCTGGTTCATGCCATTCCCCTGTACGGTATCAAGCAGGGCCTGCTGACCGTTGAAAAAGCTGGCAAGAAGAATGCGTTCTCCGGTCGTGTACTGGAAATCGAAGGTCTGGAAAGCCTGACAGCCGAACAGGCCTTTGAACTCTCCGATGCTTCAGCCGAACGTTCCGCAGCTGGTTGTACCATCACCCTGTCTGATGAGTCTGTCGCCGAATACCTGACCTCCAACGTGACCATGCTGCGCTGGATGATCAGTGAAGGTTACGGTGATCCCCGGACTCTGGAACGTCGTGCCCAGAAGATGGAAGAGTGGCTGGCTAACCCCCAGCAGCTGCGTGCTGACCCGGATGCCGAGTACGCTGAAATCATCGAGATTGATCTGGCTGAGATCAAAGAGCCCATCCTGTGTGCCCCGAACGATCCTGACGACGCCCGTACCCTGTCCGACGTGGCCGGTGACAAGGTTGATGAAGTGTTCCTGGGTTCCTGTATGACCAACATCGGTCACTTCCGTGCCGCCGGTCGTCTGCTGGAGCAGAACAAAGAACCGCTAAAGACCCGTTTCTGGATGAGTCCTCCCACCAAGATGGACAAAGACCAGCTGATGGAAGAAGGCTTCTACAACATCTACGGCAAGGCCGGTGTGCGTACCGAAGTTCCTGGCTGCTCCCTGTGCATGGGTAACCAGGCACGGGTGAACGCAGGCGCGACTGTACTGTCCACCTCCACCCGTAACTTCCCCAACCGTCTGGGTGATGGGGCCAACGTTTACCTCTGCTCCGCAGAGCTGGCCGCTGTTGGCGCTATCCTGGGCAAGATCCCGACTGCCTCCGAGTACATGGAATATGCCCAGAACCTGGACAGCATGTCCGGTGACGTTTACCGCTACCTGAACTTTGACAAAGTTGAGAGCTACCAGAAGGCTGCTGACGCGATTATCGCTAAAGCCGGCTAATCCGTAGCGCTTTTTGTAAAAGTGCTTTTTGTAAAAAGCCGGACAGCATGGCTGTCCGGCTTTTTTTATTGAACGGCCGTTTTGCGGGGGTTTATCAGCCAGCTTTTCAAAAGGTCATGGGTCGATTGAGAAAAGGCAGCCAGACCTGGACGACAAATCAATATGCCACAATACTATACGACACTGTCAGGATCAGGACAGAATGTGCTGCATACGCATACCAATATCAATACCAATAGATACCCAGAAGCGTGGAAGAAAATGTGGAAGGAAGCATTCACAGATTGGATTTGACCCGACAGGCATCTCTGCAAAACCGGTAACTGCAAAATGAAATTCAACGTCTACCCATCGTTTCTGAAAGTCTTTCGTGTCTCTTCTTCCGCTGCAGTGCTGACAGTCCTCTGTCTATGTTTTCCCCCTGGAAGCAGCGCAGTCGCCCATGAGCCTGTCGATTATACAAAAGCCCGGCACACCCTGGAAAACAGCGGGGTTCACTGGCTGTATTCACCAACAGTTTACATCTCAAAATTTGACCACTGGCTGACAAAATATGGCCCTCTCCCCGACACCCAGAATTATTATGACCGTTTACTCACATACGCCCACAACACAGACCGCTCCGTCCAGCTCAGCGCTCAGACTGGAGCAGTGTTTGGCGATGGCCCTTTTTCCACTTTGACGGAAGAAGAGTTTAAAAAACGACTTGGACTCAAACTCCAGCGCCCGTCTGTCGCTGGTATGCCCACTTTCCCGGAGGGGGCTAAGCATTTACCACTATCGGTGAGCACAGAAACCCTGCCGGCGCGCGTTAACTGGGTTGAGCAAGGTATGGTGACGCCGGTAAAAGATCAGGGCCAGTGTGGAGCCTGCTGGGCTTTTGCCGCAACAGGGGTGCTGGAAGGCGCTTTTGCCATTCACTATGGGAAACTCGTGAGTTTCTCCGAGCAGATGCTGTTATCCTGCGACGGATTCACATGTAGTGGAGGCGATCCATACACGGCCCTGCACTGGTCCCAAAGAACAGGACTGTGTTCTGAAAAGGACTATAGTTATGCCGCTGCTACCCCCCCTTGCCAAAGCAGCAATTGCAAGCCAGTGCCGGGTAGCGCTGTAAAGTCTATTAATGAGGCCTGGCATCTGACGGATGAACAGTTAATGGCAACTGTGTCAAAAGGGCCCGTAGCCGTTACGATAAATGGCCTCATGCTACAGGAATATCAGTCCGGTATTATTCAACACCACTGCTCTGCAGAACCGTCCGCCCTCAATCATACGGTTCTGGTCGTTGGTTATGATACAGACCAGAGCACCGGCCTCCCTTACTGGATCATCAAGAACTCCTGGAGCGCTGGCTGGGGTGAAAAGGGGTATGCCCGACTGATAAGGGGCAAGGCTGAACCGACTGATGGTATCTGTGGCATCCGGTTTTATACTGTTACGGCTTCATTCTGAGGCAGACAAAAGAAAGAGAAGAGTCATGGGGCCAGGTTCATTTTTATGTGCCCGCCCCCCCCATGAAATAACAGAAACGACTGGCCAGTCTGTCACCCTGACTGCCAACAGATTAATGAGTTTCCTGAATCAAAGAAGCCAGGCAACATGACTGCCCGGCTTCTTTTGGTTAATAGCTTCTTTTGGTTAATGACTTCTGCAGGCAGATTCCGGTGCATTAACCACCACATTAAAATAGTGGTTCCGATAATCACCTTCAATAGAACGAGTACCCTGCTGTCCGGCATTGGGCCCGATAATCCAGGTATTATTCTTGGCAATACCCGCATCTGCGTAAGCGGTAATATCTGTTGTGGCATTACCGTAGGCTTGAACAATATTCAGGCCTTTGTCCTGAATCAAACCACTCAGATACTCAACCTTATGCTTTTCCGTTTCATAGGAAAGAGGGCTGCCGCCGTCGCCATTAGTGCGCAGATGCCACTGGGGCAGGTCAATACTGTCGATAAACCATTCCCGACTGTCCCTGGCAATCCAGTAAGGACGACCAGTTACAAAAATCACCCGGTAGCCTTTGTCCAGATAAGCCTGCACCGTCTCTTTCGCAAACCAGTAGGCCTGAGCCGTAGACACCCCTAGATAATCGCCCACCTGCTCAAAGTCATTCAGGGTCAAAGTGCCGTCTATATCAAACAGAACCGTTTGCTGGCCTTTTGGCACAACGGAAACAAAACCATCTGCCTGGGTCAGATCCCCTTCCACCACCATCCGGACAATATATTCACCCGCAGGCTTGCCAGATACCGGCACATAGACTTTACCATCAGAATCAGTGCGGAACTTGCCAAGGTACTGCCAGTTATCCATACCTGTGCCGGTCAGATAGGCGTGCACATCCTCATGCTCCAGGTCTTTATGAAAGGTGCGGCTGTAATCAAACTTACCGGTAACGGTTACAGATTGCCCTGGATTCACGATCTCATCATGCACCATATGGTAAGGAGAATGATGACGGCTCCAGTAACGGCTCTGCCAACGACGGAAGCGTTTCTGGTCCGGGCCATTAAACGACGACAGATTCAATACACCACGATAGTCCGGGCAACTGCCGACCGTTTCCGGAACATCCGGCATGGGATTAGGGTTCTGATCCGGGGCATTAGCAGCCTGGGCTGGGCCAGCCAGCAAAGCCCCTAAAAACAAAGAGGCACAGGTAAAGGTGTGAAACTTATAATTGAACATTATTGCTATCCGTCCAGGGTTATTGTTCTTGTATTGGTACGAAGCAGCAGAACTGCCGCTCCATCCTTGAATAGAAGTAACGCTCAATCATTGACCTTTAATGACAATTACGTGTATTTCAAGGTCATATAATAGATCTATTGCCGATCTTGAGAACCAGTGCTCATATGAAAAACGTCCGGCAAAAAGCCGGACGTCCTAAAGGTCATGCCAGTATTTTTCAAGCCAGGGCCTGTACTTATTTTTCTCTACGATAAGAGAAATCGTTATCCAGATTTTTTACCAAAGTCTGGACGAAATAAGGGGTTTCAAAACTGGAAACAATTACACCATTAGCCGGTACCCAACCATGAGTCAAAGAGTCCCCAACGGCACGGTTTATTCCGTCTACTGTTCTACATTTAATTACAAAATACATAGGATCGGTTATGTTTGCATTTGCTTCATTACCAGGCAATGGAGTACATCCCGCAGGTGATTCTGCGAATGACTGACTTGCCAGAACCAGCATTGACAATCCAAAAACAGCTTGTTTTATAAGTTTCATTTTCACTAACCTCATAATGCTAAAGAATACTTTAAGAGCCACAATAAGACCCTGCATATAGACACACCTCTCCTGAAAGGTTCATTAACACGGGAGTTAGTAAAAACAACAAGACAAAAACAGCTCAGCTAAATTAAAGCAGGATATAAGTACCTGGACAGTCGCCTAGCCACCAGCAAGCAGATTTCTGCTTAATTGTCAGAAAACAGCTGCGTGGTTAAAAGGGTAATCATATAAGTCCCCAGCCAGTGGCTCATTTCATAATTCATTTCTTCATAGAACATATCGATTCCGGCCTTGGTATGGTGATCCGATGCCACCCATAAAGCCGATAGCCGCCGGTCTGAATCCGGCAGGGCATTGGCCACCCCCAGCAACATCCAGGCGCGGCTCAGGGCAATACCGTAATGGTGGACATCACGGGGAGGGACAATCGGCAACCACTCCGTTTGCGGATCAAAAGGAATCCGGGGCATAAAGCTGTTCAACCAATGGGAGTATTCCTGACCGGATAACACCCGGCGCATCATATCCGCCATCACCAGGCAGGGGGAAAGAAAGGAGAACTCCGTATGCTTCCAGCCCACCCGACAGTCACTCTGTTCGCCGAATAGCCTGACAGCCTCTTTCTTCAATAAATTCTCTGTTTTTACATCACCAGATATCCGGCTCCAGTCCAACATCAAGGCCAGGGAAAAAGCTGTGGAGTAGTGGAACCCTTGAGTATCGGGTTCCTTCAGCTCTTGAATCCATTTTAACAGGCTGTCGGATGCGTACTGTTCAAGGGGGCGGAGAGCCTTATACCAGCGCTGCCCCTTCTCATCCGATAGCAGTTTTAACTCAGCTGTCAGGGTCAGCAACCATGCCAGGCCGTAAGGCAGCTCTACCCGACCATGTCGATACCAGGTGCGGAATGTCTCAACTTCCCGAGCGATAAGTTCTTCGCTCAGATGGCGATCAAGCAAGTGAATCATCTCATTACGGCGGGGATGATCCGGCCACAGCCGCAGCACCCTGACCATCAGCCAGTGACTGTGTACTGAGGAATGCCAGTCAAAACAGCCGTAAAAGCCGGGGTGGGCATCCTTCGGGCCGGTAAACCTGTCCGCCGGCATCCACTCATGGGGCTGCTCTGTCACGACACAGGACATGGCCATATTCAGCGCCCGATCACGGATATCATCCATGCTGCGGGGTTGTGCCCTGAGCACCGTGATTTGCGCAATAATAAACAGCAGTATAAAAAACCGAAACATCGAACCCCCTCCCTGGCCAAGCCCGAATCTCAACAGGCCCTATAGGCCTATCGACGCATTCCCCCGCAAATTGAACCAGACCCGGGCTTCGTAAAACACCTCAACACCCCTTACCAAAAACACCACCAGCGAACAGTCAAAGAGCATCGGCAAAGTCCGTTATTGACCCATCTGACAGCTCCATCGCTCCTCTGTAACGGTTGCCCATATTCCACATCCCCGCTACTCTGCCAACGCCGCCTATAACAATCATAAGGAGTCCCGATGGCCAACCGCATGAGTCGCCTTATCAACCTCTGCAACCGCGTCCCGGAAAACCTGCGCAGCCCTCTGCTCAGCTTTTTTATCGGGCGAGCGGTCCGCCTGACCGGAACCACAAAAATGCGTATTGAGAAGCTCACCAACCGTGAAAGCCAGATCAAGATGCGCAACCTGAAGCGCAACCGCAACCATATTGGCAGTGTCCATGCCTGCGCCATGGCCCTGAGCGCGGAATCCGCCACCGGCTATATCGTTGCCATGAATGTGCCGGATACCCGGTTGCCGGTAATCAAGACCATGCATGTAGAATTTGTAAAACGCTCCTCAGGCGATATCACCGCCAAAGCCCATTTGACTCCCGAGCAGATTGAACAGATCCGTAATACAGAAAAAGGGGAAGTGGTTGTCCCCTGCACAGTGACCGATGGCAGTGGCAATGAACCCATCAAAGTGGAAATGACCTGGGCCTGGACCCCAAAACGCCGCAAAAACGTTATAAAACCCTAAGCCGCTGGCCCATCCCCCCAGAGAAAAGGTATGATCCCTGGAAACAATGCTCGACATCTCAGAACAATCACAAGCACCGGACAATCATGACCTCTGTAGCTGTTCCCACTGTCACCAGCCTTGACCGCATTCTGCCCGATGAACCCCTGTTGCTGATGGGAGCCGGCCCGGTTCCCGTTCCGGCACGGGTGGCGGCGGCCAACTCCGTGGTGATCAACCATCTTGGCCCCACCATGGGCAAGGTGCTGGAACAGGTAAAGAGCATGGCCCGCTATGTGTTCCAGACCAGCAGCCAGCATCTTATGGGTGTGGCCGGTCCCGGTTCTGCCGCCATGGAGATGGCGATCACCAATCTGGTGTGGCCCGGTACCCGGGTATTAAGCGTGGAGAACGGTTTCTTCAGCGGACGTCTGGCGGAAATGGCAGAACGAGTGGGCGGGGATGTCACCCGCATTCCTGTGGAAGACGGCCACTCTGTCGACCCCTCTGCCGTGGAAACGGCCCTGAAAACCCAACACTATGATGTGTTGACGTTAGTTCAGGGGGAAACCTCCAATACTGTCTGGAACCGTGAGCTGGAAGAAATCTGTCATATTGCCCGGGAACAGGGCACTCTGGTGATTGTGGACGCGGTTTGTACCCTGAGTACCATGCTCCTGGAAATGGATAAATGGGGCGTTGACGCGGTGATTACCGGCGGACAGAAAGGCCTCTCTTCCATTCCCGGGGTCTCACTGATTGCCTTTTCTGACAATGCCTGGGAGCGCATTACCGCCCGCACGGAACCCATGCCCCACTGGTGCCTGGATGCCCGGCTGGCGGTGCAGTTCTGGAACGAAAAAGGCTACCACTATACGGCCCCTGTTTCCGGACTGCTGGCCCTCCATGAAGCCCTGCACCTGATCTGCGAGGAAACCCTGGAGCACCGTATTCTGCGCCATACAACCTGCTCCCGGGCTTTGCAGAATGCCATTGAGGCCATGGGGCTGAAACTGTTTGTTCCCCCCGAAGCCCGCCTTCCTTCCGTGATTGGTATACATCTCCCGGATGGCGTGATTGGCAAGCAGCTGCTGGAGTATATTTCTACAGGGCACCGGGTAGAGATTTCCGGCTCCTTCGGAGCGAATATTGTCCGTATTGGCCAGATGGGGGAACAGTGCCGTTCCCACCACCTGTTCCGTACCGTCCATGCCCTGGGCTCAAGCATGCAGTCCCTGGGTGCGGTGATGGATGTACCGGCGGGTGTGGCTGAGCTGGAACGCTCCCTGAATCAATAATCCATCAATGAAGGCAGCAGAATATCACCGGCCACCAGCTTTTCCTTGGCGCGCCGGCTCTGCTGTTTGACCCGGTATTCCAGTTTTAAGGCTGTAGATCTCTCCCCAACCTTTTCAGAAAACGCCAGTTGCAGTGGCCCTCGTCCCCGCAGGTAACGGGCGGATTTCGGTCCACCGGACCCATGCTCTTTCAAGCGCCGCGGAACATCGGTAGTTATTCCACAATAAAGGGAGCTGTCGGCACAGCGAATCAGATACAAAAACCAGGCAGACGTCCCTGCAGACATAAAGCCATCCCTGAACACAAATACCTGATGGTGTATACCGAATCCTCTTTACTTGCGCAACCTGTGTTTCGTCTGCACAGGGGCAATCGGAGGAAAGTGCACATCCGGAATCAAGTCCAGGGGACCGGGACGATAACCAGCTCTCACCAGCCTTTTCCCCAGGCTGAATAATTTACCCCTGTGCTCTGCCATAGCCTCCAGGCATTGGCACATAAGCTCCCGGGCTTTTTTCCGGGAGAGTCCCTCAGCCTGTACAGAAAAGGCATGGAGCATCTCTCCAGTCGTACAGGAATCCGAAGAAACCTGCTTTACCAATTGCTCTGGTGTTTTTGGGACAGGCTTCTTCGGGCTGGCTTTCTTAGTTCTGCTGCGATGCATCTGGAGAATGTAATCCTCCTCAGCCTTTATCCTGAGCCTTTCAGATTCTTTTTTTTCAGATTTGTCTTCCGGAAGCTGGCAGGCCATACCCACAAGTCTGTTAATCAACCGAATATCCCGGGGAGGCATTGGATGGCCCATCGCCATGTTCCGGAGAAGGTCGTTAAGAAGACCTTCAATTTCTCGAGCCTGTTGATCAACCCTGCTCTTCTCCATCGGGCGGGCCAGGGTTGTTTTATAAGCTCTGCTGTCCGCCAGCAGACGGAGCGTGGAGCTGTCCAGTTTCGCATCGGTATGACTCTGACCTGTCAGCCATCTGGCTTGTTGCGCGCCCAGACGTTTTCCATGTTCTGGCGTTAACCTTGCCAGCACCCACCCCAGACAGGAATGCGCCCACTCCTGACCACGGGCTGCACGAATCGTCATAAGAATCTTCGGCAGTGACATATGATGCATGCAATGGAGACAATGAAATAGAACCTCTTCACACAGATGCTCCAGTCGCTTCTCATCCGCCTGCTCCAAAAGCAGTTTCACGCCCTTTTGAAACAGTATATTGAACTCTCCCGGATAGGCAGCTCCAACACTGGTAAAGTGCTGTTGCCCGGCAGACTCAATCAAAAGCCCGGCAGCAGCGGCTCCGTTTTTACGTTCAATAAAGTGCGATATCGTCCCCAGAGATGTGCGACTACTGCCTCTTCCCTCCGCTATACGCTGTTCGGTTAAATCATCCTGATACAATTCCATGGTCAAAGCGCGGCTCTCATCATCGGAATATGCAGCCTCCATAACTTCCAGCGCGTCTGTAATAACACTTTCCTTCAACAGCCCCGAATCGCTCCACTCCCCTGCACAGGCTATTAATTCCCTGAAAAAGGTACGAGCCTGATCGCTGGTCATATCTGAGGTCACGGGAAACAGGCAGATTGCCGTCAGGTTTTTATACATCTCACCGGACCGCAGCTTGAAGATCTGTTCCATTCCGGGGGGATAGGTGAGCCCTGCTTTGAACATCTTCCGTACTACTGGCAGCCACAGGGAACGGAAGTGTTTTATGTTTTCTACGCCTCCCAGCAGGCTGAACAGGGACGCAAGCAATTCATCGGCAGGTATTTCGGTACGGGCCATCACCCCCAGCCAACCCAGTTCCCTGCCAACATCCAGACAGCGCATCCTGAAAAGGTTCTTCCACAGGGGCGCAGGTTCAGCATCTGCCATCAGCTTAAGAGCCTGAGCCAGCACATGGGCTTTTTTATACTGCCCTGAGAGATAGAAAACCTTGAGGTGATTTAACACCAGGTCTTCCAGCCCCTGCTCCGCTATGGTTCTGTCTCTGGATGACATCGTTTCTGACAGCTGGTAAATACGCCGGGTTCTCAGGCTGGGGGCTTCATGGGGAGGCTGTAAAGACAAAGGAGGTATTTTCCAGCCTTTTTTTATAAGCCTGAGTGCATCAACCTTACGGCAACCGGTCAGCTTGCGGGCTTCCCGGGATAACAGGGTATGGGTATCAACATGGGTATCAAAGCTGATTAAGCTTTTGTCTGCTGTTTTTCCTAACATGATGTTCTTCCCTTTCCATCTTTTCTTACCAAAACAGGAGCAGCAGATTGAAACGACCTGCCTTGAATCAGATTCCCTCCCTTCAATTAATTTCCCCTGCCCAGAAACAGAGTGGTCAGTATTAATAACAGGGATCAGAAAGATATTTCTTTCAAATACTCCGTGACAGTCTATTTTAACCTGTCCTGAGAAAGAAGAAGGGCTGAATAATGGCTGGAATTCCGGGGCTTACGATAATGTCTATATATTGCCGGAATTTCCTTTTCCCGTTTGTTTTTCCGTTAAAAGCCCTGTTAAGAGGAAACAGAATTATCTGGCTCCTCACTCTGGTGCTTGCGTCTCCGTTCATCCTGGCCATGAATCAAGAAAAGAAAAGCGTTCTTCATGGACTTCCTGATACATCCTTGATGAATGAAGTTATAAAACAGCTTCAAACACAGCGCTTAAGCCTGCCAAAGCCAGATGCATCCCAACTTATGGTTCCTCCAGCAACTGGATCCAAAGCCCCTCGCAGGCTTCCACCAGAACCGCCCCGTCATCCAAATACTTCCAGAGGCCAGACATCAGTATTTGGGGCTGTGCCGTTACCTGTAGCAGCCATCCCTACAGCCGCCAAGCTAAAACCCGCTCCACCAACAAGAAAACCCCTGTATGTTCTGGAACCAAAAGTCATTCTGGAAAAAGCTGTTCCCCTGCCAACAGCCTTTTTCACTGATTTTCTAACGAAAGCCAATGATTTTCTTCTGATTCGTCTGTTATTTCCCGATTTCTATTATCACCTTTCTGCAACACAACCGTCCTCTCATATCACTCTGGCTCAGTCACTCGAGTTACGGAAAAGTGCTCTTCTATGGCAGATGACCAGGAAATTTATGGAAAGTCTGGAAACTTATGGAAGTAAAAATTCTGTGACTATTGATCTTCTGGCGGGTGCTCTGAGTGAATTTACCCTGCATGTGGCCAGTATTGCAGGCTGTGAAACTGATGATCAGCTGACATCACTGGCTACCCGGTCTTCCCAATTCAAAAGAATACTGATTTCTCCCGAAGCTATGCTTCCGCCTGACCAGTGGATAGATCACTTTCGCTCAATGCGAGGGTTAACGGTGATGAAGCATGATGCCAGCGAAAGTAATCTCCCCCTGTTTCAGGCAGAGTTAAGGCGTTTCAACCATTGCCTGAAAGGAATAGAAAAAAGATATCCGGAGCAGGTGAGCCTTGTTCAATCCTATCAGGATGAATTATTTTTATTCGCAAGTGCCATTAATGGGAAGACAGGAGATTTTTCTCCTTTAGGTTATCAATGCAAACTCAGTGATGAGGTTAATGAAGATTTTCTTTCTACTCTACAGCTCCCACCAGGCCATACGAAAATTTGTCTTGGCACGCAACCTGTCCCCAGCTTCCTTCTTCCTGCTGCCTTAAGAAATGCTTATTCAGATGCTATTTATCTCATACTGGCGGATAAGAAACCTTCTTCAGGACTGGCCCATTTCCGTATTGATTACCAGCTTCTGCTGGCACCTTTTGCTAAAAACGATCTGAACCAGCCAGTTCTGGATATTATGACAACTGTCCTTGCTCTGGTAACAGGCACATCTCCCTCATTACTGAGGGACCTCCCATACGCCGATCTTAATCCTGAATATCCGGTCAATCCGGACAAGTTGATTAAGCGGTTAACAGCAGGAAGACAAGTAGCCGACATCCTCTGGGGTAAAAGTCCAGGTTCAGTAAAAGCGTTCTATGTAATTGATGGACATCAGGTTACGATACAGCCCTCCAATAATGACTTGGCCAAAGACATCGAAATACGTCACAGGCAGGCTATGATGGAATTCGCGCAGCAGTTAAACTCTGGACTCAATTAATACCAGAGATAATCAGGGATGAAGATATGCTGAAAGACACCGGACTCAGAATTTCCGGTAATGTCTCCATACCGTTTGATGAGATAGAGATCACTGCTATTCGGGCCCAGGGAGCTGGCGGCCAAAATGTAAACAAGGTTTCCACCGCTATTCATCTGCGTTTTGATATTTCCGGTTCCAGCCTGCCGGATTTTTATAAAACCCGGTTACTGGCCAGGTCGGACAGCCGGATAAGCAAGGAAGGGGTTGTCATTATCAAGGCCCAACGCTTTCGCAGTCAGGAAAAGAATCGTCTGGACGCCCTGGAACGACTGGCAGAGCTGATCCGCTCAGCAAACGTCATACAAAAAAAGCGTCGACCTACGAAACCGACCAGAAGATCAAAGGAAAAGAGGCTTAAAAACAAAGTCCAGCGGGGAAATATCAAGGCCATGAGGGGAAAGGTGAGCCACTAAATTACGACAGTATCTCCATAATACTCCGCAAACCCCGCCCCGGTCCCTTACAAAAAAACCTTACAAAAAACAATCACAGGCCAAGGAAAGGTCATTCTGCATCTGCATATATAACCACGTTGTCAGTGATTGACCGTTGTTGTCAGTGTCTAATAAATAAAAGATGCAAATTATAGGTCGGCCATAATATGTTCAACAATTATTCAGCTTTTCTCAGCCAACAGCAAAACCTCAGCCAACAGCAAAACTATATCCCGAACATCCCCCCGGCCACCTTCCCTTCAAAAGAAGATGCTCTTTACAGAAGCCGTTCTGAACCCCGGTTGTCCCATAGCACACACGGCCTGTCTCAAGGCAGTTATTACTCCACGCTGCCAGAATGGAGCGGTTCACAACCATCCTTGTCAACAAGGTCATGCCAGAGCTTTCAGCCCCATAACAGGCATATCCACAGGCCACTAAATCCCAGCCCACTGCTGACAAGCAATAGCCAGACTCTATTTGCTCAACCCCATCCGGCTGTACTCTTAATGCCTGCGATGCCTGCGATGCCTGCGATGCCTGCGATGCCTGCAACGCCTGCAATGCCTGTATGGGATGCTGCATCGGGTAAACTCAGGCTCCCGGACGCCACCAGCCAACTGGAAACAAACAGCCTGCTCTCTCAGGGGAATCTGGACAAACTGATGGAAAGCCACAGGCAAGGCACGCTGAAGATGGATATGTATACAGCGGAAACCCTTGCAATGGTCATTATTCGCCAGTTACGCCTGATTGAAGCTCGAAACATACGCTGTTTTCAGGATACCAATGATAAGGAGTATGTGGATGCCATTGCTCTCCTGTTCCAGGAAGTGGGAAAACGCTTGAATAAATGTGTACCCACTATGCAACTCAGCGATCATCTGGGTTATGCCTCACACCCGAACCAACTTGTGGAAGTCGTGGATTTTCAACGAGACCAGCGTATAGAAAAGTTTATTTTCAAAGGTGTTTGCAACCCCAGGCAATTATGGTCTGCAACATTAAAAGATATTGCCCTGGCCCTAAATTACTTTAGTAGAAGTATTATCGTGAACCGCCATATCCCCATCACCAATGATGACCGGAGAAATACATTCACCACACTGTTTTATCACCTTGATGAAAGGCTGTGGGCCCTGCGGGAACTCTACGAACTCCACCCCGTTATCCTCTATGGAAAAACCAGACAGGAGTTGGAAAAGCCTCGCTAACCCGCATTATCAGCGGTGGAAAATCTGCCTATATAGTCAAAAATCTTCTCCCGGATCTGCCAGCCTTTTTTCTCCCGGGTAGCAATCACAAAATCCGGTCTGCGGAATTTCTTCTGCTGACAGACCACATCATCAGGAGTTCTGGCCCGGAATACTTCCCCCCGGTTAATCTGGTGAAGCTTGCCAAACCTGTGATAGAAAACACCCTGTTGGGCGGGAGTTTCCAGATAAAAGTACTCAGGTATCTCCAGGCCATCGTCATCAAAATAACTGACTTTGATCCGGGGTTTTCCGTTCCTGGCGTTCTCGACAACCATGGTCATCCATGAACAGCGAATCACCGTGGTATTGCGCAGATTCAGGGCGTCCCGTAATTTCTGATCCGGATCGACCAGTACCTTGCCGCAGTCATGGCAGCGGCGGGCGGCAATATCATTTTCCCCGTTACATTCGCCACACTCCTTAAAACGGTAACGGAATTCACAACGCCGCCGTTCGCCGTCCTGCTCACCTTCATTATGGTAAATCAACCCCTGACATCTACGGCCAAAGTGTTCCACCAGATCACCGTCTTTATCCAGCCTTCCCCAGAACTGGTTCTGGCAGCCGCACACAGGGCAGGGAATATCCACCGGTACACAGCCGGAATCCGGCCGGGGTTCACCAATTTCGGGAGAAAACAGGTTGTAATTATTACCGGCGAAATCCATCACCAGACAATCTTTCTTGCCTTCAGCAAGGCGCAGCCCGCGGCCAACAATCTGCTGATAGAGGCTGACGGATTCTGTTGGCCGCAGAATAGCGATCAAATCCACATGGGGCGCGTCAAAGCCTGTGGTCAGTACCGAAACATTCACCAGATATTTCAGCTGGTTATCCTTAAAGGCTGTAATCAGACTGTCCCGTTCCGGGCCCGGGGTTTCACCAATAATCAAAGCGGCTTCATGTTCCGGAAGATAACCAAGGATTTCCCGGGCATGATCCACGGTCGCAGCGAATATCATGCCCCCCCTGCGTTCCTTTGCCTCTTCTACAACCTGGTGGATAATGGCCGCTGTGGCCCGGGTTTCCTTCCGCAATAACTGGTTCAGGTCCGCTTCCCGAATATGTCCGTTTCCATCGGAAGGCAAACGACTGAAGTCGTACCAGGCCACAGGAGCATCCACCATAACCGGTGGTGTCAGGTAACCGTTGTCGATCATATAAGACAGGGGCAACTCAAAAACGCAGTCAGAGAAAAAACGCTTGTCATCAGTCCTGACCCGCTGCTGGCAACCGGGCTGGGAGAAATAATTGTAAAGCCAGCCCATCTCCAGCCGGTAAGGGGTTGCGGTTAATCCCAGAATTTTCAGATTGGGATTCAATCCCCGCAGATGATTAATCACCTTGTGGTAACTGCTGCTGGTTTCCAGAGAGACACGGTGGCATTCATCAATCACCAGCAGGGTGTAGTTGCTATCCTGGAAATGCCCGAGATTACGCACCACCGACTGCACACTGCCAAACACCACCTGCTCCGCAGCCTCTTTACGTCCCAGCCCGGCACTGAAGACAGAGGCTTTCAGGTTATAACTTTCGTATTTGCCATGATTCTGCTCCACCAGCTCTTTCACATGGGCCAGCACCAACACCCGCCCCCGGGCAATTCGCCCCAGCTCACTGATGACCAGACTCTTTCCTGCCCCCGTAGGCAGAACCACCACCGCCGGTAAACTGGTGTTACGAAAGTGGCGAATAACACTGGAAACAGCATCTTTCTGATAGGGGCGAAGCTGGAAAGCCATGAAAGGAACATCATCCTGACGGTGTTTGAAACACGGTTATCTTACCAAGCCTTTCCCAAACAAGCTCATCGACAGCTGCACAGGATGGACAGTACGTCTGCTGTTGGCAATGATTCTCCCCAGTTATCCCGGTTAGTCGATCAGAAATGCCGCCACATCTGCACTTATAACAACGCCCTTAACCTTCGCAAATCCCCTTGCTCCGGAATACCGTAACTTAACCGGATATACACAGCTGTCACCTGCATAGCCTGACGAGCCAGGGCTGGCTTTTCCTTTGCTATACGACGGGCGTAGGCTTCCGGCCCCTCTCCTTTTTCCCTGGGAATACCCTTCCGGGCCATGCGTCGGCAGAATGTCTGGTAATACCTGTCCACGGGAGCCAGTCGCTGCTGCCAGGGTTTTATCAGCCAGATACCGGCCACCAGCATCATCAGCATTACGCTGGTTACCAGCAGTTGCAGCAGGGTCTGCAGAGTATCCTGGCCGGGAAACAGGTTTTTAAACAGGTCTTTCTGGGCTTCATCATCATAGGAGAGTACCAGGCGCTGCCACTGGTACTCCATCTGCTCATACTGCAGACGCAGAGCATTCAGCCACTGCACATGGCGATAACGCACCACGGACAGAGGAGAACTTTCCAGAAATGAACCTTCCCTGGCCACAGCGGACTCCAGCCCCTGGCGCACACGGTCCGGTGCCACCGCAGCGGTAGGGTCTACCCGCTGCCAGCCATAACCTGGCTGCCAGAACTCCACCCAGGCATGGGCATCAAACTGGCGCACCTGGATAACAGTCTCATCCGGACGGGTTCCCGGCTTCACCTCACCGCCCTGATAGCCCGCTACCACCCGTGCAGGCACACCGGCGGCCCGGAGAATAAACGTCAGCGCACCAGCATAATGGGCACAGAAACCCTGGCGGCTGTCGAACAGAAAGCCATCAACTGTATCCCCCGATAGCAGCGGCGGACGCAGGGTGTAGAAATATTCTTCCTGCCGGAAGTGATCGAGTACATGGTTGACCAGCCCGGTGGTATTACCCTCAAAACGCTCCGA
Source organism: Parendozoicomonas sp. 209JJ7-1 (assembly GCF_058147085.1). Taxonomy (NCBI): domain Bacteria; kingdom Pseudomonadati; phylum Pseudomonadota; class Gammaproteobacteria; order Oceanospirillales; family Endozoicomonadaceae; genus Parendozoicomonas; species Parendozoicomonas sp. 209JJ7-1. The sequence goes on along the minus strand of NZ_JBYVJU010000012.1, from coordinate 51,675 downwards.
CAGTTGTTCAGCCATCTGCCGGGCTCTGGGATTACCTCCTTCAGGAAGCTGCAGGCTGACATCACGTAACCAGGCCGGTAACTTTCTGTCAAAGGCAGAGTCCGCACCGGACGTCATGGAGTACTGACGAAGAATATCCACCGGCTCTTTGGCCAGCAACCGCCGGTCCCGGGTCAGGCCAGCGCCGGAAACCGATTGGCTGACCGGGCCAAGCACCGGCAGCCAGGAGCGCCCGCTGGGCTCCAGAATAATATCGTAGTTATACGACGTATCTGATTCATCCGCCTCCAGGGGTACAGGCCATAAAGGTTCTTCGGGATGCCAGCTAACCAGATCACGCTCATCTGCTCCGCTGGCCAGCCAGTCTTGCTGCTTACCCTGGAACCACCGTCGTCCATCAAACCAGTGCATCACCACCGCCCGCCAGTAGCGCTGCTCCGGTGGTGGCACCGGGCCGGTAAAGGTGGCCCGGAAAGCCAGTTCCGCGGACTGGCTGAGGCGGGCAATATCCCCCGGTGCCATTTCATCGGAAAGACCTGTTTTCGCCGAGTTATCCGGCAAAGGTACAGCCCACAGGGGCGGAATCCGGGGAACCAGCACAAACAGGATCACCATCAGGGGCAAAGCCTGCAGGCTGAGTATCAGGCCCGTTTTCACCACAGGCATAACCGCTGTCTGCTCTCTGCTCTGGTGCAAACCTACCAGAACTGAGACAAGCACCACCAGGCACAACAGTAGATAAGCGGTCATGGGAATAGACTGGGAAAACAGCAGTCCGGTCACCGCCACAAAAAAGCCAAGAAAGGTCAGCAGCAGCGCATCCCGGCGGGTGCGCAGTTCAAGCAGCTTCAATGAATAAGCGGCAACCAGTGTTGTAGTGCCAGCCTCCAGACCCAGCAAGGTACCAAAATGTAGAATAATCAGAGCCAGGGCCAGTACCACCAGCAGCGAACGAATAAGCCAGCCCGGCAGCCTGCCTTTTGAGCGCAACAGAACCAATCGCCAGACTACGGCAACGGCCACCAGGGCAAAAATACCCGGTGGCAGAACCGTTAACAGGGGCAGACACACCATCACCAGAGTGACCACAAGGCTGAAGCTGGCAGCACGGGTAACAGGCTCAGAAACTGTTTTCTTTTTACCCTGCACTTTATTACCCAATACTTTATTACCCGACGCTTTACTTAACATCAGCTCCGACCTCCCTGCTCGTTTTTGCCAAACAGGGCCAGGGCATCCAGGCAGTGGCGGGCATGGTCACGACCCTGCCCCGGTCCGGTACTCTGCCCTCCCAGGGTCAGGCCCCAGATCAACCCACTGTCACCCAGTAAACGACTCTGGCTGGCCAGCCAGCTAAGTTGCTGTTCCAGATTCAGACCGGGGGCTTCAGCAAGATCAAGCCACAGATCTTCACCGGCCAGGCCATGGAAACGACGCACCAGAAGCTCATCACTGCGGGCCAGGGCTTTCCAGTCCACCTGGGCGGCGGAGTCCGTGGGCATAAACGACCGGTGCCCGGCAAAATCATCCATACCATCGGCCACTTCCCGGTGGCCGTCTTCACCGGCGGCATCGGATGTAACCGGCTCCACCGGTTGCAGAGCGGGCCAGACCAGCACCTTCTGGTCGAGATCAACCCAGCTCCAGGCCCGGAACAGCCCAAGGGGGTAAACCGTCTGAACTTTCAAACGACCCGGATAAAACCAGCCCCGCTCAGCCACCGGATGGCCGATCACCACATCCACTTCCGCGGCCAGAGGATCAACCCGGATCATGCCCTGTTTCGGCCAGCCAACCATAACCCCCTGCTGCCTGCGTTCTGCAACACCTCGGCAGGCAATCTGGAACCCGGCCATCTGTCCGGCATGAACAGAAGACGACTGTCGTGCTGTCAGGATTATTCCCGCAAGGTTGCGCCAGGTCTGCCACAGGGTAATCTGGAACAGAGAGACCATAAAAAACGACACACCATAGCTCAGGCTGTTGCGGTAATTGACTCCGGCCAGGAAGATTAAAACCGCCACCAGCAGAAAGGCATAACCTGCTGCAGTGGGAACAATAAACAGGCTTTTCTGGTCAAGGGTGACGGAACGTGCCGGTGGAATGCGCCGGTTAAGCCAGCGACTCCAGCTGGCCCGGCCGATATTTTTCAGCGCCATGGAAAATTATTCCTGAATATCCGGGAAGCAGCCCATCAGGCACCGGTTACATCAACTTCGGACAGCAATGTATTGATCGCTTCTCCCTTACGGCTCTGCAGACGGTGCCCGGCAACAGCGGGGAATATCGCCTGCACATCTTCTGGCAGCACATAATCCCGCTCCGCCATAAAGGCCCAGGCACGGCTTGCCGCCAATAACGCCAGAGAAGCGCGGGGGGAGAGGCCACAGACAAACCTGTCCCCTTCACGGGTCGAGGCCACCAGTCGCTGCAGGTAATCCAGCAACTGGTCACTGGCCTTTACCTGATCCACCCGCACCTGCAGTGAAAGCAGCTGCTCCGGGTTTAACAGGGTCTGCAACTGGTTCAGCACAGCACGCCCGGACTGCCCTCCCAGCATGGCCCGTTCTGCGGCAGGGTCAGGATAACCAAGCTGAATACGCATTAAAAAACGGTCAAGCTGGGATTCCGGCAGGGGAAAGGTTCCGGACTGGGAAACAGGGTTGCGGGTGGCAATCACAAAGAAAGGTTCCGGCAGTGGGCGGGATTCCCCTTCCACAGATACCTGCCCTTCTTCCATGGCTTCCAGCAGCGCGCTCTGGGTACGGGGCGTGGCCCGGTTGATTTCATCCGCCAGCAGCAGGCTGGTAAATACCGGGCCGGGCTGGAAGCGGAATGTGGAACTGTTCCGGTCGAACACAGATATCCCGAGAATATCCCCGGGCAGGAGGTCACTGGTGAACTGCACCCGTCGCCAGTCCAGACCGGTGACTCTGGCCAAAGCATGGGCCAGGGTGGTTTTGCCCATGCCCGGTACATCTTCAATCAGCAGGTGACCACGGGCCAGCAGGCAGCACAGGGCCTGCCGCAATTGCCGGGGTTTACCGCTAACGGCCTGGGAAAGGTTCTGGAGAATCTGATCAGTCAGGGACATAAATAATGACTTCTGGATTTATTTTTATGCGCTGTTGTTCTGTTACCGATTATAGGGGGATAGCAATCTCTGCCACAACAACGCTCGTAATCATTTTGAAGGGATAAAAAAACGACAGGGAAGTTACTTTTCCCTGTCGCCAAAGGTGCTGGACGTTTATACATTTACTCTTACGGCGTATAAAAGAAAACAGATTCAGTTTCTTTCAAGAATTTTAAATACGCCGGATGCGGTCAAAGCCAGTCGATCATTACTGTACAGTTCGCCATTGATAAATACGGTACTGAAACCCGTGCGTTTGACTGTAGCTACGCACTCCAGCCACTCCCCCACCATGCCCGGCGCGATAAAGTCACAGTTCATACTGACAGTACAGCACTTACCGTTACAGATAAGGTTGGCTGTTGCACCCATGCCTTCATCCATAATGCTCATCATCATGCCACCATGAATGGTATCCAGACTGTTGGTATGGCGCTGCTCACCATAAAGCCCAAAGCGGTAGACCTGCCCTTCCGGCTCTGTCATATAAAAAGGGCCAATCAGAAGGTCAAAATCTGTATCACTGATCTGGCGGAATCCTTCCGGTATTATTCTTTGAGATAGTTCCTGCACTGACACCTACTCCCCGGGATTTACATTCACTTCCATACAGAAGCGCACAGATATACCGGAAAAAGTTTTTATAACCAACTTTATTTACGATCGCACTCTCCCGGATAACTGCCCTGTTAGATCCACAAAGAAACAAAACGGCATCATCAATACTCTCTGGAACAGACCTTTTTTCACTCCATACTGGACCCGATCGTATCCAGTGAATAAGCCACCCATGTGGGAGAGCTGGTTATGATACCCCGCACTACAACGGCCCCTCCACTGCCCCCTGAGAATTCCGGCACGCGGCCTGATGATACCTTAGAGAGACAGTCCCATTATCCCCGGGGCTGGGTAAACCTAACGTCTGTAGAACAAACGCCTGTAGAGCAAACGCCTTTAAAACAAACGCCTTTAAAACAAACGCTTTTAAAACAAAGAGTTGTTGCAGTTTCTCAGTCAACAGCGCCTGAGCGTCATACTCCGGAAGAGCCCCCCTCAGCAGAAGAGCAAGTCTCCCACTGGTGGAGCAACACTCCGGGAACCTTAAAGCAGCGCTGCCTTGAGCAGGGGCTGCCTGCCAAAGACCTTTCCGGCCCCCTGAGTTCACTGACAACGGGAAACCTGCAGAGCAACCTTGATGAGTTATTACGTGGTGCGATATCCGCTTACGAAGACCAGCCCAGCCGGCTTAATCACCATCTGTTCCAGCGGGCGACGGCCGGTCTGGCATTCCTGGGGTTCAGCGGAGCCTCACTGTGGATAGGCCGGGCCGGACTGACAGAGTTTTTCCAGGTAAGTGGATTAAGTCGCGGAATCGCCAACCCCCTGTCCATAGGTGTCTCCGCCCTGTCATTCCTGACAGCTAATCTGTTTGGGGCTTATGCTGCCAACCGCATGACCTGGGAAGGTATTTCCCACCCTTCACAAATTCTGACAGCTCTGTTGTCCCTGGCACCGGTCATATTTGAAGCCCTGGGGGCCTATACCGCCCTAACCCTTCTGGGTATTCCTGTCGCCCTGGCCTTCACAGGAGCGCTTATCAACGGCTGCTCAAACCTGTTTTTCCTCTGGAGGATAATGGATCAGTTTTACGACTTTCTACGGGGACACGACCCGGAGAAAGAAGAGGACGCGGACAGAGCTGTCTGGCTTCTCGGGGAAATGCTCAGAACCCTGAAGAATTCCCCCGACTATCTGTCACTGGTCAATAACCAGGAGGCACCTTCCTGGGAGACGACCGGTCGCGTCCTGGCTGAACGTATTATTAACCGCAGAGGTGCCTGGGAACGACTGATGACTGTTATTCCACTGTCGTCAAAACCCCATAAAGCCCGCAATATCATCGCGGCCCTTAAAAAAAGAGTCAGGGAAGGGAAAAGTGTTTCCGTCAGGGTTCTGGACAGTGAAGCTGTTGAGACAAGGCTGAGCGGACTCCGGTTATGGCTGCGCAGAACCACCCATATCCCACTGCACCTGATAAGCATGGGCTATGTCTGGGGGCTGACATCCCCGTTTATCAACGATATTCTGGCATCAGCCAACAGAGCCGCAAACTGCAAGCCTACCGGTTTTGCCCTGCAATACGCTTATTATCATGTGATTGGCCAGACAATGGCCTTTGCCTCCGCTGTCACCGACTCCATGGTGATACGGGCAAACTTCTCTGAAACAGCAAACTGGTTTCAGCGCAAAGGCTGGAAAAACCTTTGCCGATTAAAGGAATTGCCAAATAACCTGCTCTTTCTCATTGGTGCGGGAGCATCAACCTGTTTTACCCTGTCGGCCTACGGCTTAATGTGGACAGGGCTGCAGACAGACCCCTGCCTGAGAGGTGTCCAGGCCGCTGAGATTACCCTGCCCTCCGTTAATGGCCTGGCCGGGCTGTTATTAAGCTGGACTCTCGGAGCCGAATTCAAAGGTGTATTCCTGTCCGTCTGGGAACTGGGTAAAGCCAGTGTTATGTCTCTGTCATCGGTGGTTGGTTATCGTCCGGCACAGATACCGGACGAAGGATCAGAGCCCGCTCAAATGACCACAGAAACCTGACGTCAGTCACCCATCCATGACCGTATACCCGGGCTGGGTCTTTTTCACTATGCGCGTTTCTCAGCTCGCACTCAGATAGCAGGAAACATCAAAATTCCCCGAGTCCAGATTCTCGACCTCGAATTCAAAAACCTGCCCCTGATCGGAAGAAGGATGCAGGAATGCGGTCACATCAACGGTATCAGGCCAAATAACATCACCTGGCAGCCAGCCCGAGCGGGCAAAATCTGATGACCACCCGGGCCACCATTTTGCGGAGTAAGGGTTTCGGTTCCGAAACATTGTTGAAGCCCCACGCCAGGGCATTTTTTTATAAACGAGCTTTCCATTGACCCAGATTCTGTGGATGCGCGAATGAAACTCACAACACCCGCGACCATTGCTGCCGCCATAACCCGCGGCGTAGTAGTGCAGGGTGATCTTGTCTTTATTAAGGACGTCCATGGGAATTGTGACATGGTAGACCTTTCTGCCATTCAGAAATGTACTGTGATCAAACGCAGTGCCAGATGGGATGACCGGAAGGACCCATGTTGTGGGCTTTTCCTGGTTGCCACCAAAGACTTCCTCAAGCGAAAAAGTCATGCCCCACTGGCTGTTTTGCCAGATATCACCATGAATTGTGACATTGTCCCTGAGAACGGGAAGCAGGTTTGTTACGTCGACAGGCTCATTGGCGTAGGTTCCGCCAAAACCGGTGACAAACTTCACCAGATCAATAGAGCCCCCGGGTGTATCAATGTAAATTCTTCCGGCACGATCCCAGGGATCTCCCCGATTCTGGATATTCAGATGGGCGAGGATTTTGCTGGTTGGTATAAATACAGGCAAATTTATATTTTTCTCGAACTGATGACCTGCCCCGTTAACAATATCTACCGTACGGGAATTCGCCTGTGCAAGAGAGACGAATGCTAAAAAACAGCAGAAAATCCACAGAGAACAGCATTGGTAGCCTCTCGGTTTGCAGGAGGGTTCGCCATTGCAGGTTGAAAACTTCATGGCATGAATTCTCATATTGCGAAAAGCGGGTAACAATATAGCCGCTATAACGAATCAGAAATTCTCCCACAGGTAATTATCCCCGAATATCTGCATGAATCCGGGGATAATTAAAAACGAAGTTAAAAGTCCGCGAAGTTAACGGTACCTGGACACGGGCTTTTTGCCATTGCCGTTTTTCTTTCTGTTATGACCACCTGCCGAGCGGCTGTCCCACTGCCCGCCACGGGCCTTCTGGAACGGCTTACCGGCATTTTTTGCAGGGGGACGATCTCCCTGCCTGCGGGTTTGACGACCATGGTTATCTTCTCCCTGCACCAGCTGATGCTGACCGTTACCGATCAGATCCATGCGCCCCATCTCCTTCAGGGCTTCCCGCAGGGTGGCGAAATTCTTCTCATCATGATGGCGCAGAAACGCTTTATGGAGGCGGCGCTGCTGGAGGTTCCGGGGAATATACAGCCGGCCATCCTTGTAACTCAGTTTCTTCAGCGGGTTACGGCCTGAATGATACATGGCCGTGGCCAGGGACATGGGAGATGGATAGAAAGTCTGCACCTGGTCCACCCGGAAACCGTTCTTCTTGAGCCACAGGCCAAGGTTCATCATATCTTCATCGGAACAACCGGGGTGGGCTGCGATAAAGTAGGGAATCAGGTACTGCTTTTTTCCAGCTTCTTTGGAGAACTTCTCAAACATCTTCTTGAAATTGTCGTAAGTTCCCATACCCGGTTTCATCATCAGGTCAAGGGTGTTCTTTTCGGTATGTTCCGGGGCAATCTTCAGGTATCCGCCCACATGGTGGGTCACCAGCTCCTTCACATATTCCGGATCTTCCACGGCAAGGTCATAACGAAGACCGGAAGCTATGGCAATCTTTTTGATACCCGGCACCTTACGGGCCTTGCGATAAAGCTCCGTCGTGGGCTTATGGGAGGTCACCAGATTTTTACAGATACCCGGGAACACACAGGAAAGACGACGGCAGCTGGCCTGTATCTCCGCAGACTTACAGTTCAGGAAGTACATATTGGCCGTAGGCCCGCCAAGATCAGAAATCTGACCGGTAAAACCGGGAACCTTGTCGCGGATATCCTCAAGCTCCGCCAGTACGGACTCATGGGAACGGCTCTGGATTACCCGCCCTTCATGTTCGGTAATACTGCAGAAGGTACAGCCGCCAAAGCAACCCCGCATAATATTAACCGAGGTTTTGATCATATCGTAAGCGGGTATTTTCGCGTCCCCATAGGACGGGTGTGGACGACGCTGGTATGGCAGGCCAAATACACCATCAATCTCCGGTGTTTCCAGAGGAATGGGAGGCGGGTTCACCCAGACTTCCCGATTGCCGTGCTTCTGTACCAGCACCCGGGCATTATGGGGATTGGCTTCCTGGTGCAGGACCCTGGATGCATGGGCATAGAGGGCCGGATCTTTGCTGACCTTCTCAAACGAGGGCAGACGAATGCAGGTTCTGTCATTATCCAGATCCGCCCTGCGGTGCAGAGGCAGGGGAATAATACGAACAGGCTCGGCTTTTACTTCTTCACCCGGCTCTACAACCTGCACGCTCTTTTTCTCGGCGCAGTCACTCTCCTCCTTCCACTCGTAAGGGTTGGCACCATAAGCTTCCTCCAGAGAAGAAATATCCCGAGGCCAGTCGATACGGGAGGAATCAATCTCGGTCCAGCCTTCCGGGGTCAAGGGTTTAATCACCACCGTGCCACGGATATCGTTCATATCCTGTACCTTCTCACCGGCGGCAACCCGGTGGGCCAGTTCGGCCATGGCCCTTTCGGCATTACCGTAGAGAAGAATATCACCGCCTGAATCAATCAGTACCGAACGGCGTACTTCATTGGACCAGTAATCATACTGGGCAATACGACGCAGGCTGGCCTCAATACCACCCAGAACCACAGGCACATCTTTATAGGCCTGGCGGCAGCGCTGGCTGTATACGGTGACCGCCCGGTCCGGGCGCCTGCCTGGTTCGGCATTGGGGGTGTAGGCATCATCACTGCGGACTTTCAGATCAGCCGTATAGCGGTTGATCATGGAATCCATATTGCCGGCGGCCACACCAAAGAACAGATTGGGCCGACCCAGCTTCATAAAGTCTTCGGGGCCATTCCAGTCCGGCTGGGATATTATCCCCACCCGAAACCCCTGGGACTCCAGGAACCGGCCAATCACCGCCATGCCAAAGCTGGGATGGTCTACATAGGCGTCCCCGGTGACGATAATCACATCACAGGAGTCCCACCCCAGCCCATCCATCTCCTCCCTGGACATAGGCAGATAAGGGGCAGAGCCATAGCACTCTGCCCAGTATTTGGGGTAGGAAAACAGATCAGGAGCAGTCTTTGGCATAAAAGGATTCTGGAACGATAAAAAGTCGCGCATTGTTACAGAAAACATGCCGGACTGACAGCCCATAAAGCTGTGGGCGCTCAAGAGTAAACCACAATGCCAGGTTTCAGGAAAAATTCCCGGGGTTTCTTTGCCATCGGAGGCTCAGGTGCGACAGGTAGCGGCAGTCCTGGATGTTACCGGCTCAGTGGGTGGAGGGTTACCCAACTGCTCCCGGTTTACAGCACTCTGAAAAACACTGACAACACCATCAACATAAAAGTATTCTGCATCAATCATGTGGCGATATCCTTTTCCCGCACTCTCTACACCGAAAACGGCACGCTTTCCTTTACCCCTGCCCTGGTAGCCTTGAACCGTATTGAGTTTAAAAGAGACCAGTTCAACGTCGTTATAACCGGAATCCGCCAGACCTTCTTTAATTTTTTCCCCCATAACGTCTCCACAACAGCATTCAATATCAACCCGTGTTGCCTTGATACTGTATTTTTGAAAAAAACCTCCCAGCCTTCTGCCCAAGTCTCTTGCTTCCATGATTATAAAACCATCAATCTGTACGGGTTTTCCTGTTTTGGGATTTATTCGCACTTCCAATCCCCTTGAAACCTCCTCATCAGCCCCCCCGGTACTCACGACAGCATAACCATTTCCTCCGCCGTGCACAGAGACAACAACACGACCATTAAAGGCTATCTGTTCATCAAACATTTTCACTGACGAAAGTGCTTTGCGGGTTCTCATAACCGCAGCGAACTCCGGTCTGCCAAGACCAACATTTTTTTCACTCCATGCCAGCTCCGGATCAAGTTCACCGATATGGAGAAAGCCCAGCTGGTTTTCCTTCGACATCATATTGGGAGCGGAAAATACCCAGCGCATATGATTCATGGTGGAAATTAGCAGGGGTCTGTCCGAATAACCCACCAGGCGCCCATAATAGTCAAAGACCTCTATTCCCGCCTGAACCCGGCAACAGACTGTTAAGGCAACAAAGACAGATAAGAAAAAAGAAAACTTCCAGAATCGAGAAAGGCCAGTAACACGCACCAACGTCTTCATGGGAACCCTATAACAGATAACAGGCCTGGCAGAAGAACAAGGATAGTAAGAAACAGGAAAAACAGCTGGCCATACCTATCCGTTACTCTGGTGTAGCAGACTGCAGGGAGACAGAACTTCAGGTACTGCAGGAGAGGGGATGGTCGGATGTTACCGGCTCAATGGCTCGAGGATTACCCAGCTGCTCACGGGTGACAGCATTTTGGAAAACATCAACAACACCATCAACGTAAAAGTGCGGCGCATCAATCGTGTAGCGATACCCTGCTTCTTTATCGACCACACCGAAAACAGCGCGCATCTCTTCCCCTTCGCCCTGGTGCCCTTGAATCGTATTGAGTTTGAAAGAGACCAGTTCAACGTTGTTATAACCAGAATCTGCCAGCCCTGCTTTCATTTTTTCGCTCACAAGCCCCCCACAGCAGCAGGACATATCAATCCGCGCAGGGTTGAGCTTGTACTCCTGAAAGAACTTTCCCATGTTTCTGCCGAAGTCTCTTGCATCCATAATTATAAAGCCATCAATCGGTATTGGTTTTCCTGTTTCGGGATCTATATGTACTTCCAGACCGCTGCTGATCTCATCCTCAGAACCCCCGGCACTTACGATAATGTAACCACCCTGGTCACCGTGCACGGCGACAACAATACGACGATTAAAGTCTATACCTTTATCAAACAATTTCACCGACTCAAGGGTTTTACGGGTTCTCATAGATGCAGCAAATTCCGGCCTCCCGAGCCCAATATTTTCCTCACGCCAGGGCAACTCCGGGTCAAGGGCACTGATATGGAGAAAGCCCAGCTGGTTCTTCTTTAACATCATATTGGGAGCTTCAAATACCCGACGCAAATGAGTCATGGAGCTGATTATTACAGGCCTGTCTGTATACGTCACCAATCGTCCATAATAGTCAAAAATCTCTATTCCCGCCTGAACCCGGCAACAGGCTGTTAAGGCAACAAAGACAGATAAGAAAAAAGAAAAATTCCAGAATTGAGTAAGGCCAGTAATATACACTACCTTATTACCTTCAGGAGTTTCAGAGACTACAGGGGGTGGGATGATCGGATGTTACCGGCTCAATGGCTGGAGGATTACCCAGCTGCTCACGGGTGACAGCATCCTTGAAAACACCAACAACGCCATCAACGTAAAAGTGCTCCGCATCAATTACGTCACGATATCCTGCTTCTGTATCGACCACACCGAAAATAGCGCGCATATCTTTCCCTTTGCCCTGGCGACCCTGGGTCGTATTGAGTCTGAAAGACACCAGTTCAACACCGTTGTAATCAGAATCCGCCAGCCCCGCTTTAATTCTTTCGCTCATAACTCCCCCGCAACAGCAGGACATATCAATCCGCGCGGGATTTATCTTGTATTCCTGAAAGAACCTTCCCAGCCTTCTGCCGAGGTCTCTTGCTTCCATAATTATATAGCCCTCGATCTGGACGGGTTTCCCCGTTTCGGGATCAATCTTTATTTCTGAGCTTTTGGGAAAATTTTTATCTTTTCTGGGTGCTCCTGTACTCGCGATAGCATAACCACCTTCTCCACCGTGCACAGCGACAATAATACGACCATTAAAGGCTATACCTTCATCAAATAATTTCACGGACTCAAGGGCTTTGCGGGTTCTCATAACCGCAGCGAATTCCGGTCTCCCGAGACCGGAATTTTTTTCACTCCAGGGCAGCTCCTGATCAAGGACACTGATATGCAGAAAGCCCAGCTGGTTTTCCTTCGACATCATATTGGGGCCTTCAAATACATTACGCAAATGACTCATGGTGCTGATTACTATAGGTCTGTCTGTATACGTCACCAAACGCCCATAATAGTCAAAAATCTCTATTCCAGCCTGAACCCGGCAGCAGAATATTAAGCCTGTAAAAACGGGTAACCAGACAGAAAATAACCATAAGCGTAAAGAACCGGCTGCGCACACTAATGTCTTCATGGGAACCCAGTTAACAGACTTGACGGGAAGAACAAGGATAGTAAGAAGTCGGCAGAAACAGGCATTAACAAACACACTATGCGTACAAAGCCGCCTGTTACAAACGACGCAGGGCAACAGGCGGTTTAGTCTTAAAGCAAAACCTTAAACGGAAAAACCTCAGGCATCCTGCCGGGGCAACTGGTCCAGCTCAAGGTGAGCCTTTTCCACAAACTCGGCTGGCAATTCTCTGCTGACCGCGACCCCCAGCTCCTTAAACTCCGAGGCCTGCTTAATCAGGTTCCCACGGCCATCACAGAGCTGGCCGATAGCTTTGGTATAAGAATCCTTCGCTTTATCAAGCTGATTGCCTACCGTCTGCATACTGGCCAGGAAACTGTTGAGTTTGTTGTAAAACTTCTCTGCCCGGCTGGCCAGTTCAGCTGTGTGCTTATTCTGGTCTTCAAACCGCCACAACTGGCTGACAATATTCAAACTGGTCAACAGTGTTGTGGGTGTCGCTACCAGCACATTTTTCTCAATCGCCCTTTGGTAGAGCGAGTTATCATATTTCAGCGCTTCCACATAGGCGGACTCTACAGGAATAAACATCACCACAATTTCCGGGGAATTCAACCCTGGCAGCTGGTAATAGTTTTTATCGGAAAGCTCCACAATTCTGTCAGACACCGCCTGGCTGTGTTCTTTCAGGGCCTGCTGGCGTTCAACTTTATTATCTGCATTCACATAACGGGTGTAGGCCGCCAGAGAAGTTTTGGCATCAATGACCATATGTTTCTTCTGGGGCAGGAACATCACGGCATCGGGCCGCAGACGGCCATCTTCGGTGTTAAAGCTCATCTCCCGCTTGTAATCCACATCCCGGCGTAAACCAGAGCCATCCAGGACATTTTCCAGCATCAGCTCGCCCCAGTTGCCCTGTATCTTCTTCTGTCCCTGGAGCGCGGTCGCCAGTTTGTCCGCCTTATCGGTAATATCCTGGTTGAGCTTCTGCAGGTTCTGCAGCTCGGCTTTCAGCTGGATGCGCTGCTCCGCGTCCCGCTCGTGGATTTTCTCCACCTTTTCTTTGAACCCTTTCATCTCCGTTTGAATAGGGTTTAACAGATTCTGCAGGCTCTCTTTATTCAGCTCCTTAAAGTTCTGGCCCTTTTTTTCCAGAACCTCATTGGCCAGGCGCTCAAACTCTCTGGTCAGGCTCTCACGGTTCTGCTCCAACTGTCTGAACTGCTGGTCAAAACTCTCCTGACGCTGTTCCAGGGTGATGTTCAGGCGGGTATATTTTTCATTCAGGTCGTTGTTCTGCTGCTGCAGCTGCTCCAGTTGCCGGGCTTTATCAGTCACCTGCTGCTGCAAAGCCGTACCTGCGGTCTCCTGACGGGCCAGTTCCACATCCAGTTTCTGAACACGAACCTCATTTTCAACCCGGGATGCCTGCTCCCGGGACAATTCTTCAACCAATCGCTGTTTATCCGCCATCACCCGCTGCAGTTCTGCCTTGCTGACACTTATCTGACTTTTCGCCTCCAGTGTGGCGAAAAAATACCCGGCAACAGCCGCTAGAGCGGCCAGCAGCAGCCCCCCGATTATCACTGTCATATCCATGACAACTCCCTGAAAAACGCAAAGGTGCGATATAGAACTAAAGAACACACCCAGAGTGGAAATAAAAAAATAAACCCAGGAATTTTCAATCTTACCTGTATCCGGCGTGATCTTCACGGGCAGGGCAAGCAGGACATTTCCCCCATCTGAACGGTCTGCCTGCTTATGCCTAAACTCAATAGGATACCTCAATGGGATATAAAGCAGGGACGCGAAACATGGATCGTATGAATAACCTCCCAATCCCCCAGACAGGTGCGCTGTCAGGGCATCCGGGTAAAACTGATCCTTCGGTGCTGTCTTCCCCGGCCACCTTTAAACAGCATTCGGTCTCCCTGGCCCAACCTGTGGCCTGTCTGTCCAGCTTTCACCCCGAACCCGGGGCCAGCGGGCCGGCAAAGAAAAGCCTTCCTGACTTTGCTCTCCAGGTGATTGACCCGAACTCCCGTCTTTCTATGGAAAACAGGAGTCTTAATACCCTGGACAATCTGGTGGCTGGCGCAGATCAGGCTAGAACCGAAAAGACTCACCCATTCAATACAACTGCAAAAGTCCTGGATCTGGACAGGACATTCACTATGAAAGATTTTATGGATGAAGAAGATGCCGTAATCACGGAAATACCCGAGGACACAGAGGTACCGGAGAAAGCAGATATATCGAAGGAGGATGCGGAACCAATAGCACCTGAGCCAGAGCCAGAACCTGAATCAGCACAACCTTCCCTTCAGGCGCGTTTTGGCAATGACGACGAAAGTGTACAGGCATCATTTATTGAGCCAGATAACTCTCTCAGCGATATTCCGGATATTAGCGAAATGGATGTTGATGATCTGCTGGGTGAACTTAACCAGTATTGCGACGGCTTTGAAGAGCTGGCTATCGCAAGAATTAAAGCCGGGGATGATACCCATACTTACAAGCAGCTTGGGGAAGCTTTCGGAATACGGGCCAGAGAGGAGATTAAAGCCGCCGCCAGCGAGGCGATTCTCACCGACCTCTACACAAAAAGCCTGAAACAGAAACAGCCGGTGCAGCATTTCACAAAGGAGCTGCAGAGCCTTAACTCTACCGATGAAGTGATGTCACTGCTTACCCAGAAGTACCTTGCGCCCAATACGGCCCCGGGAAAAATGATCAGGCAATGGCTGGCGATAGAACAGTTTAAGGACAGCACCCAGACCATTGATTTTATGGCGAAAGTTGCAGAAAGCGTAGCTGCTGATATCAGCAGCCAGCTTGAAGATCCCCAGGATGCCTTTGAAGCCATTCAGCTTGCCAGCAACACAGGCTAGCGGAAAAGGGGTCAGGTACATTTTTCCTCCCCCTTTTTCTTTCTACCGCTGCCAGCCTTCCCTTAAATGAACCTGACCCCATTAAGCTATGTCCCCATTTAGCCACAGACAATGCCACAGGTCACTGATTTCAGCCGAATCTTTGTGGAAGAGATCCCCCAGTTCGTACTGCTCTGACCAGTGGTGTTTATAAGACAATTGGGAACTGAGTGTGGGCAGTTCCCTCCTGAACTGGTCGCCTCAACGTAAAGAACTACGTCTGTATTATCAAAAGAGAGATCGGGAGTGGTAAACATACCACTCACATTATCATCATGGTTTGGCTTAATTGCACGGCATTCCTGCTCCAGGCGTTTATACCCGGCCGAGTCTTTATTCACTATACAGGTAGCACTTAACCAGAGGCTCCCCACCGGGCCGTATGATATGGTTCTATCAGCTTCACTATAGGCGCATGTGTGGGTATAGACAGTGTATGGACCGACGTGATTGATTAGAGGAGAAGCCGGCACATCAAAGGCGCAGGTATAGTTCACACCGGTTCCTGTATTATTCCGGCGTGTATCCTTACTGGTGTCGGCATGGGACTGTACAACGCCAAACAACACTGTTGCAGTTGTAATTGAAGTGACGGCACAAGAAAAAAGCATACAGAAATTCAACCTGGAGACAGTCGTAAAAAAAGCAGACACACACCGCCTTACCGGTTGCTTTTCATACTGTCTCAAAACACACATGGTCTATACCTTGTTGATGTCCCAAAGCAGTTGGGCAGTATAGCCCACATATTTCTTAACCGGTGACTTTTCCAGAATTCCAACCTGGACGGGCAAAGATCTTCAAATCTCCCTCCAAAATGGCTTCATTTCCAGATTTCAGACACAGCTTCCCCAAACTTTATTGCTTATAGCGTGATTTATAACGTGCCGGGTACAGCACCAGATTCTCTTATCCAGGAGCCAGCTATCTGGCGGGATCAAGGTAAAGCTTTTCCCGCGATGCGGGATAAAACTCCCGGCTGCTATAGCTTAGTTGAATCAGATTCGCCTAAGAGTAGATGCAAAGCGTCTAGTATATTCTGCTTCGCTACATCCCTGTATCGAATGATAAAATAATCAAACCGTTATGTATGCAGATTTGTAATTGCCTCCTGTTTTATGGTGATGTGCAGCATTCACACTTACTAGGATCTGGCCAGTCTACATACTTTCCACTCCAGTACAGGTTTGCTTGACCACATAGTTTTGAACATCTTATATTGGCCATAACGCTATTAGGGATATCGACATCTGAAATGAGAAATCTGCAAGTCTTTTGTTTATCACAATGACAGTTGCAGATGCAGTGCGGGTTCGCCTTTTCCTGGGCAAACGTTTCTTCTTCATTAGCGTATATATTGTTAATTGTAAAAAGACATATGACTAATAGCGAAGCTTCTTTTAAATACATGAGTAATGTTTTCTTATTCATTACTTGTTAACCTCTTAAAACTAACCTAGTCAGTAAGAAGCATTAATATAGAATAGAAGGCATTTTCTCTATAAGCTGGAAATTTGTTCTTAGTAAAAAGAGTAAAAAGGGGTCAGGTACATTTTTCCTGCAAGTGGTCAAAGTGGCTCACCGAATGGAACTTCCCTGCAGCCACCCCTCCCGGCGTCTGGCGTAACACTGAACCACCCGAAGACCTGAAAGCCCGTGCCGAGCGGGACAACCAGATTGTCGCTCTGGGCTCCCCTGCAGGCCATCGCGCAAGGAACGACCCTGGCCGAATTTAAGAAGCAGCTCATCTCCACACTTCAGAGCGCTGGCTAAAGATGTTTTCCACCCAATGGCTGGGACAGCAACCCTGGCATCACGAGGCAAGTGGCTTTAGATCAGAAGAAAGTCGAGAAACGGCTGAATCTGTTCACGGCACAACAGCGGGCACTGGGCAGATCAGACAAAACTATTGAGCAGGCGAAAAGTCACTATCGAAAGACGCTTGAAAGTGATGAGAAGTATAAGCACTTGAAGAGCGATTGAGATTGAGATGAATTCGACTACAGATAATACTATGTGAGCTATAAATTTTTTTGAAAGGGGAAATTAATGAACTTCACTATCTCATATGGTAGGTTAGACGACATATAGGTCGTACATATGGATTGTTAGGTGCCGAAAGTCGCAGCATTCATCTCAGTCAATATTATGTTTTATAATTCTTTAACAAGAAGTGATGAAAAAATAGGAAATACTCAAAAAAGCTACTATATATAATCATCTATTTTTACTGTGGTTATTGTTATGATCAAAGCATATAAATATATTTCAATATTTTTAGTTGTACTGATTATCATTCCTTGGACAGTAAGAGCATGTGATGTATTTCATGTCGAATACTTTGAACCAAGTACTTCACTATTTGAGAGTGGTACCATTACTTATAGTGATGATGGATCGATTTATCTTGAAGGTCCAAGCTATGAAACAGAAAATATTGCCAGGGTAATTTCGTTATGTAAAAACGAAGTACTAATATACTTTGTTGACCAATCTCTCCCACTCTTGCATGTATTTATTATTAGCAGGGTAAAACAAAAATCACCTAACAAATAAATCCAGGTGACGCCTACGGCGCACCTAATTTAGGCGTTATGCCGAATAAGAAAAATCACCAGTATGTGCTAACTTATTGCTATCCATAGTTACCAGTCATCTCAAATGAAACGTCTACTTTGTATTTTCTTTATATTATTATCGACAAATGCAGCTGCCATAAAGAGATATCAGCTAACAGAAGGAAATAAAAGTCAAATACTTGAAGTATATTCAAAGCATCAGATGAAATTAATACCATCTAAGTCAGAGGCAGGCTCTGAAGACTCTTTTCTGCAAACGCAAATAACAGTTGTAACTACAACTCAAGGAGACCAAATTCATACTTTATCTAGTAATCAGCAATTAAACTGTTATCCTCCTGTGCGAGATGTGTTTCTGTTTAGTGGAGAACAAACTTGTGCGATAAATATATTACAGCATCTTTATGATTACCCATTAGAAGATTTAACGTTATTAGCGGGAAATGCTTTTTGGCTAGAAGAAGCGCCTTCTTTTTTCTTATCGACAAATGAACTTGTTGATCCGATTTTCTATTTCCAAAGTTCAACCTATTCAGAGGGAGTTTATACAATATATGCATACTGGGATATTAGTGACTCTGATGGAAGCCATGATGTTGTTATAAATATTGATGAACATGGCAACCTTATATCTATATTGGGAAGCAGCCAACAACATGGCAGTGATTTTATCATAGAACTAATACCTAATTCGCCAGCAGTAAATAACACCTCAAATCAAACTAAAGCAACAATAAAACATGCCTTGAATGTGAACAAATTCAGCATAACAAGTGGTTCCAGGTGACGCCTACGGCGCACCTGATTTAGGCGTTATAAGGAATCAACTCACTGCGTTATGGTCAGAAAAAGTTAAAGTAGAAGGTACGTGTAAAAGCTCTGATTCCATTTTTAAGCTTTCATTTAGTGCCTCTAACTTGACTCTAGATAAACGTGATTGCAGTAAGCTAAGAATGATTTCTGCCATTCCTATCTCACAGTACTGCTTCCAAACTTCATATTCCTCTACTAAGTTGTCATCTCTATCGGAATAACATTTTTTACAAAATCGATCACTCAAACCTTGCCATCCAGTACAATGATGTTTCATTCTCCGAATGATATGATGCATAAGTAAACCTAATCTAAACCATAGGTGTCCAGCATTGACTTCTCCAAAATCACAGGCTTTTAATAATTGTTGCTTTGAAAAATAAATAATATTTTTTGAATGCAAGGTAAAGTTACTAACTAGTTCCTTTTCTTCTATAAGCATGCAGATAGTAATTAGTTGGTGTAGTATGAAATTTAATTGACCATTGCTCAAATATAATTTCTCTTCTCCCCATAAGCAAACTAATTTTGCGAGAGAACAATCGGCTAATTCTAATGCTAAGATTGCACTCTCATTTAAAAATCTATAATCAATAAGCTCTACAACATTCGGATGTGGATTAAGTTTCTTAAGAGCTTCAACTTCAATAACACCATGATATTTAGCAAACTTTATAATCACTGATTTATTATTATCTATCTGTTCGGCCAGATAGACTTCGTTGCTACACTTTTCTAAAAAATGTTTTTTAACATATCGTCCTTTCATTAATGCTACATACTCTGGTTCCTTCGAGTTAGTAAATGAAACAACTTCTTTCAGGGTTGAGTTTCCAACAGAAAACATAAAAACTCCCTATCAATAAATAGGGTCAGGTTCATTTTTGATTCAATTTTAACGATTTTAATGTACCTGACCCACTTATCTGTTACAGAAGCAGCAGGGCGTTTACTCTCCGCCTGTTTGCCTCTCTGCTGCCTGCCTGCTGCGCTTTTGCTTCTCTTCACTCAGCACCTGAAGCACCTCTGTTAACCGTCCGCTCAAATCGTGATCGCACAGTTTTTTCAGGGTCAGTGCTTCGGCCAGATGATCCACCTTGGTGCCAAGCAGTCTCTGCCGGGCAGCGCTGGCTGCGGTTTCCCAATGGGGTGTGCCCTCGCCCAGCAGGGCGCATTTCACATTCGGGTTGGCACCGGCTTGCAGCAGGGTTCTGACAACCTCAGGATGGCCATTGCGGGCCGCCCCATGCAGGGCTGTGTAACCGTCATCTGATTTTTCATCCAGAGAAAAGTCAGCATCCAGGCCACCATAAATACTGTTCAGATGATCGACAACAGCCCTGTGCCCTTTTTCCGCTGCCATAATCAGCGGTGTGGCACCTGTTGCACTGTCGGCCTTCCGTCGTCCATCGGCCCCCTTGCCCATCAGCATTTTGACTATATCCAGCCGGCCGGTAGAAGCCGCCTTGTGCAACGGGGTAAAGCCCCTGCAGGTTTTATCTTTATCGGCATCGGCCGCCAGCAGGGCGGCAATCGCCTCTTTGTGGCCATGTTTCACCGCCAGATAAAGCGGTGTTTCACCGTTGTCCGGCAGGGGGGTGTTAACGTCCGCCCCGCACCTTGCCAGTGTCCTGATGGTTTCTGCAGAACCGGCTTCCGCAGCCAGCAGCAGCGGGGTAAAACCGTTTTTCATCCGGGCCTCGATATCTGCGCCATGTTCCACCAGCGCCTTGATGATCGCCGTTTGGGTCTGTTCATCGGCCCCCTGGCTGATGAGAAGCTGATGGATGGCGGTACTGTTATTACAGTCCCAGACAGCACCGGGCCGCGCGCCATTCTCCAGCAGTGTGGTGACGGCATCTTTCTTTCCGCACTGGGCAGCCAGGTAGAGCGCGTCCACACCACTGTCCTGGCACAGACCGACTGTCGCCCCGTGCTGGATCAACAGGCTGATGATATCGTCCGCTCCGTTCGCCGCCGCTTTCATCAGGGGGGTCATACCATCCTGCAGCCTGGTATCAGGGTTGGCACCTTTTTCCAGCAGCAGTGTGACTGCCTTCCGGTTGCCACTGGCCGCCGCAATATAGAGCGCTGTTGCCGGTACTCTCTTGCCAGGGGGCAGCCAGGTCTGTTCCAGATCTGGCCCACTGTTCAGCCAGGTGGTCAAGCCACCTGTTTTATTCGCCATAATATTCTGTAAAAAATCCGGCACGTTGGTCAGCGTCGTTTCGGCCTCCTGTTCAGCCGGTGGGGGGCTGGCGGGCACCCGTCTTGCCAGTGTTGTCAGCGGGTAGCCTGATGCTGTTGATTGCATACTTGTATCCTCATTCTCTTCAATCCAAAGTCTCTTAAAATCAAAACCTCTTAAATCAATCAGGGGGCTGCATGGCTGTGGCTGGCCTTCCGGTATTCATGGTGTTTCATAAGGTATTTTACGCCGAGCCCGATAACGACGGCGGTCACCACCACAGCGCCGCCCACAATAACCGGCACCGCAACCGCCGCCCCGATATTCGTACCACCACCATTGTTTGTAGGCGTGGAGGTTGGCAGCAGGGGTGACGTGGTGCCCGGCAGACCGCTGAAGGTCAGCGGTTCTACGGCGGGCTGGCCGCTGCTGTCGGCACCGGAGGCGATAATCTGCCCCAGGTCCAGATACAGATGCAGGTTGCTGAGAGTGGAAACGGTGCTCCGTGTTGCGACGGACTCCCCGGCCAGCTGCCCATTAAGGGCATACTGGTTCCAGCTGACAGCACCGCTCTCTTCGGCCTGCACCAGATGCAGCAGGTTGCCGTGTGCCACCAGTACCGCCTGAGCGGGCACATTCTGGATACGGACGGGGCTGAAATCACTCACCGGCTGGCCAGTGCGGGTGCTGATAGCCTGTATGTCCAGGCCATTGCTGCCGGTCACGGCAGTGTACAGCCGTTCACCGCTGATGGTGGCAGACTGGAAACGATTGGCCGCCACCGTGACCGGCTGGCCGTTGTTAAAGACGACATCCGGCTTGTAGGTGGCACCACTTTCCCGGTACTTGATCACGCTGACCTGCCCTGAACTCTGGGCAGCGACAAACACACTGTTGTCTCGCTCATCCCGCCAGCCAGCAATAAACTGCGCATTCGATGGGAGCGTTGAGGGCTTGGCAAAGCGGCTGGCTTCACCGTCAAAGGGAACCTCCCAGGCATCGCCGCTGCTCAGGCCCAGAATCTCCATAGGCGCGATGCCATTGACAGCAGGCGGCACCAGCAGGGTATGCATCCGGTCCGGCAACTGTACGGTGGCGTTCACAAACGTCAGGCGTCCATTATCATCAGCGCTGTAACGGCTGAGGAAGGTACTGTTGCCGCCGGGCAGATTATACGCCATGGAGAACTGGCCGCTGGCGGCATCGTAGGTCAGGGCACTGGCCTGAATCCCTTCGGTCAGCGTGGTGTTGCGGCTGTCCGGCAGCAGGTTGTTAAAGCTGTAGGCGCAGCAGTCGCCGTTAATCTGCTCAAGCTGCAGGCCCCGGCTATAGCGAATCAGTGTCGCCTTTTGGTTACCGGCCTGGCGTACCAGCCCGTAAAAGCTGCTGCCATCACTGAACAGGGCATCGACGGAACCGTTGACCTGGTTCGGGCACACCGCACCGTCACAGGGGCCGCTGGAGGGGGGGTCTGTTGATGGCAGAGTCACCAGAGTGGGTAGTTCGGTAGTGGGGGTTGCCATTGGCAACAAAAAAGAAGAGGTCAGAAACTGTGATGAGGTTAAGGCCAGTGATGAGGTTAAAGCCTGTGATGAGGTTAAAGCCTGTGATGAGGTTAAGGCCTGTGAGGATGTGAAAGAGGGTGATGGAGACACCGTATTACAGTCCCTCGCCAGGGGGTCACAGAAGGTAGGTGTATTCTCATCTGCATTTACACAGACAAATCGCAGGTCATTTGTTACGGAGCTGGCAGTGTGTGTCACAGTCAGTTCATTACTTGACCGTTTGGCGCTGATAAGAACGCCACGAACAATGTCTTGAATAGCCGGTTGTTGGGATGTAGGAATGAGTGTGGACAAAAATCCATTATCTGCCCGGTTTCTTATGGTCCACTGCAACGGTGTAACTTCTCCACCCGGGTTTGTACAGGTATAAGTGGCTGTCTGATTGAAACAGGCTGTCGGGCAATCCAGGGACGGGGCCTGCCCCTGCACCATCCCCGCTCCCAAAACCGCCGCCATGGCAATGGCCCCGGCCAGTGGGGTGAAAGCCGGTGGCTGCCCTGCGCTGTTATTCCTTTTGTTCATGCCTGCTGCTCCTCTTGCTTCTCTGGGGGGGGGGAGAAAAACTGTATGAATCCAGAGGCTCAGAGGCTGGTGGCGGGGAAAAGTTTACCGGTGTGGCTGACAGCCCCGTAAGCCGGGCTGTCATTCCCTGAATCTTTGGTGAGGCGCTCTTCTCTAAATGCCTTAAATGCTCCTGCTCCCGGCGCACAGCTGGGCGTGGGGCTGGGCATCGGTTTGCCTGTGGCTACCGTGGCTACTGTAGGCCTCACTGTTATCGGGGTGACGGGCTGGTATGCACTGAAAACCCACAATCATCGCATGCAGGTTTACAAGATGCGGGATATGCCCTGATTCGGGCATGCTGGAGAGGGAACCTGCCTATTTCTGATTGCAATAAATGCAGGAAATGGAATCAGGTTCCTTTTTGGAATAAATGCGTCAGATGAACCCGCCCCCTTTTATAAGTTCGACTACAGATAATATTATGTGAGCTATAAAAATGTTTTTTGAAAAGGGGGATTAATGAACTTCAATATCTCGTATAGTAGATTAGACAACATATAGTTCATATATATGAACTGTTAGGCTTCTCAACAATACCGGAATTCAATAATGGATAAAGTTGCGCTATTTATTGATGTACAAAACGTTTATTACACATCTAAGCAAACTTATAGACGGAATTTTGATTACAATAAGTTTTGGAGGATTTCTACAGATGGAAGAGAAGTCGTAAAGGCTATTGCCTATGCCATTGATCGTGGTGATAAAAAGCAGTATGAGTTTCAAAATATTTTGAGAGCAATAGGCTTTGAGGTAAAGCTGAAGCCTTTTATTCAAAGGTCTGATGGTTCTGCGAAAGGTGATTGGGATGTAGGTATCACTATCGATGCAATGGAATACGCGAACCTAGTAGACATTGTCGTTTTAGTTTCAGGAGATGGCGACTTCGACCTTCTTGCCAAGAAGCTTAGAATTGATTGGGGCAAGAAGGTTGAAGTATATGGTGTACCAAGTTTAACATCTACTGCATTGATTAATGCTTCAAGTGAATTTATTCCAATTAATGAGACACTACTACTCAAATAGTTAATTGACCGCAGTCAAAAGCCTAATAAAAAAATCCAGGTGACGCCTACGGCGCACCTGATCTGGGCTAAATTCCATTCATCAAACTTATCGAGTTAATTATATAGATTTACTTACAAAGAGTAAGTTGCCAAGATTAATATATAAAATAAAAACAGCAAATTTTACGCCCCTGCAACATTTTTAGAATATAATAATTCAGTCGTAATTATGTTGAGCTGCCTTCATCATGAATAACATTCGAGAATGGTTCAGTTTAAAGATTATTTTACTGAGCATCAGTTTACTCTTCACAATCATTTTCTATTCTTCATACATACATGCATGCAGGGATTAATGAACTCATCCATGAAATTAATTCTAGATTACTGCATGGAAGAAAAGTTGCAATACTAATTATCGATATGCAGTCTGCTTTCAAACAGAGTTTTCACCCTTTAGAAAGATACGACCAAGTAATTAGTCGTCAAGCAAGGCTTCTAGCAGAATTCAATAACAATAATGATGTTACATTCATAGATGTACACTACTCTGCAGAAGGGAAAACATATGGAGAAACTATTCCTGATCTCAGGGAACAACTCATGAGGAAAAACTTCTATCTAATATGGAATAAAACAGAAGATAGTGCTTTTCGTGGGTTTAACTACTATCACAAAATTGAAAGTGGGATTAATGATAAAAAAGTTGGCGACATGGACAACCAAATGATCGATTATATTCGTGAAAACCATATTAGCGATTTAGTTGTCACAGGCTGTTTTTCCGATGCTTGTGTCGCTAAAACAGCGATCGACGCCACAAAAGAAGGTTTGTTCGTTATAGCAGATAGCGACTTTATGGTTTGTGTAAATATTCACAGCAGCTCACTAACTTTAAGTGAATCACTTTTAACAGTTTTCATGTCAACGACAAGAGATATCTGGGAAAGAATCGGAAAAAATTATCCAGAATTATTATCAAAATTCGGAGTGGATATAGAAAGCAAACTTTTGGACAGTCGTAAATTATGGCGTGAAATAGCTTCTGATAATGATAGATTAACATTCATAGAGCCTGACCAGACACGACCACCTTGCCAATAATCATCCAGCTCAAAGAATGGAGTAAAAAAGTAAAAAGGGGTCAGGTTCATTTTTGATTCGACTTTAATGTGCCTGACCCCATTTATCGCACTTTTAATGAACCTGACCCCTTTTATCCAAGCCTGGAGAGACCCCGCTCAATATCCGCCTTCAGGTCTTCAACATTTTCCAGACCGGCGGCAATACGGACCAGCCCCTCAACAATCCCCGCCTTCTGTTTGTCTTCATCGCTTAAACGGCAATGGGTTGTCGTCGCCGGATGGGTCGCGGTACTGCGGGAATCCCCCAGGTTGGCGGTACGGGAGATAATCTGCAGGCTGTCGATCACCGTCCAGGCCGCTTCCCGGCCACCATCCACCTCAAAGGAGAGCACACCGCCATAACCCTGCTGCTGTTTGCGAGCCAGGGCCGCACCGGGATGATGGGGCAAACCACAGTAATGGACGTCCATCACCTTGGGGTGCTCCGCCAGCCACCAGGCCAGCTGCTGGGCATTACGACAGTGAGCATCCATACGCAGCTTAAGAGTCTCCAACCCTTTCAGTAGCACCCAGGCATTGAACGGGCTCAGGCTCGCACCCGCCGAACGTTGCCAGATCTGCATCGGCTCGATCAGCGCCTTTCGACCCAGGGCAATACCGCCCATACAACGACCCTGTCCATCAATAAATTTGGTGGCCGAGTGCACCACAATATCCGCCCCCAGGCTCAGGGGCTGCTGCAGGGCCGGTGTGCAGAAACAGTTGTCCACCACCAGCAGGGCATCAGCATCATGGGCAATCCTGGCAATGGCTTCCAGATCTGCTACATCACACAGAGGGTTGGACGGTGTTTCCAGAAACAACATCTTTGTTTCCGTAGTCACTGCATCCTGCCACTGATCAAGGCTGGTCAGGTCAACAAAGGTGGTTGTCACACCAAAGTTGGCCAGGGTCTTGGCAAAGATGGTCACCGTGGTACCAAATACACTGCGGGAGCAGACCACATGGTCACCGGTTTTCAGGTGGGACATGCATACACCCAGAATGGCCGCCATTCCCGAAGAGGTAGCACAGCCTTCTTCCGCCCCTTCCAGCGCCATCATCCGGGTTTCAAACATGCGAACACCGGGGTTGGTGTACCGGGAATAGACATTCCCTTCTTCCTCACCGGCAAACACCGCTGCCGCCTGGGCTGCGGAGTCATAGACAAAACTGGATGTCAGGTAAATCGCTTCGCTGTGCTCTCTTTCGGCGGAACGCAGGGTTCCGGCCCGTACAGAAAGGGTTTCAAACGCTAAAGCGTCCAGGGAGTCGGGGCCATTGCTCATACTTGATATCTCTTGTTGAGCACAGGCAGCGTTAACAAAAACGCTGCCTGGCTGTTTTTCCGTTATGCAGACTGGCTCTTTGTTCAAGCCGACTGGTTATGCACATCTATAACGGATTCATCACTCTCGGATGCGGTTTTCGCCTGATCATTACGGGCCATGGCCAGCTGGTTCAGGTACACCTCATCGACATGGCCGGCCTGGTAACGGCCATCAAAGACAGAGCAGTCAAACTCAGTGATATCCGGGTTATCCGCCTGCACAGAATCAATCAGATCCGGCAGCTCCTGGTAGATCAGCCTGTCTGCGCCAATCAGCTCGGCAATCTCATCCACTTCCCGGCCATGGGCAATCAGCTCGGTGGCCACCGGCATATCAATACCGTAAACATTGGGATAGCGCACTTCCGGGGCGGCGGAGCAGAAATACACCTTCTTCGCACCGGCTTCCCGGGCCATTTCAATAATCTGGCTGCATGTCGTGCCGCGGACAATGGAATCATCCACCAGCATCACGTTCTTGCCCCTGAACTCCTGGGAGATGGCGTTGAGTTTCTGCTTCACCGACTTCCTGCGCTGGGTCTGGCCCGGCATAATAAAGGTGCGGCCAATATAGCGGTTTTTTACGAAGCCTTCCCGGTAGCTGACCCCAAGAACATTAGCCATTTCCAGGGCGGCTGGACGACTGCTGTCTGGTATAGGCATGATTACGTCAATATCATGGTCCGCCCATTCTCGCTGGATTTTTTCCGCCAGCTTCTGGCCCATACGCAAACGGGACGTATATACGGACACGCCATCCATAATGGAATCCGGACGGGCAAAGTAAACATACTCAAAAATACAGGGGGTATGCCTGGCCTCGCCACTGCACAGACGGGTATGCACCTTGCCATTTTCGTCGATCAGGATCGCTTCGCCGGGCTGGATATCCCGCACAATCTCAAAGTCCAGAGCACTCAGGGCTACGGACTCGGAAGCGATCATATATTCGGTGCCCGCTTCTGTCTGACGGGAACCGTACACCAGGGGGCGGATGCCGTTGGGATCGCGGAACGCCACCAGACCGTGGCCGTTTACTACGGCAATAGCAGCGTAGCCACCCTGACAGCGGGTCAGCACATTGGCAACGGCATTAAAGAAGTGCTCAGGCTGGGGTTTGTACTGCTTGTGCCTGTGCAGCTCATGGGCAAATACGTTCAGCAGTATTTCAGAGTCAGAGCTGGTATTGATATGACGCAGTTCGGTACGGAACAGATCATTCTTGAGGTCTTCAGCATTGGTCAGGTTACCGTTGTGGGCCAGAGCAATACCGTAGGGTGAGTTGACAAAAAACGGCTGGGCTTCAGCAGAGCTGGAGCTGCCCGCCGTGGGGTAACGGACATGGCCGATACCGATATTGCCCTGCAGACGCTTCATATGGCGGGTATGAAACACATCCTTGACCAGACCGTTGTCCTTACGCAGATGAAAGCGCCCTTCATGGCAGGTCATCATACCAGCTGCATCCTGGCCCCTATGCTGCAATACCGTTAATGCATCATAGAGTTCCTGGTTAATCGAGCTGGTTGCAGAGATCCCGACAATACCGCACATGGGTGTTTATACCTCATTTCATTCAGCGGGGAGGCCCACACTGCCATTGAACACGGGTGCGACTCTTTCTTTTTATTTGCTCAAGAGCATGCCACACCGGGAAAACCATTCACATTAACGGGCAAAGAGCGGCGCCAGGGTTTCCATGGCCAGCCTCTTTACCCAGTCAGAAACCATCTCAAAATGAGGAACCATTGCTGAATCCTGCCACCAGGTATCCTGCCGGACCGGCATATAAGCGGCAATGCCCACCAGCATGGTAACCAGCAATACCCCCCGCAGAGCGCCGAAAATCATGCCCAGGGCACGATCGGTCCCGGTCAGGCCGGTGACTTCCACAAGTTTTCCAATCACGGTATTGACCAGCCCGCCGGTCAGCAGAGTGGCTACAAATAACAGAGCAGCCGCAGCAATCACCCGCAGGGAGGGGGTGGAAATATATTGCTCAAACATAAGAGCCAGGCTGCCACTGAACAGCCAGGCAATAATAATGGCGGCAATCCAGGTCATCAGCGACAGGACTTCCCGGAAAAAACCACGGGACAGGCTGATAAGTGACGAAATCACAACAATAGCCACAATGGCCCAGTCAACCCAGGTCAAAGTCATGAAATCTCTCGTTAGGGGTGGATATCCCGGGCATTGTATCAGTAATCAGGTACGTCGGTCAGCGTAAAACGCTCTGGTTTTCGGTTAAAAACGGTATCCCTCAGGGACGGAAACGAACCAGCATACCCTTCAGGCGATATTCCTTCCCGATCTTCTCGCGGAAGCCCACCAGCAATTCTTTACGCAGCTCTGGCCCCACATAAACCCGGTGCAGGGTCTGTCCTTTGGAGTTCACGCCCGCGCGGGTGTAAGCCCGGTAACCGCCATCACGGAGTTTATCCTGCAACTCTATCGCGTTGGTTTCTCTGGAGAAAGCCGCAAGCTGCAGGGTCCAGCTGACAGGGATACCCTGATCATCCAGGGTTGGCCGGTCACCGGCCGCTGGGGGAGCCTGTTCAAAGTCCGTGGGTTCTTCAGGCAAAGGGGAAAGTTTCTCGATGCGACTGACATACCTGGGTATCTCCCCCTGGGGCGGAGGCTCCGGGATGGTCAGGGTCAGTTCACTGGAAGGCAGGTCCCGGTCGAATAACAGCGGATATACCACCACAGCCATAGCGATGAGCACCAGAGCCCCCATCAACCGCTGTTTACGCTTGTGCTCCATTCTCTGTCCTTCCTGCTGCCATCCACGGCTTAAAACCAGATATATACCGGGATAATACCCGGACACTTGTCAGGCTGTCGATGCGCCATCCAGGTCCAGACAGGCAAGCGCCTCGGCCACGGTATGAAAAGACCCGAGAACAACAACAGCCTCACCAGTTTTCGCAGTGGCAAGGGAAACCTTAAGCGCTTTGGCAACGGAACCGTAACAGGTCACCACCTCGCCAGCGCTGATAAGAGCATCAGCCAGTTCCGCACCACTGCGGGTACGGGCTGCGTATTCCACGCTGGCCACATGCCAGTGGCGGAAACAACCGGACAGTGGCTCGATAACACCGGCCATATCCTTATCGTTTAACATGCCCAGTACGGCCTGTGGCTGCCCGGGAATATCCTTTACCCGTTCAGCCAGATAACGGGCCGCCTGGGGATTATGAGCCACATCCAGAATCACTGTAACCGGCTCCCCTTTTTCGTTTACGGTTTCAATACGCTGGCAACGCCCGGAAAGATGAACCTCAGACAGTCCCTGACGAATATGATCATCGGTTAATGGCAGATTACCGGCCGAACGCAGCCACACCAGAGATTCAAGGGCGCAGGCCACGCTGGGAAGCGGCAAAGACGGATCAGGAAGATGATCAATAAGAACAGTGTCGCCCTGGGCTGTACGGCCACGGAAGCGGAAATCTTTTTCTTCTAAAGACGGCCTTTCTAAAGACGGCCTTTCTGAAGACAGCCTTTCTGAAACCAGCTCGAAAGCATCCTGATTCCGCAGCCCAACAGCCTGAATCTCTGCAATATAATGGCTCAGGCTTTGGGCCGGTTCCGCATCTCCGCAAATCGCCGGACGGCCACTGCGGAAGATTCCGGCTTTTTCACGGGCAATCTTGTCAATGGTATCCCCCAGCCAGGCCTGGTGATCCAGATCAACCGTAGTAACAATGCTGATATCTGCATCAACAATATTCACCGCATCCAGACGTCCGCCAAGACCAACCTCCAGCAGAATTACCTCAACCTTTTCCCGAATAAAAATATCCAGGGCGGCCAGAGCGCCAAACTCGAAATAACTGAGGAAGTCATCTCCCCGTAAGGCTTCAATACGGGCAAAAGAGTCACAGATTGGCTGATCCGCCACCATCTCACCATCAATGCGAATACGCTCGTTAAAGACGCGCAGGTGGGGAGAGGTCCAGGCACCGGCACGGATACCGGCAGCCCGCAGCATGGCAGCCAGACAGGCCACAGTACTGCCCTTGCCATTGGTACCGGCAACGGTAATCACTTTGACAGGGCGTTTCTCGGAAAAGAATTCGTGAGGAAGTAATTTTCTGGCAGCTCTGTCCGCCCTTTCCAGACCAAGCATCATTTCATGCTCAGGGCGACGGGCTTCAAGGAAGGATAACCAGGTATTGAGGGAGTCTGCAGACTCCGGGCAGGCCGGAGTCTCAGAAGGTACTGCGGAAGTATCTTGGTTCATCGCTGTATAGCGTGCCGGTTAGAAATCCAGCCCGTTTAATTACAGCGATTCTTCCCTCTTTACAAGCAGTCTTTTATTCGTGCTTTCAGGCAGCGCCGGCAGCTTCTTCCGGATTTTCAATATCGAAGCCCGCATCAGCTTCCGCTGTTTTGGCTACACCGCTGGCTCTATGGGCACCCATACGACGCAGGCAGCGCACCAGGGTTTCTTTCATATCATGTCGATGGACGATCATATCCACCTGGCCGTGTTCCAGCAGGAACTCACTGCGCTGGAAACCTTCCGGCAGTTTTTCCCGTACCGTCTGCTCAATAACCCGGGGGCCGGCAAAGCCGATCAAGGCACGGGGTTCAGCAATATTCATATCACCCAGCATGGCCAGACTGGCGGATACGCCACCGTAAACCGGGTCGGTCAGCACGGAGATATAGGGAATTCCGGCCTGCTTCATTTTCTCCAGAATCGCGCTGGTACGAGCCATCTGCATCAGGGAGAACAGGGCCTCCTGCATACGGGCACCACCACTGGCGGAGAAACAGATCAGGGGAATATTGTGCTCCAGACAGTACTCACCGGCGCGGACAAACTTCTCGCCCACAACCGTACCCATGGAACCGCCCATAAAGGCAAATTCGAAAGCCAGGGCCAACACCGGCAGATCATCTATATGCCCTTTCATGCACACCAGGGCGTCTTTCTCACCGGTGGCCTTCTGGGCCTGGGCCAGACGGTCCTTGTACTTTTTGCTGTCCCGGAATTTCAGCCGGTCTACCGGCTCCAGGTCAGCGAACATCTCTTCCCGGGTATCTTCCGCCAGCAGACGCTCAAGGCGCACACGGGCGGGGACACGCATATGGTGCTCACACTTCGGGCAGACATCCAGATTGCGCTCAAGCTCAGGACGGTACAGAACCGACTCACACTTCACGCACTTCTTCCAGAGTCCTTCCGGAACACTGCTTTTCCCTGCCTGCTTCCCGGTGCGGGACAGGGAGGGAACAAGTTTATCTAGCCAACTGCCACTCATGAAACGTTCCAGTTATTCAGTTGATCCCTGTTAACCACAGCCCCGCACTAAGCGGGGTCGGGTCACTGATCGATGGTATCGTAACGATGCTGGCGTTTATTGCGCCGCCGCATCTATGGCCTGGCGCATCTCGTTCAACCGGGCAGCCACCGCTGCGCTGGCGTCGTCGAAATTACTGTGGGAAGCCAGTTCTTTCACCAGCGCCGAACCCACAATCACCGCGTCCGCAGTCTGGCTGATCGCCGCTGCCGACGCACCGTCACGAATACCAAAACCTACACATACCGGCAGACTGGTAAAGCTCTTGATATGCTCCACCCGCTCTTTCACCTCATCAACATTGAGGTTGCCGGCCCCTGTCACTCCCTTGAGTGACACGTAATACACATAACCGCTGGAGAAAGAGCAGATATTGCTGATGCGTTCATCAACCGTATTGGGGGACAGCAGGAAGATTGCGTCCAGCCCCTCTTTTCTCAATGGTTCCAGCAGCTGTTCTGAGTCCTCCGGAGGAATATCAACCGCCAGCAGGCCATCAACACCGGCCTCGGCCGCGCTCCGGGCGAACGCGTCATAACCCATAATCTCAATCGGATTGAGATACCCCATCAGGGCAATTGGTGTGACATTATCCTTTTTCCTGAAGGCCGCGACCATTGCCAGAACGTCAGCAAGTGTAACGCCCTGTGACACAGCCCGCTGATGGGCCCGTTCAATGACCGGTCCATCGGCCACCGGATCGGAGAAAGGAATACCCAGTTCAATAATATCCGCGCCTGCCTCCACCATGGCGTGCAGAAGAGGAACCGTAGCTTCGGGGCCAGGATCTCCCGCTGTCACATAGGGGATCAGTCCTTTGCGACCTTCGCTCTGCAGACGCGCGAAACAGGCATCAATGCGACTCATAGCTTTTCCCCTTACAGTGTGATGCCATCAATGGCGGCGACAGTATGCATGTCCTTGTCACCACGGCCGGACAGGTTAACGATAATGCTCTGATCCGGCGTCATGGTGGGTGCCAGCTTGGTGACATAAGCCAGAGCATGACTGCTTTCCAGAGCCGGAATAATCCCTTCAAACTGGGTCAGGTCATGGAACGCCTGCAGGGCTTCGTTATCCTTGATATACGGATACTCCGCCCGACCGATTTGCCGCAACCACGCATGCTCAGGGCCAACACCGGGATAGTCCAGACCGGCAGAGATGGAATGGCTCTCGATAATCTGTCCGGCGTCATCACACATAATATGGGTACGGTTCCCCTGCAGCACACCTTTACGCCCATCGCTGAAGCGGGCCGCATGTCTGCCGGTTTCCACACCCTCACCTCCGGCTTCCACACCGAAGATTTTTACGTCCTTATCATCGATAAAGTCGGTAAACAGCCCCATGGCGTTGGAACCGCCACCCACGCAGGCCACCAGGGCATCGGGCAGTTTACCTGTCATATCGAGAATCTGGCGACGGGCTTCCCGGCCAATAACACTCTGGAAGGTGCGCACCATTTTCGGATACGGATGCGGACCACAGACAGTACCCAGCAGGTAGAAGGTATTGTCGACATTGGTGACCCAGTCCCGCAGGGTCGCATTGATAGCGTCCTTTAACGTTCGGGAACCATTCTCCACGGGAACAACCTTTGCACCCAGAAGCTTCATGCGGTAAACATTGGCAGCCTGGCGTTCAACATCCTTGGCTCCCATATAAACGACACATTCCAGACCAAGACGCGCGGCTACAGTCGCTGTGGCAACACCATGCTGGCCTGCTCCGGTTTCCGCGATAATACGGGTTTTGCCCATACGTTTTGCCAGCAGAATCTGGCCGACAGCGTGGTTGATTTTATGGGCTCCGGTATGATTCAGGTCTTCCCGCTTCAGATAGATCTGGGCACCGCCGAGCTCACGGGACCATCGATCAGCATGATACAAAGGCGACGGACGCCCGACATAGTGGGCCAGATCCCTGTCAAACTCTTCTAGGAATTCCGGATCACCGATAAATTTCTCAAAGGCGTCTGATAATTCCTGCACCGCAGGCATCAGTGTTTCCGGAATAAACCGACCACCAAACTCGCCAAAATAACCGCGCTCATCCGGCTGGTTGTATCGCTCATCGTCTTTCACGGACATTGCGGACCTCTTCCATAAACCCACGTATCAGGGTTTCGTCTTTTATTCCCCGGGCACTCTCAACGCCGCTCGAAACGTCAACAGCCCAGGGGTTTATTGCGACCACTGCTTCGGCCACACTGGCCGGGGTCAGACCACCGGCCAGAATCAGGGGAACATCCAGGTGGCGGGGGAAGCGTTTCCAGTCAAAGGCTTCGCCGGTTCCGCCATATATACCGGGCGTAAAGGAGTCCAGCAAGAAGGCTGACGCGCCGGGCCACTGTTTCAATTCGGCCGCCACATCCATACCATCTTTCACCCGTACAGCCTTAATCCAGGGCAGATCCCACTGGCTGCAAAAACCGTTGGTCTCATCACCGTGAAACTGCAGTACATCCAGATTAACCTGTTTGAGAATGCTTTCAATAAAATCAGGTTCCGGATTCACAAAAACACCTACGCGGGTGACCCGCCCGGCCACGGCATTAGCAATTTCTGTCGCATCCTCTGCGGAAATATTACGTGCGCTGGGGGAATAGAACATCAGTCCAATGGCATCAGCCCCACAGTCCGCCGCCAGCACCGCATGTTCGCGCTGGCGCAGGCCGCAGATTTTTACCCGTGTTCTTTCTTCTGAAACAGACCTGCCATCAAACATCTTTTTCTATCCTGTACAAGCGGTTATCACTGCTCTGTTTATCGCTGCTTCACCCCATCATTCAGCCCGGCCTGGGCCATTAACGGAGCAATAAAAGACGGCCCTATAGCCTCCCTGGGCAGATCAAATTCTTCCGGATACTGCACATCAACAAAGTACAGCCCCCAGGGCGCAGCTGTTACACCGCCGTCGCGGCGATCCCGGGCCTCAAGAACATCTTTCGCCCATACAGGTTCACGCTTCCCTGAACCTATGGCCATCAGGACACCGGCGATATTACGAATCATATGGTGGAGAAAAGCGTTGGCTTTTACATCCATCACAATCACATCACCAAATCTGTGCAGTTCCAGGTGTTCGATGGTCCGCACGGGATTTTTCGCCTGGCACTGCACCGCCCGATAGGAGGTGAAATCATGGGTTCCCACAAGATGGCTGGCAGCTACGCGCATACGTTCCACATCAAGGGGACGGTAATTCCAGGTAACCCCCCTGCTGAGATGGGCCGGTCGTATGGGGTTATTGTATATCACGTAGCGGTAGCGTCTTGCCAGCGCGGAAAAGCGCGCGTGAAAGTCTGTAGTGACCGGTTTTACCCAGCCCATGGCTATGGTATCCGGCAAATGGGTATTGCTGCCGTAGACCCAGCCCCGCTCGGAGCGTACAGAGGTGGTATCAAAATGAATAATCTGGCGGGAGCCGTGCACTCCGGCATCTGTGCGCCCTGCACAGACAACGGCTACAGGATGGTCGGCCACACGGCTCAAGGCTTTTTCAACATTTTCCTGAATGGTCGGCAGGCCGGTTTTCAGGGTCTGCCAGCCATGAAAAGCAGCGCCATCATATTCCACACAGGCCGCAAACCGGAAAACCTCGGGAGCCTGCTCAACCTGTGTCTGTTCAATGTCTGCCTGTACAGCTTTTGTCTGTCCGTCTGTCATTGTCTCGCTGACCATAAAAAAAGGCCGGTATGATATACCAGCCTTTTCCTGTGGGGCAAAAATCCTTAGCCGCTGATTTGCTCCAGCAACCCTTTGGCTTCCCCCTGTTGCTCTTCACTGCCTTCCCGAATCACCTCATCAAGGATATCCCGGGCACCTTCTTCATCACCCATCTCCATATAGGCGCGGGCAAGGTCCAGTTTGGTGGCTGTTTCGTCGGTGTCTTCCAGGAAAGAGAATTCCCCTTCCATGGCTTCGATATCCGCAGGTATCGCGGTATCGGCTGGAACAGACTCAAGGGCAGCATCCAGTTGATCTTCGGCCAGACCTGCTTCACTCTTCTCTGCAGCAGCAGCCTCAACCGGCGCAGACTCAGCAGGCTCAGGATCAGCAAGACCTTTCAGCTCGCTGACTTCTTCCGGTTTCAGGGTGGTTTCGATATCAACGCCATCCAGGTCTGCGGTCAGGGAAGCCAGCTCCTCATCCAGCTGCTCAAGCTCATTATCCAGGTCCAGTGTTGTTAAAGACTCATCCACTGAAACCTCGGGAGCATGGGCATCAGGATCTCCAGAATCAGTACTACCCAGAACCATATCCAGTTCGAAAGTATCAACTTCCTGCTCAAGCTCTTCCTGAATATTCGCCGTATCCAGCTCCATCATGTCATGAGTTTCATCACCCATGGAGGAAATTTCAGTTTCAACCTCCTCACCTAAAGCATCAAAATCCAGGTCGAATTCAGCAACTTCGCTGGAGTCAGTCTGATCTGAAGCAGGTTCCTCAATATCCAGGTCAGCTTCAAGATCAAAATCATTCAGATCAAACTCCAGCCCTTCTACACCTCCATTTGACTCAAGCTCTTCCTGAACCTCGCTTTCAACAGCGGCTTCAAGTTCCGGATCAATCTGGGCGGCTTCCTCAACATCCGCTTCAGAAACGGCATCTTCAACAACTACAGCGTCCACTTCACTGGCAGCCAGCTCAGGTATAGCAATATCAAGAGCGCCGGCGGGAAAGCGGGGACGCAGCTCACTTGCACGGTTAATACCCTCGCTGCTATTCATACCCTGCAGAGCGCGTTCCTGTACCAGGAAGCCCTCGGCATCACCGGCTTCGGTCAGGGCCTCCAGCATTTTGATACGCAGGTCCGCACGCTCCGGCTCTTTGTTGACTGCGTCATTCAGCAGCTCAATGGCCTGATCAATACGGCCATAGGCAATATAGATCTCCGCCTCACCCAGAGCATCGGACGTCTGGGCACGGGTGGGTTCAATCTCTTCCAGCAACTCTTCATCAATGACCAGATCAGGATCAACCGCTTCGGTTTCAGACTCCTGCACAGGTTCCGGGAACAGTTCGGCAGGCGCGACACCGGCACCCATCTCCCGGGCTGCAGTATCCATAGCTGGCTCCTCTTCAGCCTTTTCCTCTTCCTCCCTACGACGACGGACGAGAACCAGGGCCAGGATAGCCAGCAGCAAAGCACTGGTGCCTCCGGCAATAGCCAGATAAAGGGGATTACTCAGCAGAGAATCAATAAAGCTCTTGGGGGCGGGCGCAGGAGGTGGCGGAGGCGTGGGTGTCCGGGCACTGTCTGCCGGGCCGGGAGCAACCGCCGGAGCAGCTTCAGACTCTTCACCGGTTTCGGTAATGGGAGCCGCTTCGTGGTAGTTATAATCTACAGTCTCGTTTTCAGCCTCAGCGGCCGCAGTATTTTCCGCCTGCTTATCAATGGCCTGTACAGCGGTGAGCTGGTCGCTCTTCAGAATCACCAGCTTTTCCAGGGAGGCAATCTGATCTTCCAGTTCCCGCAACCGCCCTTTCAGGTCACTGTTTTCCCGGGACAGGGTATCCAGATGCTCCTGATTGGTTGAGATGGCAGACTCAAGAGTTCTGGACCGGCCGGAGACATCGCCATCACCCTGGTCTGCGCCATCTTTGGCGGAATCGACACTGCCGGCACTGACAATGCTCAGTTGATCTTCGCTGACAGTACCCCGGGCGGTTTCCACAACCTCAGACTTACGGGTCGCATCAACCTGGATCTTGCCTTTCTGCCACTGACGGTTCTGATCCGCCACACTTTTGCTGGCAGAATAAGCATCCATAACCTCAATAGCCGTACGATCGGGAATCTGGAGAACAGAACCCTGTTTCAGCAGATTGATATTGCCATTGATAAATGCGGAAGGGTTTTCGGTCTGCAGCGCCGCCATCATCCGGACAGGGCTGATATCTTTGCCGGGACGGGTTTTCAGGGCCACTTCCCAGAGGGTATCGTTTTTCTGAACTCTGTAAGTCTCCGATGAACCATCCGGGGAAGACGACGTCGGCTGACTGGCTACAGACTGTGGCTGACTCTTAACTGTTTTTTTTTGCAGAGTTGGTTCAGGCTTCGGGCTGTTTTTGGCAACCTGAGGCTGGGCGGGTTTCCTGCCTGCGGCATTTTCAGCCACCTGCTTACTGAAAGCAGGTGGATCAAGCAGCAACGTGTATTCCCGTAGCAGACGACCACTGGGCCAGTGAACCTCAACCAGGAAATTCAGATAAGGCTCAATAACCGGCTTTTTACTGGTGACCTTGACATAGGCCGAACCATTTTTACGGACAATTGTTTCAAAGCGAAGATTGGAAAGAAAATATGGTCGCTCAACACCAGCGCGCTCAAAGTCTCCCCGGGTGGCCAGACTGGGCAGCACTTCGCCGCTGGTCAAATCCTTGACCTGCACCAGTTCAATTTCGGCGTCCAGTGGCTGATTCAGAGCTGAATTCAGCCGCACATCCCCGAGCCCAAGCGCAAAGGCGGCACCGGAACCAAAAGTCCCGCTAACGCTTCCCGCAACTGCAATGGCTGCAGCCAGCTTGCGTAACATCATCCCCTATCCTTTCTATTTATTTTCCGGTTGCAACTACATGAGAGCTGCTGCCTGTACTGTTCTACTTTCCATAGCATTCTGTTCATACAGATCAGACTTTGCCACTCACAGCCCGGACAATGGTCTTTGTATTCTCTTGCTGCAGAGTGCGGGTTCTGTCGTTTATCATGGTTAACAACAAAAAGCACCCACAATTCACCAATATAAGCCTAAGTTATCACTGCAGAAACTCGGTAATCAACTGTTGATACAAGCGTATCGCCCCTGAAACACTTCCTGACCGGGAATTATCTGACACAATCCACATATTCAGGACATTATCCTGGGCTTCGGAAACACTTAAGCCGTAAATCCAGGCCTGCTTTCGCTCTTCATCTTCGGCATTGGCCAGGGTAATCGGGGTGACGGTTTCATCATCGTAAACCACCTTGAGGCCGGGCATACCTTCAAGGGCTTCCCAGGCTTCACTGACACCCACAGCCCAGTCCATGGAGACTGACAACTGAATAAGCTGACCATAAAATACCGAGGCCACCATACCATGAACATGTATGGGCAGACCTTCATGGCCGCTCAGAACGGCAAGTTCCCTGGCCGCCGTGACCACATCACCGCCATTCCTGCTGCCGGGCAGAAGGTTAAAGGCGATCTGGGCAGGATAAATGGCGTTTTCTGCCGGTAAACCATTCAGCAGACGGCTTGTCTGCCCGGCCAGTTCACTGACACCGTCCTTGCCTGCGCTGCTGACGGACTGACAGCAGGTCATATCTACACGACCAATCTCTCCCAGCTGCCCAAAAGCCCTGAGCACCTGGGCCACCGGCATGGCCACATCCCCGGGCACAGCCACAACCCCATCCTGGGACAGGCTCATTAACCCTTCCGGATTCAGTTCAGGATGCACCAGAATCACCTCCCCCCGGCTACGGCTGAACGACGTTGCGTCAATAACCAGGGCACCGGCGGAACCAGCCCGGGAAATAACAATCTCAGCCAGAGCCGCATCTTCCACGCACACAACCAGTTCACCGGAACTGAAGCTGTAATCCTGGACTGACTGAACAGGCAGAGGCTGGCCATTACACTGAACGGAAGCCTCATCTTTGTTTCCATCCGCCACCAGAGCAACAATATTGCCCTGGGCCAAACCAGCCTCACCAAGAAGATGCAGGGCAGCTTCACCGGCAAAGGTATCCGCCCCGACCAGAATAAGGGTTGAATCCGACATAAATGGCTTTCATCCGAAAAATGAGGCCACTCTATAGGCACGGGCAGCGCATTGCAAAACCAGCCACCGCACTTTTTCCGTGCACGGTGTTGCGTGCCAGCGCTTCGCACCTGTTGCAGATCCTGGCCCTTTTCTAAACTGCCTATGCGGCGGTGAACGCTTGATTCAGGTGCGCCGAAGGCGTCACCTGGAACCGCTTGTTATGTGCAGCCCTATGTCTACAGTTATAGTGATTCAAGGGGCCATGTGCTCTGTTGCTGTAGAATATCAATGAATTTACGAATCTTTGTCATATTAAACATATCTCTGTGCACCAGAATCCAGATGGAAAGCTGCCAATTTTGAGAAAGCGGAATTTCGACAAGGTCTTTGGTGTTATTAACCAGGGCTTTAGGCATGATGCCAATACCACAGCCGGACAGTATACCATGCCTGAGAATTTGCTGGCTGGAAGCGGACAGTACAATTCTCTGCTCAGGAATAGTGTTGTAAATCCATTCATTCCAGGGAAGATGCAATGGACGATCATTCAGGGCTATAAACCGGTGTCCTTTGATATTACCCTGATCCGGTGAACCATAGTCCCGGATATAATTTTTGTGAGCGCAAAAGACTACTTCTATCGTTATCAGTGGTAATACAACATTATCTGGTGTTGTTGGTTTCTCTCCTGCACGGATAGCAATATCGGCTTCACCATATTCAAGGTTAAAGTTACGCAGATCACCGATCATATTAATGCGCATGCCTGGATGCTGTGCCAGATAGTTTTTTATTGCTGGCATCAGTAAGCTTGCCATCTCACTGATGGTGGTAATAGAAAGAGTACCCTTCAGAGCCTTCTCCTGATATTTTAACCTTGAGGGTAACTGGGAGAAATGGCATTCGGTAACTTCTCCCAGGCGCATGATCTCCAGTCCGGCTTCGGTTGGAATATATCCTTTATCGTTGCGCTGAAATAACACTACTCCAAGGTCTTTTTCGAGTGCATCGATATGACGCATGACGGTAGACCTGTGTACACCTATATCCAGGGCTGTGGCGCTGAGTGTACCAAGTTTAGCCAGTTTGTAAGCCGTTCTTAGTTCTGACCACTTATCCATCACACGACCGTGTCTGCATAATTTGAGATGTGCATAAATGCACATAGGTGTCTCATAATCGCTCATTTATGGCAAAAAAACTATTGAATAACATGGATGGGAATAGTTCAGTTGCACTTGTCAGGTAAACAATAATGACGATTAAAACAGATGTGTTGATTGTTGGTGGAGGCTTTGCAGGCGTAGCCGCGGCTCAAGCTTTGGAAAAACAGGGGGTCAGCACTACCCTGGTGGATAAAAAAGACTATTTTGAGGTAACCTTCGCTATGCTGCGGAATCTTACCGATCCAGTCAGTACAGGTAATCAGGCACGCAAATACTACAGGGACTTTCTCAGCAGCAGCTTTTTACATGGTCAAGTGGTGGATATGACTGCAAAATCTGCCCGTTTGGAGGATGACACAGAGATCAGCTTCGATAGCGGCATCATAGCATCAGGAACTCGCTATCCCAGCATGCCGGCAGCTAAAACCAACACAGCGATGGACATTCAATCCCGTCACCAGGAACTGGCAGAGATGCATAAACAACTCCGGCAGGCAAAAAAAGTCATGGTGATTGGCGGCGGTGTTGTTGGTACCGAACTGGCCGGAGAAATTGCCCATGCCATGCCGGACAGCAAACTCACTCTGGCGCATAACGGTGATGTACTGTTGAACGGCTTTAAGCCCAAAGCCCAGATAAAAGCCCAGCAGCAACTGGAAGCACTCGGCGTTAACATCCAATATAAGTGTCGCTATCAAAATCAGGGTGGTCGCTATATCGATCAGAATAGTGGACAAATCAGTGATGCTGACCTGGTATTTGAAGCGACTGGAGTATTACCTAATAACGAATTTCTTACACCACGGTTGGCGCATATCCTCAATGACCGGGGGTTTGTAAAAGTGAATAGCAGGCTACAAGTTAATGGCGAGCAAAACTTGTATGCTTTGGGCGATATCGCAGACGTTGGTGAAGCGAAGCTCGGCTACCTAGCTGTTCAGCAAGGTGAATATCTTGCGAAATCCATTGTTAGAAGACGTGAAGGAAAAAGAGATAAAGGATATAAACGCAATCCACTAATGGCTATGATTCCGATTGGCCAGAAACAAGGAGTAGTACAGCTGCCATTTGCGGTCACAACGTCAAATTGGCTTGTGGGTATGAAACAGAAAGACTTGTTTATTAATAAAGTCTATAAAGGTTTTGATACTCGTCCGAATGTCAAATAATAGGAATCTATTCCAAAACCACTATTGCACATAACGCCTAAATCAGGTGCACCGTAGGCGTCACCTGGATTTTTCTTGTTAGGCGATATTCAGATATATCTGCTAGGCTTCATACGAATTTTCCATCATCTTAACTTGATAATTTATATGGAAAGTATATTTTGTTCTCTCATTGTAATCCTTAGCGTATTGTTATTGCCTATTCAAGCCATGTCAGACGACTATGGGTACACGTTGAGTAACGGCGTTAAAATACACTTAAAGACCGAAGCTGGAAAAACAATTTCTGCTCTTTTGCATGATAAAGGGGGATTATATGTCAATGATTTTATCAACGTCGATATATTACTTCCTGAAGAACTACATAATCTCTTCGATAGTGAAGTCACAGAACCTCAGGCAATAGCTATGTTTTTATATCAGTTATCTTTAGAAGAATTTTCAACTCAGCAGCCATATGAAGTGTTCTCAGCGAATGATGATATTACATCTAGCAGTTATTCTTTTGGAGAAGACCACATTCTTACATCACACGTCTCAAGATGCTTGTTCAAGTGTGGCGCTCAACTGAAACGTAATGGTTATAACAGGAGGAAGCATTATAAACAGAATCATCAAAAAGATTTCCAAAAGATAATGGAAAAATGTCAAAATGGTTTTCTATGCCCACATTGCCCTCTACCTTGGCGTATTGAGTCTTTCAATGATCTTGGTAATCATGTTCGACACCATCATCCTAAAATGGGATACCATAATTTTTTGCAATAGCGCCTAACAGGTTATTAAAGGTGCTTTTGTCGCTTATATTTTTCTAAACCCCCTATGCGGCGGTGAACGCAATGCCGAAACCTTTACCTTTGGCTCTCCTTTTCTAAACCGCCTGTGCGGCGGTGAACCTTATCGACATTCGTTGAAGCGTTGGCTTACTTTTCTAAACCGCCTATACGGCGGTGAACGGATAACATGCTGCCCCAGGGTGCAGAAACATCTTTCTAAACCGCCTATGCGGCGGTGAACCCAAGGTTCTGAACCCGGGTCAGCCTCGTGGTTTTCTAAACCGCCTATGCGGCGGTGAACATCCCTAATGTCCTTCGGCGGTGTTGGCTCCTTTTCTAAACCGCCTATGCGGCGGTGAACATAGAGAGAAATCACTATGTTTTGCTTCCCCTGTTTCTAAACCGCCTATGCGGCGGTGAACTCCAGAATTTCTGGAGAGAGCACAGCCAGTATTTTCTAAACCGCCTATGCGGCGGTGAACAGATGGGAATCGAAGTGTTATGGATCCACCATTTTCTAAACCGCCTATGCGGCGGTGAACAATCCCCATGCCTGAAGAAGTGGCTGACTATTTTTCTAAACCGCCTATGCGGCGGTGAACCGAATAGCCTGTTCAAAACACTCTCTCGCATATTTCTAAACCGCCTATGCGGCGGTGAACGTCGGGGACATCTATATTTCCGGGCCCCTCGAATTTCTAAACCGCCTATGCGGCGGTGAACCAATATTACTGATAGCGGTTATTCCTGTAGTTTTTCTAAACCGCCTATGCGGCGGTGAACCATCACCTCATAACCCGACAGCTCCATATCACT
Organism: Parendozoicomonas sp. 209JJ7-1; assembly: GCF_058147085.1. NCBI lineage: Bacteria > Pseudomonadati > Pseudomonadota > Gammaproteobacteria > Oceanospirillales > Endozoicomonadaceae > Parendozoicomonas > Parendozoicomonas sp. 209JJ7-1. The sequence continues at coordinate 8,429 of NZ_JBYVJU010000012.1, read as the reverse complement.
TTCTAAACCGCCTATGCGGCGGTGAACATCATAAAACCAACCCACCCGAAGAATTTTTATTTCTAAACCGCCTATGCGGCGGTGAACCGTCGTAAAAATTTGGCCCCATTACGCTTACTTTTCTAAACCGCCTATGCGGCGGTGAACCCCTGGTTTATCGAGTCCCGTCACTACAACGATTTCTAAACCGCCTATGCGGCGGTGAACCGGACACATTGCACGGTATTCATTATTTCGTATTTCTAAACCGCCTATGCGGCGGTGAACTAGGATTGCCATCTTGACCCTTTGGACCCATATTTCTAAACCGCCTATGCGGCGGTGAACGTACAACCAGCACAACGATTATCCGTGCTGGTTTTCTAAACCGCCTATGCGGCGGTGAACGCTTCTTTGGTGTGTTGACACTTTTTGCTGTTTTTCTAAACCGCCTATGCGGCGGTGAACTTCTTTCAGCTTGATCTTGTTATCGGGATGACTTTTCTAAACCGCCTATGCGGCGGTGAACATCGGCGGTAGCCTCTTCAAAGAGCGGCTGTATTTCTAAACCGCCTATGCGGCGGTGAACTACGGCGCAATCAAGCGCAGCGGCGATATTGTTTTCTAAACCGCCTATGCGGCGGTGAACAGATCACTACCACCACCTTCACCGGTCACTGTTTTCTAAACCGCCTATGCGGCGGTGAACCTGAGTGTTCCCCGCCGTACCCTGTATTACTGTTTCTAAACCGCCTATGCGGCGGTGAACTTACCTCTGCCCTGTTTTGCCGGAGGCTTTGTTTTCTAAACCGCCTATGCGGCGGTGAACATCAGTCAGCCCTGTTCCTGCGTTTTATGTTTTTTCTAAACCGCCTATGCGGCGGTGAACGATCATTGTAAATATCACGATCACCGCTCATATTTCTAAACCGCCTATGCGGCGGTGAACGTAACCGGCGTTTGTAACTTTCTGAACATGTGTTTCTAAACCGCCTATGCGGCGGTGAACTTTTTCCCTTTTCCCCTTCCTTTTGCGTACGCTTTCTAAACCGCCTATGCGGCGGTGAACTGGGAGTGGAAATACACTCAGATATAACAGATTTTCTAAACCGCCTATGCGGCGGTGAACATTTCTCCTGCTTCGGTTCCGGAAGGGGTTCGTTTCTAAACCGCCTATGCGGCGGTGAACGCATTCTTTAAATCATTAACAGTTTGATTAGTTTTCTAAACCGCCTATGCGGCGGTGAACACGTAGACGGGCCTCAATGCACCTATGTGAATTTTCTAAACCGCCTATGCGGCGGTGAACCCTGAACAATAACCAATAAAGCTGCGTTGCAGCAAGGCCTGGGCTGCCATTATGCCACTTTGACCAATGTTTTCGGCCAAGCGTGCAACGCTTTGTTTCTAATGCATTTTTTTAAAGAGCAAAATATATTGGTCAAAAATGGGGTAAAGCCGCAGAGCGACTCAATCCATAACTGCCAAAATCAACCGGTTTCTCCAGTTCCGGAGCTTTATCGAGTAAAGTCTGCTCAACAAACAGGCGGAAAGCACACTCGCCGCTCAGGCTTTTCATCTGGATAAATGGTGCCTCCAGGTATCTTGGTTGAAAAGCCTGATACTTCTTTTTAGCTTCATCCAGAGTCATGTTATGCCGCCTGCCATAACGGGCGGCCAACCGTTCGCTGCTGGTTTTACTGCGCTGCCGGGAATAACACACAAACTTCTTGACCTTGTCCGGTACTGCCCTGATGGAGGATTGATGCACATAATCCGTTAACCGGTTTAACCATTGCCCCAGTTTTAGCCTCTCCAAATCATCAGAGCTGGCAGCCAGTAATCGCAGTTTGCTTCCTAACTGGCGAGAACGATAGCTGGGAAACGCTACGGCAACAGGCTGAATTCCAGTGGCGTTTTTCTGTTCCGCCAGTGCAAGGTGTACCTGCTGGAACACCTTCTGCCACAGGAAGTTTATGCCGATATCGTCGCTGGGCAGCAAAGTCAGATCGATGTAGACCTTCATAGCCGCTCCTACTTGTCGCTTTCGCCAAATACACCACCACGTACCAATACAGCCATTACGTAGTGTTCGTCTTCAGTGCGCAGCAGCTTATCGCCACGGGCCCAGCCATCAAAGAAAGTGTAAAAATCCTGTTTGTCTTTCGGGGTGCGAAAAGCTTTACCCAGATTGGTAACGGCACCATAGGGTTCGATAGCGATAGGTCCGGCAGACTGCTCAATATCAGCAAAATCCGGGTACCAGGTATCAATGGTGCGCAGGGCGTTACCCACTTTCTGGGAGTGCATGGCCGCCTTCCCTTCCACGGCATAGAGAATTTTGCTTTTATTGCCTTTTCCTTTGTCCATCACCAGCTCTTCACTGGGATAAACTTCCTGGGCTTTACCAACCTTTGCGAAACAGCTGATATCCAGCATCAGAAAGTCATCCTCACTGGCCAGGGCTGTGGCAATACGGCTGGCCAAAGCACTTACATCACTGTCGCTGGCCTCAAAATCACGGGGGCTGAACTGGGTGGCATCAAATGTCCATTGGGTTTTTTCACCGTTTAAGGCATTAACGACCACTTCGATATTTTCTGCACCCACCCGGTTACGCCACAGGAACCGGCCATTAGCCAGGTTCAGAGCGTAGCGGCGAGCCAGCTCGGTAAAACCTTCTTTTTCGATATATGCCTTGGCCGCTGTACTGTAACTCTGTTTAAAAGCGGCATTATTGCACGCAGATGGCTGACAGATTCCGCCCAGCACTTTCAGGGTAAAGCACAATTTTAGTGTGTCTTGTTCCGGGGCGAGGGAGCAGGCATCAACGGTTTGCAGGTTGGGTTTTTCCACTTCTGCATTAAGCTTGGCCGGGTCTTTTTGAATCGCGGGCTTCTGGCGATTAGAGATGGTGCCCCGTACAGATTTTTCCTGCAGCTTCAACGGTGTTGCCAGTTCTTTACGCTGTTCCCACTGGGTGCCGTACATATAACCATCAGAGGGGACCAGTTTTTTTTCAAAAGCCAGTACAGATGCAATGTTGTCTTTTTTAGCCATGATGTTTCTCCTTGGAATTAAAAGCCTTGATGATCAACAGGTTTTTGCTGACAGAGGTAGAGGTTGCCGGGCTGGTCGGTATGGTAGTGCCAGAGCAGTTCATCAATAGAGTCCAACCGGTAGGGCATAACAAATTCACCCAGAGTCACCAGGCTTTCAGCAAACCGGTGGGGTTTATCGCTGTCACGCTGGTTTTTAGCTGTCCCCAGAGGGGCGATACCGTGAAAACCTGTCGCAATAGGCACTAGCCAGCCTTTCGCCTTGCGCTGGCGAGTCCATTCCACTTTGCCGTGCTCATCCTGTGTGCACTGGTTTTCTACAGTCAGGAAGCTGAGCAAAGCATCCACTGCGTCCTGCCCGTCTTCCATGGCATTAGCCATGAGTTCCCGGCGCTCGACAATGGCGTAGCCCGGCATCAGCTGGTTTTTCAGTTTTTCGTAATCGGTGGGGATATACGGCTTGCCAAACTGCAAAATATCGCCCCCCGCCAGTTTCATCCCGCTATTGAGATGATGAGTGATACTGGTTTTCAATTGTTCCTGCTCGGTAGCGGAAAGCTCGGGTATTTCAATCAGCAGGCTAACCTGCAAATGACAGCGTGCTTCTTCGATAAAGGCAGGTCTTGCGCCGGTTTTATCAACCGGGTTGGCGGTGCCGATAATGGAGTGTACGAAATCCCCCGGACCCTGGTAGGTTTGCAGATCAAACTGATGGCACACCACGCCTACGGCCGACAATTCAATATCGATGGACCGGGTTTGAAGTTTCCGTTGCAGGGCGTGAACTGCCCCAAGCCAGGCTGTCATGGCCGGAAAACCAATGGTAAACGGGCTGGACAGTGCGTTGGCGTTATGGATTTTCAGCCGGGGGATAACCAGAATATCTGTACTCATCGCAACGCCTCCCGGTACTGGTCCACAAAGTCATGGATAAACCCGACTTCCGCATCACCCAGAGTACTGGGATTATCAATGATCTTGCGATAGCCCTGGCTAATCCAGTCAACGACTGTCTGAACCAGGGTATCCAGCCAGTCATCCTGCTGTCGCTGTTCAACAAACTCTTCCAGCAGCCAGCTTTTCTGCAGGCTATCCAGCTGTGATGTGGCTGGAAAATGCTGCTCAGCCGCAACAGCACGAGCCCGCCACATGGTTTCAATCACCAGGTCAGTAATCTGTTCCAGTCTGCGGCCCAGCCCTGTACGCAGGTTTTGCAAGGGAATACTTGATTCTGCGTTATGGGTTTTAAATATCTTGTCCAGCGCAAGAAAAGCATCCCTGACCTTAAAAGGGGAAACCGACTGGCGAAAGAAATCTTTGGTGGGAAAATTAAAGTCTCTTTGTTCCAGCTGGGGAGGCGCTGATAACAACAAATGCGCTTTGCCACCATTCTGGTTATTCAACACACTGATATTTTGGGGCTTGGTGCCGCCGTAACCGATAGTTGTCAGGCCATATAATTCTGTAAATGGTTTCTCAAAGAACTCTTTTTTTCGTCGTTTATCCCGTGCCTGTTTTAGTTCGTCTTTGGTCAGGTATTTTTTTTGCTCGGCAATAGATGCGTTTTCCGGGTCAACCCCAAAACGCATGGCATCCAGCCGGCGCCGCATTTCAAACACAATGCCGGAATTGGTGAGAATGGAGAGCTGGTGGTAATCGTCTGTTGCGTTATGGTCTGGCAGAGGAAAGTAGACCTGCTTGATTTTGGAGCTGGTAACCTGCTCTGTGGCAGTGGCTGTCATAGCCAGAAAACCATCACGAAGAGTCTGGTAATCCTGGCTATTTATGGTCAGAAGAGTGGTTGCAAGCCCGGTCTCCTGCTCAATATGCTGCAACAGCGTTTGGCCATCATGCATCACCAGTGTGAGGAATTTGTACACGTCCAGTGCTGCGGCATTGCCTAAAGCATCGGTACTGGTTTTTACGTTACCACTGCGCAAAAAGCCATCATTGTTATGTTCTGCTTTGGCAATAATGGAATTAACTGAACCGTTCTTGTTTTTCCGGGCACTGGGGTGGCTGAAGGTGCAGGGGTGGGTGGAGATGCTGATTTGCCCTGCACGCTTGGCGGCATTAGGTAACCAGTGCTCAAAAGAGAACTTTTGGTTCCCTTCCGTTTGTATGTCCTGCACCTGGGCATCATCCATTGATGCTTTGATTTTACTTTTCAACCAGGCCTGTTTTCGATCTTCGAAAAAGGCCCGGACTGCCGGATCGGCCATAGTGTCCTCCTGTTGTTTAAGAAAAGCCTGTTTGAGGAAAGTCTGTTAATAATTAAATCTCTTTGAACAGCCCTAGCTGGTCGTTGTAAAACCAGTGGTCATCCTGGTCTCGCAGGGTCAATTCGCCATAACGCATACTGGCGTAAAAAGGGCTGATTTGCTGCCGCTCAGCCTGTTGTGCGAGTAGTTCTGTGTAATCGCGATTAAGCCATAAACGCTGGCTTTGCTGGGCTGTTAGTTGAATACGGCCAATGTGGCGGGACTGTTCGGCACTGGCCAGTTCGCCATTCTCCAGTCTTGAGGGTTTTCCATTGTTATCCCGCTCAATAAAAAATGTGGTTTCATCCTCCGCAATCGTAAGGTAAAGCTGAACATTGCTCTCACTTTTGCGGAATGAAACCTTATGCTGGCAAATGCTGGTTAAATACCAGCACTGGGTCAGGTAGCCGTGCAGGGTATGTGGTTTTGTGGAGCTGCTCTCACAAAGATCATGGTGAATAACGGCATGCTCCAGGCTTGCTAACCGGTCTTTTTTATCTGGTGGGGATATACGAGGGCTGGCATCAAACCTTTCAGCCATGTTTTTAGTGTTAACCAGTTCTGTAATATTGTGCGTGGAGCGAAAGGAGAACACTTTTCTGTCTTTGCTTCCTATTTCATAACCGGGTTTTTGGAAGTAGCACTTGCCCGCCTTATCACCCTCTTTTAATGCCTTCCAGTTATACTGCAGAATGCCAATATTGGGTTGCTCCACTTCACTCATTCGATGCCGCCGGATCCGCCCTGCCATCTGCACCAGTGACCGGTAGGAAGAGGGTTCGATAAGCCCCCAGTCAAAATCATGGTCCCGACCAACTTCTTCTACCGGCGTGGCGACCAGAATAAATACCAGATTGTGGCAACCTTGCTGTTTTGCTGAGGCAATATGCTGTTTGATAATACCGTCAGCCAGTGCCTGTGGTGGTTCACCGGTTTTTTCCTTACGTTTCAGTACCCGGTCCAGATGTTGTTCCTGGGCATTGCGTAACAGCAGAACCTGCTGACTGTGGTAAGGCATAACCCGTAGACAGGTATCATCCGCTACTGTGCACTCCAGCAAAGCACGGGTGAAAGCCAAAGCCGGGTTAATATTGGCAAAGCGAATAACACCAAATGAGATCTTCAACCCAGAGCCTGGCTCCTGCCAGCCATGCTGCTGATGCATTTGCAGGGCTGCTTCAGTAATGACCTGGTGATAAGCCGTTTGCTTCTCTGACTGTGCCAGTGTCAGTAGGTGTGAGCATTCAATAATGGTGGCTTTGCGCCGGGCTATTTGTTGGGACAGTTTTTTAATGCGGGCATCAATAAATTTTTTGTGCAGCTGCTGATAGTTTGCCAGCAACTCCCTGGTTTCAGGGGCATACACCGTTTGCACCTGAGTGTTGAATTCATCAATCCAGGCACAACCTATCTTGCTGCTCTTATTACGCATGCTGGCAAACAATTGCCAACCGTTCTGGTAGGCCCTGAAATAACCTTCGGCCATAGCGGGAGGAATAGTGGCAGAAGAGATCATGACTTTGCGCCCCAGCATACCGGCCAGATGGATAAGCCAGCCAATGGTAATGGAGTCTTCACCGGTAAAGTCATCAATCTCGTCAATGACCAGATCAGACGACATCAACCGCAGGCTCGGCAGAATATAACGTCCGCCTCGCTTGCTGGTGACGGCGGCCATCAAATGATCGATGGTGCAGGCCAGCACGGGGGCATGAAAAAAACCACGATCTTTGTCGTTTTTAAGTACGGTGCCTAAGGTGTCTTCGGGGAAGTCGCCTTCGTAAATCACCTGGTCCTGTTCATCTAGCATGGGGCGGGCGGACGCAGAGCCATTCTGCTCCCAAAGGCTGCTTTCTTCCTTTTCAGCAGCTCTTTTGTCCTCATGCAATTCCAAAACAGCCTTGGAGCCGATTAACACAGCAAGGTCTGAGCCGTCACTGTTGTGGAAGATTTTCTCCCGGTATTCATCCCCGGTCTGTAAGGTCAGGGTACGCAGACCCAAAGCGAGAATGTAACGCAGGCTGTCGCCATCTGATGACAAACAACGCATAACTTTGGCATTGGCAAAGGTTTTCCCGCAGCCAGTGCTGGCCATATTGACAGCGAAGAAGCCTTGTTGCTGATAGTTCGTTTCCGAGCTTTGCCATGCTTTAATCTTTTGGACGGCTTTATCCTGCCACGCGAAGTCAGGGGGGCTTTTTTTCTTCAGACTGGCGGTGTTAGGGCTTTTCAGTGCCTGTTTTTCCATAGACGGTAACAGGCGAATGTTTTTGGTTGCGTACTCACAGACGCCAAGCAGGTGCTGGTCCAGGTATTGGTTGGGTTCACTTGTTTTAATAAACCCTTTTTTATTGCCGGCCTTATAGCTTTTGGTATTGGCTACCAGATTGGTTTGCCCCTGCCACTTTCCATCCACCTGTATAGAGGAATAACCGTGGTCAGCCAGCATCAGGCTCAGGCGGCAATGGTGCAGCAATAACCGGGTTGCACCGCTCTCAGTCAGTTGCTGCAGGTGAGGCTGAAGCTGTAACAGCTTCCCCGCCCAGCGTTTAATCTGTTTTAACCAGGGTTTTGATGTACTTAATAACCCGTTTTCAAACCGCAGGCAGTTATTCAGTGTCTGGCTGGCTTGTGAAATGTAAAAACCCCAGTCCTGGTCAATCTTGTTGAGAGAATCTGATAAGTCTGGTGCTTTTGCACCTCCCCAGTTCTCTGAATAAGGTAACTTGTGGTGGGAAGCAATTAACCAGAAAACAATTTGTGCAGTGAGTGGTAAATCCTTGAGAGGCTGGTCTTCTTTCTGATGTTCCAACTGATCCAACTGAAGTAAGTCGCCATTGGCCAGCAATTCCAGCCATTGTTGGTCGTTTTCTGGCTGACCGATAAGTTTTTTCAGTAAAAGACAGGAAACAAACTCATGGCGCAAGGCATCCCCTAATGGTTTTTTAGATTCAACCTGAAGCTTGTGCTGGAACTGTTGATTGGCCTTGCCCCAGTCATGAAACAAGGCGGCCAGTGCCGTTAAAGCCTGAATTAAGGGCAGGTAAACCCAGTCTGCAGAATCATCACGGAGAGTACGATTGACCTGTGTGGTGTTTACAGGCACCTTGCCTTGAGCATTAAAAACATC